>CAYWFJ010000023.1:2101-3992 GCA_964458205.1 Microcaldota archaeon | reverse complement strand
CGGCGATGTGGGATGGAAATAGACGAGCGCAGGCTTTCGGAAAAGTTCGGCGTCCCGTTCATACTGGTCTCCGCGAAGACGGGGGAAGGCATCGCAAGGCTCCTTTCCGCATGCTCCCCAAAAGCAGGCGGCAAGCCGGGCAGGAAAGCGGCTTTCCCGAAAAGCCTTGTCGAAAGGCGGCGCTTCGTGAAGGAAGCCATCGCAGCCGCGGTTTCAGGCAAGAGGCAGGAGGGCGCGATGGGCAGGCTGGACCATCTCTTCCTCAACCCATGGATAGGCACCCCGCTGTTCATCGCTGCGATGTGGCTTGTTTTCCAGGCGACCTTCTCGCTTTCCGCGCCCGCGACAGGGATTATTGACGCTGCCTTTTCCTTCTTAGGGGCGGAGTTGGCGGCGCTTCTCGCAGGGGCAGGCGCGCCCCCTTGGGCGGCCTCGCTTGTGGAGAACGGGATAGTGGCCGGGATAGGAAGCGTGCTCGTGTTCGCGCCCGCGATATTCGTGCTGTTTTTCCTGTTATATGCCATGGAGGACACGGGCTACCTTGCGAGGATAGCCGTTCTTCTTGACGGGCTCATGGGAAAGGCGGGGCTTTCCGGAAAGGCCGCAATGCCGCTCATACTCGGTTTCGGCTGCAACGTGCCTGCGATAATGGCGACAAGGATACTTGATTCGAAGGAGGACAGGCTTGCCGCGATGGCGGCCGTCCCGTTCATGTCCTGCGCGGCGAGGCTGCCGGTCTTCACGGTTTTCGCAGGGGCCTTTTTTGCAAGCCAGCAGGGCGCAGTGCTGCTATTCCTCTACCTGTTCGGCGCGGCATCCGGCCTTTTGACGGCATTCGCGTTCAGGGGGATTTTCCTGCATAGCGGCAAGGCAGAACTTGCAATCGAGCTTCCGGACTACCAGGTGCCTTCGTGGGGCGTGGTCGCATCCCAGGCATGGCTGCAGACTGGCGAATTCGCGAAAAGGGCGGGCACGATAATACTTGCCTGCTCTGTTTTGGTCTGGTTCCTTGCGAGCATGCCGCAGGGCGCGGATTACGGCTCGAAGGGGAGCTATGCCGGGATGCTCGGAAGCGCAATCTCGCCCGTTTTTGCCCCGCTCGGCTTCGGGGACTGGCAGTCCTCCGTCTCGCTAATGTTCGGGCTTGTTGCAAAGGAAGTGGTGGTAGGGGCAATGGCAAGCGCTTACGGCGCCGGCGAAGGCGAGCTCTCGGCAATCCTCTCGTCGCACTTCACGCCACTCTCAGCGATTTCGTTCATGGTGTTCGTGCTCCTTTATGTCCCGTGCATCGCCACCATAGTCGCGCTGAAAAAGGAGTCGGGAAGCCTGCTTTTCGCGGCAGGCGCTGCGGTTTACTATGTGCTGTTTGCATG
Source organism: Microcaldota archaeon (assembly GCA_964458205.1). GTDB lineage: Archaea > Micrarchaeota > Micrarchaeia > Anstonellales > Anstonellaceae > UBA10161. The sequence goes on along the minus strand of CAYWFJ010000023.1, from coordinate 2,619 downwards.
GGTTGCTGCGTTCATCATATATAATGCCGGGCTGGCGCTCGGATTTTGAGTGGTTGCCATGTGGGAAATCGCGTTCTATGCAATCGGGGCGGCTGCCGCCGCAGCGGTTGCGCTGAACCTGAAGGGGCAGCTTTCGGAAGGCGGCTGCTCTTCATGCCCTTATAGGGGGGCGTGCCAGGGAAGGGAAGCCTGCAGCCGCAGGGCGCAAATTCCCCTATTCCAAAAGCCCCAAAAACCATCCTGATCTCCGGGCTTGGGGCAGAAGCGATGCGCAATCCGTTTCAAGCGCAATTTCCCTGCGCCGCTTTGCATTAGGGCGCCGAAAGCCAGCGCACCATCCGTTCTTCAGGGCAAGCCGCCTTGCCTGCGCGCGCCCTTGCTTCAAGGAACGACAAGGCGCGCATAATCCATCTTCCTGCTGCCCTTTGCCGCGCGGTAAAGCGCGCGTATCCTGCCGGCTTCTCCGGAAAGGACGAATATTTCAAGGCACTTGCCGCGCCGCAGGTTGGCATGGATGT
>CAYWFJ010000023.1:0-2001 GCA_964458205.1 Microcaldota archaeon | reverse complement strand
CCGGAAAGGACGAATATTTCAAGGCACTTGCCGCGCCGCAGGTTGGCATGGATGTGGGTGGCGACCACGGATTCATATTCGTGCGCGAGCCCCGATGCGCTTTTTTCCGCCTTTTCCTCATGGACAAGAAGGAGGACCGCCTTTATCTCGCCTGAAAGCTTCCCCACGTCTGAGTTTTCAGATGAAAGCGCGCGTATGCCTGCGCGGATTGCCTCGCTTCGGCCTGAAAAGTCAAGCGACTTGCAAAGCGAGTCAAGCTCGGCAAGGGTCTCCTTGTCAATCGATGCGCTTATGATTGCCATTTTTGCCCCCGTTAATAGTTTTCCTGCGCTTTCCGCTCAATTGTTATTAACAAATGAAGAAAATATTAATAAGCATTCGCGCACCAAGGAATGTTGGTGGGAAGATGAAGATTTTGGCATTCGCATTGGCAATTGTTGCGCTCCTGCTTTTCGGCTGCGTTTCGCAGCCCGCGGCAGGCGCGCCGCAGGAGGAAGGAAAACTCAAGGTGGTAGCAAGTTTTTACCCGATGTATGAATTTTCAAAGAGCGTAGGCGGGGAGCGTGCGTCGGTGTCCGTGCTCGTTCCCCCCGGGGTGGAGCCGCACAACTTCGAGCCTACCCCTTCTGCGATAAAGCAGCTTTCAGAAGCGGACATTTTCGTGCTGAATGGCGCAGGCATGGAGCATTCTTGGGCGCATGGGCTTATCGAAGGATTGGGAAACGGAAAGCTAGTTGTGGTTGAGGCAAGCGAAGGGGTGGAGCTGATTGCCGCGTCAGAGCACCAGCATGAAGCTGAAGGGGATGCACATGAAGAGGAGGGGCATTCGCACGGGGAGTATGACCCGCATGTATGGCTTTCCCCAAAGCTTGCCCAAAGGCAGGTTGAGAACATCAGGGATGCGTTCATAGCCGCTGACCCGGAAGGCAGGGAATATTACAGGGCAAATGCGGCTGCTTACAATGCGAAGCTTGATGCGCTTGACGCGGAATTCCGCGCAGCATTTTCAGCCTGCAAGAAGAAGGAAATGTTGATAACGCATGCCACTCTCGGCTATTTCTGCAGGGAATATGGGTGCATTCAGATACCTATTGAGGGTGTGAGCCATGAGGGCGAGCCATCCCCTGCCGGGCTTGTGAAAATCGTGGAGCAGGCAAGGGCGCATAACGTGACCGCGGTCTATTTCGAGAGCCTCATAAGCCCGAAATCAGCCCAGACGATTGCAGGCGAGATAGGCGGAAAGGTGCTGGTCTTTAATAGCGTGCATGGCGTAACAGCCGAAGATGAGGCGCGCGGCGCGGGCTACATGCCGCTCATGGAAGAGAACCTGCAAGGCATAAGGGAAGGGCTGAATTGCGGCGAGTGATGCGATGGACGGAAGCGTGCTGGAGTTTGAAGGGGTAAGCTTCGGCTATGGGAGCCGCCCGGCGCTCAAGGATGCCACTTTCGCCATTGGAAGGGGCGACTTTGTTGGCATGATAGGCCCGAACGGGTCAGGCAAGACCACGCTTGTCAAGCTTGCGCTCGGGCTACTCAAGCAAGACAAAGGGAAAATCATGCTGTTTGGGAAGGAAATCTCCGGATTTCGCGAATGGGGCAAGCTGGGCTATGTTCCGCAAAAGGCGACGAATTTCGACCAGAATTTCCCGGCAAGCGTTTTCGAGGTCGCAAGCATGGGGCGCATACCGAAAGCCAGGCTTGGAAGGGGGCTTTCTGGCGCGGACGCGGATGCGGTCGAAAGGGCGCTTGAAGTAGCTGGAATCGCAAGCCTTCGTGAAAAGCGCATAGGGGACTTGTCGGGCGGGCAGCAGCAGCGCGTGTTCATAGCGCGGGCGCTTGCCGCGGAGCCGGAATTCCTCGTGCTTGACGAGCCGACCGTGGGAGTCGACCAAAAGGCCCAGCATGATTTTTACCTTCTGCTTGGGAAGCTGAACCGGAAGATGGGCATGACGCTCCTCCTTGTCTCCCACGACATAGGCGTGGTGGCGAAAAGCGCAAGCA
>CAYWFJ010000022.1:0-16671 GCA_964458205.1 Microcaldota archaeon | reverse complement strand
AAACCCTTCGCAGCACGGGTTTGCCTTGCAGCCCTTGCCCTCGCCCACGCATTTCTCGCAGAGCCTGTCCCTCATGTCACAGGTCAGTTCCGCGCAGCATTGCGTGTATTCATCGCAGCCGCTGTAGCCTTCAGCCAGGCACGGCGTGCACACCGACTTTTCGGAATTTGGCGGATAGCATACCAGCTCCTCGCAGCAGGTGCTCTGGCCCGCGCCCTTGCAGGGTTCCCCGTTTCTGTTGCATACCGGCTTGTCCGAACATGCCGCCCCGTCGCAGTACCCTGAGCAGCAGTCAGTTCCGGCTCCGCATTCGCCTCCGTTGTTCCTGCAGCAGGTTCCGGCGCAGGTGAGGCTCTCGTTCTTGCAGCATGCGGGCGGAGTCCCGCTTCCGCACGCTTCCCCTAGGTGCGTGCATGGCAAAGAGGGCGGGACTATGGCGCACGTTCCGTTTTCGCATGCCTGGCATGTCCCAAGAAGCCTAACGTTCCCGCCTTGCGTCTTCACGTTCGTGCTATTGGTTCCGTAATAGCGTATTTCGAACTCCACATCATAAGTTTTTCCCGCTTGGAAATTTCCGCCCGAGCGGCACGGGCTTTCAACCGATAAAGAGAGGTTGTCTGTGGAGAACACCGCTCTTTTTCCGGGAGGCACCAGGCACGCGCAATCCCCGGATACCGCGCAGCAGGAGGACAGGTTATCCCATGTGAAGGGGGCGGCATGGCTGCTGAATGGGATTTCTTTCCCGTTCACCACTATGCTTTTTATGGTCAGGCTGACCGGCTCGGTATTCACGATTTCAAGGACCATGTTGTCCATATATATGGAATTCTGCCTGACTGAAAAAGGCTGGGCCGAGGCCCAATACCTGTCAGTTTCAGCCTTCTTTATGGACTGCGTGAAAGAGGGCCACATCACTCCGACCGAAAACACCATGGTCGCAACAACAAGCATCACGCCGAAGATTATCAGGAATTCCGATGAAGCCTGCGCTTTCATAGGTTGGTTTCCGAAGCGTATTTTTTAAAGGCGCACTATTGCCGAATCCCGCCATGCCAGCCCTCTTTTGGGCGCAAGAGCGGATTTGCGAACCAAATAAAAACCTTCTTACATATTAAAGCCCCCGCTGCTTGATGACTTTCAGACATATCTGGCAAATCGAGCAAGTCTTTCAGCTTTTGCTGAATCTCATGGTGGTTTGGATGGTGCGGAAAGAATACGTGGTTGCGGAAGTCGCAAAGATGATGGACAACGTCCCCAACATAAGGAACATCGCCATCGTCGCGCACGTCGACCACGGCAAGACCACCATGACCGACTCGCTGGTCGCACGCGCAGGGCTCATCTCAAAGGAGCTTGCCGGCGAGCAGAGGGTGATGGACTTCGACGAGCAGGAGCAGGCGAGGGGCATCACGATAAAATCAGCCAATATTTCCCTCGGCTTCCAGTATGAAAACCAGGACTACCTAATCAACCTCATCGACACGCCCGGGCACGTTGACTTCGGCGGGCACGTCACGCGCGCCATGCGTGCGGTGGACGGCATCGTCCTGGTGGTCGATTCGGTCGAGGGCATCATGCCGCAGACGGAAACCGTGCTTCGCCAGGCGCTCAAGGAAAAGGCGAAGCCCACTGTTTTCATCAACAAGATTGACCGGCTGATAAACGAGCTGCAGCTCGATTCCGACGCAATGCAGGCAAGGCTCATCAAGATAATCAACGGCCTCAACAAGATAATCGAGCAATATGCGCCTGAGGAGCAAAAATCCAATTGGCAAATCGGGGTTGCGAAGGGCAACGTGGCATTCGGCTCGGCTTTCCACAAGTGGGCGGTTTCGATAAAGTCAATGACCAAGTTCAACATCAAGTTCCCGGACATCTACAACCACTGCAAGGCGGGCGAGCACAAGGTTCTCGTGGAGAAGTCCCCGCTTGACGAAGTGCTTCTCCAGATGGTCATCGAGCATCTCCCCAACCCCAAGGTGGCGCAGCAGTACCGCATTCCGGTCATCTGGAAAGGCGAGCCGGATTCCCCAGAGGGCAAGGCGATGCTTGCGTGCGACGCCGCGGGCAAGACAATCGGCGTCTGCTTCGGGGTTGTGAACGACGAGCACGCGGGCGAGGTCGCGGTCGTGCGGCTTTTCTCGGGTACGGTGAAGAAAAGCGACATGCTTTTCCTGGCGTCCAGGCTCACATCTGAAAAGGTCCAGCAGTGCGCGATATACATGGGCCCGGACCGCGTGATGGTGGACAACGTGCTGGCGGGCAACATCGTCGGGCTGGTCGGCCTTCGCGACGTCTATGTCGGCGAGACGCTCTCGACCGAGCAGATGACCCCCTTCGAGCAGATAAAGCACTACTCAGAGCCCGTGGTCACCAAGAGCATCGAGGCTAAGGACAGCAAGGACCTTGCAAAGCTCATCCTTGCGCTTCGCCAAATCGGCAAGGAGGACCCGACCCTCAAGGTCGAAATCAACCATGAGACCGGCGAGCACCTGATTTCCGGCATGGGCGAGCTGCACCTTGAGATCATAGAGTACAAGATAATGAAGGAAAGGGGAATACCCATAGTGACCTCCCCGCCCATTGTGGTCTACCGCGAGATGATTTCCGGCAAGTCCGGAACAATCGAGGGCAAGTCCCCGAACAAGCACACCAAGCTCAAGTTCATCGTGGAGCCGATTGAAAAGTCGGTCTATGACGCCATGGTGGAGGGCAAGATACCAGACGGGCGGCCCAAGGGCAAGTCCCTGGTGGAAACGCTTGTCGAGTGCGGCCTTCCAAGGGAGGAGGCGAAGGCGGTGTACGACATACACAACCGCAACATCTTCATCAACGACACAAGGGGCATACAGTACCTCAACGAGATATCCGAGCTGATGATACAGGGCTTCGAGGAGGCGATGGACATGGGCCCTCTTGCAAAGGAGAAGGCCGTCGGGGTGAAGGTGCGCATAGTGGACGCCCTCATCCACGAGGACCCGGTGCACCGCGGCCCTGCGCAGATAATCCCTGCGACAAAGCGGCCGATTTACGCTGCAATGCTTTACGCCGGGGTCACCCTGCAGGAGCCAAAGCAGAAGGTCACCATCCTCTGCCCGCACGACTACATGGGCAACGTGATAACCCTCATACAGGGGAGGAGGGGGCAGCTCCTTGACATGCAGCAGGAAGGCGAGGCATCCACAATAATAGTCAAGCTGCCTGTTGCGGAGATGTTCGGATTCGGCAACGACTTGCGCTCGGCGACCCAAGGGCGGGGCATACCCTACCAGGAGTACTCCGGCTACGAGCCTCTCCCGCGCGACTTGCTGGTGAAAATCGTCAAGCAGATACGCGAGCGGAAAGGCGACAAGCCCGACCCGCCCACGCCAAGCGATTTCCTGGATGCTTAAGCCCAGAAAGCCGCAGCCAACCCGGCGCAAGCCGGGAATCCTTTTTCTTCCCTTTTTTTCCTTATTCTTGGCATTCCAAAAAAGTTCCCGCTATCGGGAAATCAGCAATGAAAAAAAGGGCGGCTCAGTTCCAAATCCTCGTCCGCGAGACGTAAATCGAGCTGTAGGTGCCAGCCTGCTCTTCAGGCGTCGCCCTTTTCCCGAGGACATAGTCGTCCCCGCCGGATATCGCATATATCCTTTTCGCGGCTTCCACCTTAAGCGAGGAGAGGAGGTTTTTCGCCTCTATGCGGATGCCGCCGTTGCCAATCGCCTGCGCTATCCCCATCTTCCTCTTTCCAATCTGCTCAGCCGCATAATCGCTCACGGTCACCACAATCCCCGGGCCCTCAAGGGGGTACCTCTCGAAATAATACAGATTCCCGTTCCTCGTCTCAATCCCGAAAATCTCGTTTCCGACATACGCGTTTATCCGCTCGTTCCCGATGAGCACCTTCGCGCTTTTCGGGATTTTCTGCTCGATATTCGCGTAATAGTAGTTGAGCATCTCTTCGCGCGTCCTGTTCATCTGGTATGAAAACGAGAGCGAAACAAGCAGGAGCATTGCAAGGATGGCGAGGAATCTTCCCATGCCTTTTTTTCCCATTGGAAGAATATAAAGCTTGCACACAAATCCACGCCGAAAAACCCAAGCGCGCGTTTTGCGGCTTGAACTCCTGCGGCGGCATTTGCCAGGCCGCACGGCGGAGCTTGGCAACCTTTTTAAACTCTTTCCTATTATATAGAGCCCGCTTCTTACTTTCGGGTAAGATGACACTCACCGACACCCCTCTTTGCGAGGGAAAGAAGCGCGGTGAATCATTGAGATTTGCTGTATTGCGGCAAAATAATCAGGTATTTCCATGGGCAAACGTTCAGGACACAAGAAGGGCTCGGTCGCATTCCGCCCGCGCAAGCGCTCGCTCTCGCAGATGCCGACTGTCGGCTTCTGGCCTAAGCTTACGGAGAAGAGGCTGTGCGGCTTCGCAGGCTACAAGGCAGGCATGACCCATCTCACTTACATCGACGACACGGAATCCTCGACCAAGGGGACCGAAGTGTTCGCATCCGCAACCATCCTCGAATGCCCGCCCATGGCCGTTTACGGCATCCGCGGCTACAAGAGGGGCGACGTGAAAGGCGACATGCTCGTTTCCGACGAGAAAATCCTCAAGGAAATAGGGATAACGAAAAAGAAAGACGTGAAATTCTCCGCTTCTGATGTTGATGATGTTTTTGCGCTTGTTTACACCCGCCCTGCAGCAACCGGCTTTGGGAAAAAGACCCCTGAGAGGATGGAAATAGCTGTCGGCGGCAAGGACGTTTCTGAAAAATTCGAATACGCGACCTCCCTTCTTGGAAAAGAGGTGAAGGCGGCGGACGTCTTCAAGCCGGGAGAGTTCGTGGATTCGATTGCGATAACAATCGGCAAGGGCTGGCAGGGGACAGTGAAGAAATTCGGCACCGCCGTGCAGAGGCGCAAGACGACCGGCAAGAGGCGCCACATCGGCTCGCTTGGCGCATGGCACCCCGGCTACGTCCAATACACCGTCCCGCGCCCGGGGCAGATGGGCTACCACAAGCGCACCGAGATAAACAAGAGGATAATGAAGATGGGCGCGCCCTCGGAAATAAACCCAGCAGGCGGCTTTTCGCACTACGGAGTGCTCAAGAACGACTACATTCTCATAAAAGGCTCGATTGCAGGCCCGCAAAAAAGGCTCATACGCCTCAGGCGCGCGTCGCGCAAGACGGCAACCGCGGTAAAGGTTCCGGAAATAAAATACATATCTCTCGAGTCCAAGCAATAAGTGATTTTCATGAAAGCACAAATATTCGGGATGGACGGCAAGGCGCTTCGCGAAGTCGAGCTTCCGCGCCAGTTCGAGGCGGCAGTCCGCCCCGAGCTTATCTCTCGCGCCGCAATAGCGGACCAGACCAAGCACTACCAGCCGAAGGGCAACGACCCAAGGGCAGGTTTTGAGACGTCTGCGCGCTACCGCGGAAGGAAGGAGGACTTCGGCTCAGGCAAGAACAAGGGAACGGCAATACGCCCCCGCGAAGTCCTGCCCAAGGGGCGCCTTGGAAAAGTCAAGAGAATCCCTTCGGCAGTTAAGGGGCACCGCGCCCACCCGCCGCACGTCAACAAGATAATCGTCGAGAAAATAAACAAGCGCGAATACCGCGCTGCGCTCATATCCGCAATAGCGGCAACGGCATACCCCGCGGTCGTCTCATTGCGCGGCCACAAGATTCCATCAGCGCTCAAGCTTCCAGTCATATTCGAAAACTCGTTCGAGGCGGTTTCGAAGACCTCGCAAGTGCACAAGTGCCTCGAAGCGCTCTTCAATGACGACATATCCCGTGCGCAGCAGAGGAAGCTCCGCATCGGCATCCGCGCAAGGAAGGGCGGCAAGCACTACCCGCGCACCGCGCTCATCGCGGTCTCAAAGGACTGCCCTGCCCTCAAGGCCGCGCGCAACATCCCAGGGGTGGATGTGGTGAAGGTCTCCGACCTGACAGTCGAGCTTCTCGCGCCTGGCGCAAAGGCGGGGAGGCTGGCGGCATACACCGAGGCGGCGCTTTCGGAAATAGCGAAATTATAAGTGGTACTCATGGCGTGCATACAATACCCGATAACAAACGAAAAGGCGATAGGCCTAATCGAGCTCCAGAACACGCTCACATTCATCGTGGACACATCCGCGACCAAGCCCCAGATAAAAAAGGAAATCGAGGAGCTTTTCGCGGTGAAGGTGGAGTCGGTGAACACGCTTCTCTCGCCGACAGGCAAGAAGCGCGCCTATGTGAGGCTCAAGGAAGGCTTTAAGGCCGACGATGTCGCCTCGAAACTCAAGATTGTATAAGGTGCGAAAATGGGAAAACTCCTAAGGCAGCAGAGGCGCGGAAAGGGCTCGGTCGCATACCATGCGCCCTCCCACCGCTACAAGGAGAAGCTTTGCTACCGCAGGCTCGATGAGAACGAGCGCTTCGGGGCGGTCCGCGGCCAGGTGGTCTCGTTCATAGACGACCCTGCGCGCGGCGCACTCCTGATGGGGCTCATATTCGAGGACGGCTCAAGCGGAGTCCTGCTTGCCCCGGAAGGGATGTCCGTGGGGGCCCAGGTTTACACCGGGGCAAATTCGCCCCTTTCAACAGGCAGCTGCCTCCCGATTTCGAAGATACCGGAAGGCACAATGATTTACAATGTCGAGATGGCGCCTGGCGACGGCGGGAAACTGGTCCGCGCCCCGGGCTCCTACGCGACGATAGTCTCGCGCGAAAAGGACAAGGTGTTCATAAAGCTCCCAAGCAAGCAGACGCTCGTGCTTTTGGGCGGGTGCCGTGCGCAAATCGGCGTGGTATGCGGCGGAGGCCGCCTTGAGAAGCCGCTGATGAAGGCTGGCGCGAACTTCTACAAGAAGCACGCGCAGAACCGCAAGTGGCCAGTCAACCGCGGCGTCCACATGTCGGCTTACACTCACCCGTTCGGCGGCAAGCAGCACCACAAGGGCCGCGGCAGCATGACCAGCCGCAACGCGCCTCCGGGCAGGAAGGTCGGGCACATCGCCGCACGAAGCGTCGGGCGGAAGAAGTCGCACGTGGAGGAGTCCAAGCTCAACGACAAGAACAAGAAGTGAGGCTTTCACGGGGTTTTGTTTATGCCAAGAATCGAAAAATACCGCGGCAAGGAAAAGGACGAGCTCTCCAGGCTCTCGATAGGCGAGTCCATGCCGCTTCTGACATCGCGCGCGCGCCGCGCCCTCAAGAGGGCGGTCGGCGGCAAGGCAATCCGCGTGAAGAACCTCATAAAGAAGGCTGCAAAGGTGCGCGAGAAGGACCCTTCAAAGGTGATGCGCACGCACCTTCGCGAGGCAATCATAATCCCCGAGTGGCTGGGGATGACATTCGCGGTCCACGACGGGAAATCCTGGAAGAACGTGTTCATCTCGGTCGACAAGCTCGGATACCGCCTCGGCGATTTCGCGCACACGACCGGGAGGGTGCTGCACTCAGGGCCCGGAGTAGGGGCAACGAGGGGCAGCAAATTCATCCCGCTCAAGTAAGTGGTTTTCATGGAGTACGCATACCAGCCAAAGAAGGAAAATCCGCGCACTGCGCGCGCAAGGCTCACGGGCATCAATGCCTCGTTCAAGGACCTCTCCGAGGTCTGCAGGAACGTGCGCGGAAAGCCAACCGACTGGGCGCTTGAATTCCTCGAGGATGCAAAGGAAGGGAAGAAGGCGATATACTTCGTGCGCCACTGCAAGGGCAAGGGCCACAGGCGCGAGCTTGGCGGCAAGAAGGGCGGCTGGCCGGTGAAGTCGATAAAATATGTCCTCGAAGTCCTCCAAAGCGCGGCTGCAAACGCGAACAGGCTCAATCTCGGCGAGACGCGCGTCGCCCACATAATCGCGAACAAGCAGGAAACGTTCCCGCGCATGTCCCCGAAGGGGCGGCGCATCAGGCATGATTTCGAGACGGCATTCGTCGAGATAGTCCTTGAGGAGGTCAGGCAGAAGGCCGACTCTCCGAAAAAGGAGAAAGAGGCAAAGGCGGCTCCGGTGAAGAAGGAGGAGCCAATGTCGCAGGAGAAGAAGGAAGAGACAGAGGCGAAGAAGGAAGAGGCTAAGAAAGCCCCCAAGCCCGAGACCCGCCCCAAGGCGCCCTCGCAGCTTGAGAAGCAGGCTCCCCAGAAGCAGCATTCATTGTAGAGATGTGAAAACATGGCAGACCGAACCAAGATTGAGGAAAAGTTCATCGAGGATGCAGTCACGCGCTACCGCGTGTCCAAGTTCCTCGAGACCGAGCTTGACCGCGCAGGGTTCTCCCGCGTGGACATCCAGCGCACGCCCATGGTCACCCGCATTGCGGTCGAAGTCACAAACCCCGGGCGCGTGATTGGCAAGCGCGGCAAGAGCATACAGGACCTCACCGATGCCATCCACAACCGCTTCAAGATAGACAACCCCCAGATTTCGGTGGTCGAGGCGACCAACGAGAACCTCGAGCCACGCCTGGTGGCGAAGAAGATCTGCCGCTACATCGAGATGGGCAAGAAGATACGCGCAATCCTCCACGCGGCGCTCCGCGACACCATACGCGCAGGCGCAATGGGCGCGGAAATAGTCGCGAGCGGAAAAATCGCGGCAAAGGGCGGCAGGAGCAAGCGCTTCAGGGTCATGTCGGGCTTCATCCCCAAGTCGGGCGAGCCTGCAAGGATGGTCGCGGTTTCCCATGTCACCGCATACCCCAAGTCAGGAGCAATCGGCGTCCTGGTGAGGATAGTCCTCCCGGGAACGGTATTCCCTGACAAGGCGGCTGACGCAAAGGCGGAAATCCCGAAAATCATACTGGCTGCCGCGGACATAACCTCGTCGACCCCGATGGAGGCCGTGCAGAAGGAGGCGCCAAGGCCCCTCCACAAGAGAAAGCCGATGCAGAGGCGAAGATAGCGGGTAATTCTCATGGCAATACTGAAAAAATCGAAGATGCGCGAAATGGCGGACGCCGAGCTTCAGAACAAGCTCTTCGAGTTTGTAAAGGAGCTCAACTCCGAGCGCGGGCTTCTCGCCTCGGGCGGGCGGGCTTCGAACTCGGGCAAGCTTCGCGAGCTTCGGAAGTCTATTGCCAGGATAATGACCATCCAGCACGAAAGGAAGCTTGGGATAGTGCGGACGGGCAAGCCCGCGGCAGGCAAGAAGCCGGAAGGCAAGCCCACTGAGAAGGCGCCTGCTGCAAAAGCGCCGGCTGCGGCAAGCGGGAAAAAACCATAGTCATGGATTTCACAAAGATGGAACAATGGCAAATTGCAGCCGAAAAACGGCTGCGGAAGGTGTAGAATTGGCAGATATCTGTCCGAAATGCGGGTTGATACGGGAGATTTGCTCCTGCGACATCCTCGAAAAGGAGGAAACGCAGCGCATCCGCGTGTACGCGACCAAGAAAAAGTTCAAGAAGCTCGTGACTATTGTCGAGGGAATCGACAAGTCCAAGCTCATTGACACCGGCCGCGAACTCAAGCAGAAGCTTGCATGCGGGGGCACGGCAAAAGACGGGATAATAATCCTGCAAGGGGACCACAAGAGGAACATAAGGAAGCTCTTGGTGAACAGCGGCTACCCCGAAGGGAGCATCACCGTCCTCGAAGGCCTCCAGTAAGCCCGGATTTGGTATCATGATAACGGCGCAGAACATAAGGCTGCACGAGCTCATCGGCCTTCGCGCGAAAGTCGCGCGCAGCCTCTCGCTCCCGTACGAAGGTGCGGAAGGGGTGGTGGTCGACGAGACGAAGAACACGCTTGTGCTCTGCGGCAAGGACGGGCTGGAGCGGCGCATCCCGAAAAAAGGGTGCATCTTCGAGTTCGCCCTGCCAGGCGGCGAAAAATGCGCGCTTGACGGCGGCAAAATCGCCTACCGCGCGTATGACAGGCCGAAGAAGCTGAAGTGAAGGATGGATGGGAAGGGAAAAACAGGGATTCGCCTGCGCCGGAATTCCGGCGTGCGGGTTCCGGAAAAAATTTGAATGGGATGTTTATGGAAAATCCAAGCAGGAAAGGTCCAATCGTCGCGCGCGGGCACACCAGGCTCGGCATAGTGGTGAGCGACCGCTCCAAGAGGACAGTCATAGTCGAATGGGACTCGCTTGAGTCCTTCCCAAAGTACCGCCGTTTCGCGCGAAGCAAGTCGAGGCTTCCGGTCCACAACCCGGACGCAATCGGGGCGAAGCTCGGGGACGAGGTGGAGATAGCGGAATGCCGCAAGATTTCCAAGACAAAGGCATGGACGGTCGTGAGGGTTTCGAAAAAGGCGGTCGGCAAGGTCGTGCTCGGCAGGCACGGCGGCCGCGCTCTTGACGATGAAGCCGAGCGGCTCAAGAAGGCAGAGGTAAAGCACGAATAAGGGATTTTCATGAAAGGACTAGGCAGCAGCATAATAAAGGGGCTCCAAACCGGCTCGAGGATGGTCTGCAGCGACAACTCGGGCGCGAAGATAGTCCAGATAATCGGCGTGAAGGGCGCAAAGGCAAAGCGCGCGATGAACCCCAAGGTCGGAGTGTCCGACATCGTGACCGTCGCGGTGAAGAAGGGCTCTGCCGCCATGAAGAAGAAGGTGCTGAAAGCGGTCATAGTCCGCCAGGCGCAGCACTTCCGCCGCCCGAACGGCGTGCGCATTTCATTCGAAAGCAACGCCTGCGTCATAATAGACGACCAGGGGCTGCCGGTCGGGACCGAGATAAAGGGGGTGATTGCGCGCGAAGTCGCAACACGCTTCCCCAAAGTCGCGGCAATCGCGGCGGCAGTAGTCTGATGTGGTATTTATGGAAGAATCAATACAGCCGAGAAAGCAGCGGAAATTCCGCTACAACGCCCCGATGCACGCGCGCCGCAAGATGGTGAGCGTGCACATTTCAGGCGAGCTTCGCGCAAAGCTCAACACCGGAAAGCGAAGCATCCCGGCCCGCAAGGGCGACCGCGTGAAGATAATGCGCGGCGAGAGGAAGGGGCAGACCGGCAAGGTGATGGAAGTCGACCTGTCCTCGCTCAAGATATACGTCGAGGGCGCAAGCGAAAGGAACGCAAAGGGCGTGGAAAAGCTCGTCCCATTCGACCCGTCCAACCTCCTGCTGGTCGAGGGGGAATTCATCAAGGACAGGCTCGCGGCGATAGGGCGCTCAAAAAACAGGCCAAAGCAGGCGGCGAAGAAGTAAAGCAATATTCGGGTTGATATCATGTCCAAAAAAGGCGGTTCAAGGCACACTGTTCGCATGCGCGCAAGCAAGCGCGTAGGGATAGTGGAGCGCAAGGCGGTGAAATGGCTCCTTTCGCCATCTCCGGGCCCCCACAGGAAATTCGAGGGCGTTTCGGCGGGAGTTTTCCTGCGCGACGTCATCCGCAGGGCAGGCACCATCCACGAGGCGAAGAAAATACTCCACACCGGCGGCTTCTTGGTCGACGGGAAGAAGATAACTGGCATCAAGTTCCCGATAGGGCTCATGGACATCGTGTCCGAGCCGTCCATGAAGAAAACGTACAGGATGTCGCTTTCGGGCCCGAACCTCGTCCAAAAGGAGGTGAGCGGCGCAGCGGCATCCCGCAAGTACCTGCGCGTGGCGAAAAAGCACACCGTGAAAGGCGGGAAGACCAACATCACGTTCCATGACGGAAGGAATTACCTAGGCGACAACCAGATAAAGACCGGCGACACCTGTATATTCTCGGTTCCGGCTTTCAAGATGGAGAAGCACCTGAAGCTTTCCCAAGGCGCACGCTGCCTGGTGGTGGACGGGAAGCACAGGGGCGAGGTTGCCAAGCTTGAGAAGATAATCGAGAGGCCAGGGTCGCACGAGGCCGAGGCTCTCCTCTCAGGCCCGCAGGGCGAGTTCGTCACGATTGTAAAATACCTCTTCGTTGTCGACGAGGAATTTGCATAGATTCATGTTGATAAGGTGAAGAAAAATGGAAAACAAGATGCGGCAGACCATCGTTGACAAGGTCACGCTCAACATAGGGGTGGGCAAGGCGGGCCAGGAGCTGGAGAACGCCAGGACCCTTCTCGAGAGGCTCTCGGGCGCAAGGGCAGTGCCAACCCACGCGAAGGTGAGGAACCCCGTGTTCAGGATAAAGAAGGGGGACATCATCGGCACCAAGGCGACGCTTCGCGGCCCCTCGGCAATCGAGTTCGTGAAGAAGGCGCTCAAGGTCAAGGCATTCACGCTTCCGTCAAAGTCGTTTGACAAGGAGGGGAACTTCAGCTTCGGCGTGCCCGAATACATCGAGTTCCCCGGGGCGAAGTACGACCCGCAGATAGGCATGCTCGGCTTCGACGTGTGCGTGACTCTGCGCCGGCGCGGGTTCCGCGTATGCAGGCGCAGGCGCGGCAAGTCCCATATCGGGCAGTCGCACCGCCTCACAAAGGAGGACGGAATCGAGTTTGCGAAGGGCGTGCTTTCCGCAAAGGTGGAATGAGGTTGGAAAAGAGGTTTTGCATGGCTGAGAAGAACAAGAAAAAATCAAGGAAGACCCCCCCTGAGCACAAGTACCAGGGCAAGGGGATGCGCAAATGCCGCTTCTGCGGCTCCGCGCGCGCCCTCATACGCTCATACAACCTGCGCATCTGCAGGCGATGCTTCCGCGAAGTCGGCGAGGAGATAGGATTCAGGAAATACTGACATTTATTTGAGGGATTTTATGGCGAACGACCCACTGGCAGACGCGCTGAACACCATTAGGACCCATGAGATGTTCTGCAAGGCTGCATGCGAAGTCAAACCGAGCAAGCTTGTGCGCGAAACGCTCAAGATACTGCAGCGCAGGGGCTTCATCGGCGACTTCGAATTCGTGGACGACGGGAAAAGCGGGTTCTTCCAGATAAAGCTGCTCGGAAAGGTCAACAAGTGCAACGCGGTCAAGCCGCGCTTCGCGGTAAAGGCATCCGAGTGGGGCGAATGGGAGCAGAAATACCTCCCCGGCGTAGGATTCGGCATATTCGTGGTCTCGACCCCGCAGGGGCTCATGACCAATGACGAGGCGAAGGAGAAGGGGCTGGGCGGAAGGCTCATTGCCTACGTGTATTAGCCGCATGTTCGAAAGGGATTTTCATGAAAATACCAGAAGGCGCAAAAGTGTCCGTGGACAAGGGCAAGGTCACCATCAGCGGGCCGAAGGGCACGCTGGTGCGGGATTTCTCCCATCCGGACGTCAAGCTTGAGATGAAGGGCGGCGAATTTGCCGCAACCGGCACGAAGGTGATGGTGAACACCATCGAGTCGCACGTGCGGAACATGGCGCATGGCGTGGTCTTCGGCTATTCGAAGAAGCTCAAGATACTCTTCTCCCACTTCCCGATTTCAGTCGAGGTGAAGGGGAAGGACATAATGATAAAGAACTTCCTCGGTGAGAAGCAGCCCAGGAAGGCAAAGCTTATCGGCCAGACCAAATTCGAGTCGAAAGGCCAGGAAGCGACGGTCACCGGCATCTCAAAAGAGGAGGTCGGCCAGACAATCGCGAACATAAAATCGGCGACCCGCATAAGGAAGCGCGACTCGCGTGTCTTCCAGGACGGGTTCTATGTGATGGCAGAGTAGCGTGGTACTTATGGCAATAAAAAAGAGGCAGCACCCGAAATTCCACCGCCCGAACTACGGAAGGAGCTCGCGGAGCAGGATAAAGGCCCCTTGGAGGCGGCAGAGGGGAATCGACAACAAGAAGAGGGCGAAGATTGCCTACATGGGGTGCTCCCCGTCGATTGGCTACGGCCAGCCGTCCGAGATAAAGCACTTCCACCCGCGCGGCATGGCGGAGAAGCTCATCCAGGCGCCCTCCGAGCTTGCAGGGCTCAAAAACGTGCTCATACGCATAGCTTCCGGCGTTGGCAGGAAGAAGCGCGAGGAGATAATCAGGATTGCGGAGGCTGCAAAGCTCCACGTCCTCAACAAGGCTAAGAAGTACCCTCCGAAGAAGGAGAAGAAAGTGAAGGCTGAGAAAAAAGAGCCGATAAAGGCCGAGAAGGCGAAGATTCCGGCATAGCGTGGTATTTATGGCAATGAACACGGTCAGGCGTATTGCGTCCGAGATTCTCGGCGCAGGCGAATCCAGGGTGCGCTTCAAGCCCGAGGCAGCCTCGAAAATAGGCGAGGCGCTCACCCGCGAGGACGTGCGCGCGCTCATTGCGGACGGCTCGGTGTTCGCGCTCCCGAAGATGGGGGTTTCCCGCATCCGCGGAAGGAAGAAGCAGGAGCAGAAGAGGAAGGGGCGCCGCTTCGGAAGCGGGAGCAGGAAGGGGACGTTCGCAGCCCGCTCGGGCAAGAAGACGACCTGGATTGCGAAGGTGCGCGCGCAGAGGAAATACCTCCGCGCCCTTGTCGAGGGCAACAAGATACAGCCGGGCTCCTCGCGCAAGATATATTCGATGATAAAAGGGAACGCATTCAAGGGAGTGAAGGTCCTTGAGACTTACCTCAAGGACAACAAGCTCCTGAAGTGATTGGGAATATTTTGGGTGTTTATTGTGGGACAGGCAACAGGACCGGTGTATAAAGTCGCATTCAGGCGCAGGAGGAAGCACCTCACCAACTACGCAAAGCGCCTTGCGCTCGTGAAGGGCGACGCGCCCCGCATGATAGTGCGCAAGTCCACGACAGGCATAACCGTGCAGTTCCTGGAGTATGGCAACAAGGGCGACAAAGTGCTATCATCCGTCCGCTCGCACACGCTGCGCCAGTACGGCTGGTTCCCGCGCCGCAATTCCCCGACGGCTTACCTTGCAGGGCTTCTTGCGGGAAAGCTTGCCGGGAAGAAGGGCGTGAAGGAATTCAACCTTGACATCGGCATGTACACCCCGAGCAAGGGCTCGCTCCTGTTCGCGGCGCTCAAGGGCGCGATTGACTCTGGATTAAAAACCAACTATTCCGGGGACATGATAACTGACGACCGCGTAACCGGGGCGAAGATAGCCGAATACGCGAAGATGCTCAAGGAGAAGGACGAGGCAAGGTATAGCAGGCTCTTCTCGGCATACATAAAGGACAAGTTCCAGCCCGAGAAGATGGTCGAGGCGTTCAACGCGGCCAAGGGCAAGATATCGCAGTGATGGTGACAAAATGGCAAGATTTGACCAAAGGCGTGGTGGAAGGCGGCGCGATTCAGACGAGGCAAAGCCTGAATGGATTCCGCGAAGCGACATAGGCAGGGCTGTCAAGTCCGGCCAGGTCACCTCGGTTGAGGAAATATTCTTCCAGGGCAAAAGCATCCTCGAGCACGAGATAGTCGACCACCTCTATCCGGGAATGGAGGAGGAAACGCTCGAGGTGAAAAGCACCCAGCGCATGACCAAGAACGGCAGGAAGGCGCAGTTCCGCGCAATCGTCCTGGTCGGCGACAAGAACGGGCATGTCGGCATCGGCGCAGGAAAAAGCGAAGAGGTAAAGCCCGCAATCGAGTCGGCAATAAAGAACGCAAAGCGCAATATCGTTTCAGTGCCCATGGGCGGCACGAAAAAGAACACGCTCCCCATAAAGGTAGTCGGCAAGGCGGGAAGCGTGGAAATAACGCTCATGCCCGCGCCACTCGGAATCGGCCTCGTGGCAAACGACGTGGTGAAGAAGGTGCTCTCCAAGGCGGGCGTGAAAGACATAAGGAGCTTCTCGCGCGGAAGGACCCGGAACATATTCAACTGCTCCATGGCAACAATAGCGGCAATCGAGCAGCTCAACACCATGCGCATAAGCGGCGGATGGGGCGAATCGAAGAAAGAAGAAAAAGCTGAACAGGTGTCCTCATGAGAATTGCAGTGATAAGGCTCAAGGGAAAGTTCTCCCTCTCCCCTAAAATCAATTCCGCGCTTTCTAGCCTCAGGCTTGACATGCTCTACTCGTGCGTGCTTTTGCCCGAAGGCGAGGCGGCAAAGGGCATGATACACGCCTGCAAGGACGTTGTTTCCTACGGCAAGGTCACAAAGGAGGACATTGAAACGCTCCTCACCCGCCGCGGCAGGACGCAGGACAGGAAGAAGCTCTCCCTTTCCAAGAAGCCCGAGGAAATAAAGAAGCTCGCGGCTGAAATAGACTCTTCCGACAAGAAGCTGTCGGCTCTTGGCGTTTACCCTGTCTTTTTCCTCTCGCCCCCCAAGGGCGGGTTCGGCAGGAGGAAGGCAAACGCGCCCTTCGGGCCGCTTGGCAAGAATGCGGAGATGTCCAACCTGATAGGCAGGATGGCTTAGCGAAGTTGAATTCAAAATGGATTGATAGCAAATAGATGGTGTTAATATGGCAAGGCAGAAGAAACGCAGTCGCAAATTCCTGGGAACGCGCAACCACGGCACAGGCAACAAGAAGAACCGCCGAGGCAAAGGCGGCAAGGGAGGCTGGGGCCGCGCGGGCATGCACAAGCAGCGCTTCTCCTACATCACGCGCTACGAGCCTGATTTCTTCGGGGTCCACGGATTCGCGGGCGTGCGCACGGTTCGCCTGCCCACCACCAACCTCTACGAAATCGAGCAACTCGCGGTAGGCGGCAAGCTTGAGACGCGCGAGGGAAAGCTCTTCTACGAGTTTGACGGCAAGATTCTCGGCTCAGGCAAAATCACGCGCGCAGTCGCGGTGAAGTGCCTCGCATTCTCCGAAGGCGCGGAGAAGAAGATAAAGGCCGCGGGCGGCAGCATAACCGCGCCTGCGAAGAAGGAAAAGAAGGCAAAACCCGCGCCCGCGCCAAACGCGAAGAAGCAGGGTTCGTTCTAGTTT
>CAYWFJ010000021.1:0-16805 GCA_964458205.1 Microcaldota archaeon | reverse complement strand
GTTCTTAAACAGAGCCCGAGAATCCATTTCCGGGTGGTTTGATGACCAGTGAGGCAGCAAAGGATTCCGGGCCCCTTTCTTCGATTGAGGCGCCGGTGATGGGCATACTCTCCAAGGTGCCGCTAAGCCAAGTCCCTATGTGGGGCAAGGCTTATTTTCAGCCGATGGAAACATTCGCGGCCAACAGGAAAGATGCCAATTTCGGGCCAGTCGCAATCAACCTTATGCTCATTGGCCTGGTTGCATGGGCCTCCTTTTCGATTGCATCCGTAATTTCAAGCGGCTTGAGCCTTTCCACCGGAGCCGCCCTGGCGGTTCTCTTGGTGCTATTCCCAATCAGCATGGTTATCGGGATGTTCATAAGCTCGGGGATAACTTTCGTGCTCGCGAAGGTTTTTGGCGGCAAAGGGGGCTTCATGGAGCAGACACTTGCGCTCACTTTGGTCTATGGCGGGTTCACGGTTCTCGCATTCCCGTTCCAGGCGCTATCATCCGTCCCCATCCTGGGCTTCATCCTGGGGCTGGTGACATTTGCAATTGGCCTTTACAACCTCTATAACCACTACCTCATCATCAAGGGCGTGCATAGCCTGACAACCTGGAAGGCGATTGCGGTGGTTGCCATACCGATAATCATAGCGCTGGTTGCGATGGTTATCTTCTTAGCCATATTCGCCGCCATCATAGGCGGCCTTATCGGCGGGGCAATAATGGCCAAGGGCATGGGCGCATTCCCGCCGGCAATGTGAGCCGCAGTTTCTTTTTCTTTTTTCCCAAAAACAGGTTTAGCGCAAGCTAAAGAAGCGAGATTTTCTTCCCGTTCTTTGAAAGGACTACGTCGTTCCCTTCCGCAATCGAGCCTATTTTCGACGCAGCAATCCCGGACTCAGAAGCAATCCGGATAACTTTTGCCGCATCCTCCTTGGGGCAGACTATGCACATTCCCACCCCGCAGTTGAAGGTGCGGTGCATTTCATAATCGCTGCCCACTTTCCTTCCAAGCTCAGCCATCACGCCCGACATTTTAGGCATGTTGTCGAGCAGGAAGCCCACATCGGCATAGGCGCCAATCCGCGAGAGCTTGGAGAACGCGCCCCCCGTTATGTGCGCAATGCCGTGCACACGGCATTCCTTAATCATCCTAAGCACGGGCTTCACATATATTCTCGTGGGCACCAGCATTTCCCTGCCCCATCCCCTCGCGTCCAAAAGCCTTCTTGCAAGCGTGTAGCCGTTTGAGTGTATGCCGGAGCTTTCAAGCCCGATTATGGCGTCCCCTGCCTTCATCTCCGCGCCGGTTATCACGCCGCCCTCGACAACGCCCACGCAGGTTGCCGCAAGGTCGAATGGCGCCTTCCCCCCCTTTATCATATCTGGAAGTATTGCCGTCTCGCCCCCGATTATCGCGCAGCCAGCCTCATCCGCGCCGCTTTTCAGCCCTTTCATCAATTCAGAAACAAGCCCGGCATCCTCTTTCGCAAGCGCAAGGTAATCCACCATCACAAGCGGCCGCGCCCCCACGCATATTATGTCATTCACATTCATTGCGACGCAGTCTATCCCGACCGTGTCGAATTTCCCCATTTCATCCGCCACAAGCACCTTGCTCCCTACCCCGTCGCAGTGTATCGCAAGTGTCTGGTTTCCTGATTTGAAAAGCCCGGCATAATGCCCCTTTATGGGCAGCACAAAATCCGGGAGCGCGGAGAAGAACGAGTCGTTTATCGTTCCATGTATGCCCTTGACTTTCTTCAGGTCCACGCCTGCGGAGGAATAGGTTGCCATGTGCCCCTTTGGCGCATTCGTGTTTTTAAAATAAGCTTCCGGGCTGGCGCAAAAAACCTTTTTAAGCATTGCATGCCCAGGGCATTTCGAGGTGTCTTAATGGGCATTGAAAGCATAATATTCGGATTAGGCATGGCGTTCCTCCAGCTTGTTTTCGGGCTGGGGCTTGCGATGGGCTCGGTTTATTTGGGCCTTAAGATATTCGACAAGCTCACCGAGGGCGTGGACGAGATGGCTGAGCTTAAGAAAGGGAACGTGGCGGTTGCCATACTCCTTGGCGCAATCATCTTCTCGATTGCAAACGTGGTGCAGGGCGGCGTATCCGGCCTGACTTCAAGCCTTGCGCAGCCGGGCCTTGCCATGCCCTCCATGATGGCGGCACTCATAATAGGGCTGGTCAATCTCCTGGTAGGGCTCCTGCTCTCGATAGTGTCGATATACATTGCGCTTTCCGTGCTTGACAAGATAACCGTCGGCATCGACGAGTTCAAGGAGATTGGCAAGGGCAACGTGGCGGTTGCAATCGTGATGGCTGCCGTGCTGCTTTCAGTCTCTTATGTCATAGCAGGCGCGGTTGCAAGCATGTCCAGCGCTCTCTCGCCACAGTCCCTCGCTGCTGCGCTTGGCTGGGCTTAAGCCCGGCACATCCCCCTTTTTCTTTCTTATTTTTTATTTTGGAGATTGCTAGCTGAAGCTAGGGGTAGAAAATAAAGGGAACAGGGAGAAAAAACGCGGCTGTTCCTGCAATTTAGGCGTAAGGTTCCTGGTCAGTTTCAAACCCTGGCTCGAAATCTATACAATCTTCTTGCGAAGATTATGTATCATGTCTTCCGACATCTTCCTCAAGTCGTATTCATGCTTCCAGCCCCAATCTTTCCTTGCCTGCGAGTCGTCAATGCTCATAGGCCACGAGTCGGCGATTTTCTGCCGCTGGTCGGGCGCGTAGGAGCAGGTGAAGCCAGGGATGTGGTGCGCGACCTCCTTTGCCAGTTCTTCCGCGGAGAAGCTTATTGCCGCCAGGTTATAGCTCGTCCTCACCGTCAGCCTGTCCGCAGGCGCTTCCATCAGGCTCATGGTGCCCCTTATCGCATCCGGCATGTACATCATCGGCAGCACGGTCTTCGGCCCCACAAAGCACTCGTATTTCTTGCGCTTTATGGCCTCATAGTAGATTGCGACCGCATAGTCTGTCGTGCCGCCCCCGGGCTCGGCTTTCCACGAAATAAGCCCGGGATAGCGCACGCTTCGCACATCCAGCCCGAATTTATTGAAATAGTACTGGCAGAGAAGCTCCCCTGCCACTTTGGTGACTCCGTACATGGTGGAAGGCTCAAGCACCGTCCTCTGGGGGGTGTTCTCGCGAGGCGTGGTCGGGCCGAATGCCGCAATCGAGCTTGGCCAGAACACCTTTTTCACACCGTGCGCTTTTGCAATGTCCAGCGTGTTCTTCAACCCGATGAGGTTTATGCCGAAAGCAAGGTCGGGGTTCTTCTCGCCCGTCGCGGAGAGAAGGGAGGCAAGCTGATAGATGGTGTCCACGCCATGCTTCTTTACGGCAGCCTCCATCGCGCCTTGTTCCTGCACGTCGAAATATTCACATGGCCCCCCGTTCGATATTTCCTCCGGGAATGCGGTTTTCCGGGTGGTGGCAATCACGTTGTCGCCCCCGTACTTCTTCCGAAGCGCAACTGTCAGCTCCGAGCCTATTTGCCCGACAGCGCCAATGACCATAATCTTCGCCATAAGAACCACCTTGGCGTTTTTTCAGGTTGAAACGTTATAAACCTCTGGTCGCAAATTTCGTCATCCGTACGCGCTTCGGGTGTGATTTGATGAACTTCCTTCTGGTCGGAAACGGGGCAAGGGAGCATGCCATAGCCTCGGTCATCTGCAGGAATCCATCCATACGGCTGTTCGCATTCATGTCTGCAAACAACCCGGGCATTGCAGAGCTTGCCAAAAAGTCAGGCGGGAAGGTTTCAGTAGGGGACATCCATTCTCCTTCGGCGGTTGCAGCATTCGCATCCAGCCACAAAATTTCGCTTGCCTTCCCCTCTCCTGACGCAGTGCTTGCGGCAGGCGTGACCGACGCCCTTCTTGCGGCGGGAATCCCGTGCGCCGCGCCCACAAGGGAGGCATCGCGCCTGGAATGGGACAAGACTTACTGCAGGGAGCTTCTGCGCGATTTCCGCGTTTCAGGCTCTCCTAAATTCGGAATATTCAACAACCTCGGCGAAGCCGCATCATTTATAGATTCCTGCAACGGGCAGGTAGCGGTAAAGCCTTCCGGCCTCACAGGCGGCAAGGGCGTTAAGGTGACTGGCTACCAGCTCAAGGATGGCGAGGAGGCGAAAAAATACGCAGGCGAGCTTCTTTCCGCCGCTTCGTCTCCCGGCGCCATCCCGACAATCGTAATAGAGGAAAAGCTCGAAGGCGAGGAATTCTCATTGCAAGCATTCTCTGACGGCAGCAAAATCCACGGAATGCCCCTTGTGCAGGACCACAAGCGCGCGTACGAGGGGGACATCGGGCCTAATACGGGCGGCATGGGCAGCTATTCCGACGCAAACCACATCCTCCCTTTCCTAAAAACCCATCACCGCGAGGAGGCGCTCTCCATAATGCAAAGCACAATCGAAGCGTTCAGGAAAAAGACAGGCAAGCCGTTCATCGGGGTCCTTTACGGCGGCTTCATGGCAACCGCACAGGGGGTGAAACTGATAGAATACAACGCGCGATTCGGCGACCCTGAAGCGATGAACGTCCTTTCCATAATCGAGTCCGACCTATCGGAAATCTTCGCGCAAATGTCGCAGGGAAAAATCGCAAAAGCGCCGAAATTCTCAAAGAAAGCAACCGTCTGCAAGTACTTGGTGCCCGAAGGCTATCCGGTAAAATCGACAACCGGCCAACCACTCAGATTTGACAATCCCGCGCTTGCGAAGTCAGGCGCAAAGGTGTTCTATGCGTCAGTGCATGAAAAAGAAGGCACAATCTACACCCAGTCGTCCCGCTCAATCGGCTTGGTTGGCATTGCCGGCAGCATCATTGAAGCTGAAAAAATGGCTGAAACCGCCTGCGCAGCAGTCAGCGGCAAGGTTTGGCACAGGAGCGACATAGGCACAAGCGGGCTTCTAAAGCGAAGGGTAGGCCACATGAAAGAGATCGGCGCGCTTTGATGCGCCTGAAGTTTGGCGGTCAGCATTCCCTTCCTTTTTTCCAATCTGTTATTATCGGCACCGCTAGCCCGCACTTCGGGCACCGCCCATCTTTCGCAAGACGATTTTCTACAACCTCAAATCCAAACCTTCTTATCACGCAAAAGCCGCACTTCGGGCAATAGGTGCTCTCCCCGTCATCGCCTGGCCGGTTGCCGGTGTAAACGTATTTTAGCCCCTCCTCCATCGCGATTTTCCTTGCCCGCGCCAGCGTTTCTGCCGGAGTTGGCGGAAGCTCCATCCTGTTCGCAGGATAGTAGCCGGTGAAGTGAAGGGGGATATCGGCATCAAGTTCTCTTACCCACTTGCTTAGGGCGCGGATTTCGCCATCGGAGTCATTGAGCTTGGGGATGAGGAGCGTGATCACCTCGACATGCATCTTCTTGTGGAGGCGGGTTATGGATTTGAGCACAGGCTCAAGGCGCGCCTCGCCGCAGATTTTCCGGTAGAACCTGTCGTCAAACGCCTTCAGGTCGATGCGCGCCGCATCCAGGAAACCGAGCGCCTTGACGGTTTCAGGGGTCTGGTAGCCGTTTGTCACAAACACATTGTACATTCCCTTTTTTCCAGATAGAAGCGCAGTATCCTTCGCATACTCGAAGAACACGGTGGGCTCGGTGTAAGTGTAGGCAATCCCCGCAGCGCCGCTTCCAGCCGCCATCCGTACCATCTTTTCGGGCGGGATGTCCTGCCCGAATGTCCCTTCCGGCTGGGAAATCTCCCAATTCTGGCAATGCTCGCAGCGGAAATTGCAGCCAGCGGCGGCAAACGAAAAAACCTGGGAACCAGGGCAGAAGTGGTAGAATGGCTTTTTCTCAATCGGGTCGACGCAATGCGAGACGCACCTGCCCCAATTGAGCGGGTAAAGTTTCCCATCCCTGTTCTCCCGCACGCGGCAAAAGCCCCTCTCCCCTTTCTTTATGAAGCACCTTCGCTGGCACAAAAAGCAGGAAACCGCGCCTTCCGGCATCTTCCTGTACTGCTCAGCTTCCCTCATGAGCACCTTTCAACCGCAAACAATATTAGTTTCTTGCCCCTTACTTCAAGCATGCCGCGGAAAGAAGGCTTGGTTCACGTTCTTACTGGCGATGGCAATGGCAAGACCACTTCTGCGATAGGCTTGGCAGTCCGCGCGCGCGGCAGGGGATTGCGGGTTGCAATAATTCAATTTCTCAAAGGGGGGCTTTCAGGTGAAATAGAGCCGCTTTCCAAGCTCGGCGTAACAATAGTTACGAACACAAAATTCTGCCCTCGGCAGGAAGAGCACAAGGCGGCCCTCAAAAAGGACGGGCATGTGGTGTTTTGCCGCGGCTGCTTTGCCATCAATGACAAGGACAGGGAGCTCACAGCCGCCGCATTCGCGAAAGCGCTTGGCTTTGCAAAAGGGGGGCAAACCGACCTTCTTATTCTCGACGAGGTATTCCCAGCAATATCATTCGGCCTTTTGACCGCAGACCAGCTCATTTCCCTTATCAGGGAGAAGCGCCCATCCTGCGAACTCGTGCTCACGGGCAGGGGCGCGCCAAAGGCAGCCGAGGATGCCGCAGACTACGTTTCAATCGTCGGCAAGAAAAAGCACCCGTTTGACAAGGGCACGCTCTCGCGCGCAGGGATAGACTACTGACATTCCGCCCCCGCGCCTGCGGCTCTGTTGCGATTTTAAACCTTCACACATCATGAGTGCCGGGTTTGGTGGGTGCGTGAAGGCAGCGGATTTCATACGGCATCAGTTCAGGGTCGCTTCCGGAAAGGAGGTAAGGCTAAAGCTCACGCTTGACAATGGGGAAAACAGGCGGAGAATCAACCTATATGTGCGCCGCGGCGAGAACCTCCTTGATGCGCTTTCGCGGCTGGACGGGCTGAAAGTCGAGAAGCACGAGAAATACGGGCTTTGGATAACCTCTGCAGACGGAAAGGGCAGCTCGGAAAAATCCGGCTGGCATTTTTTCATCAACAACGCGATTCCCTATTCATACGTGGGCGGCAGGCAGCTCTACCTCTCGCTTTACCACATAAATGCCGTCCGCTCCATGAGCATAAGGCTGGAGCTGGTGTCGAATTGCGCCGATTTTGAGAATTCAGTAATTGACCCTGTGCTTGACTACAAGACCAACGTTTTTCTCCTGGAGTCCATCAATTCGAAAAACAGGGAAGCGTTCAAGCTAATTGACCGGCTCAGCATCAGCGCTTCCAATTCCTGCGCAAAGCAAGCAGGGCTTTTCTGGTTCCTGCACTCAAGGATGCGCATGGGCGAGATTTCATCCTCATATCGCTTTGAAAGGTTTGGCGCGCCATCCCGGAATGCCGGCGCCCCCATCCAATGGTCTTTTGCAGGCGCTCAAGCGCCGCTGCAGCTTCCGGCAGCAGTTTCCCCAGGCGGCCAGCAAGGAGGCTTTTTTGCCGAGCCCCTTTTTATCGAAGCATCCTCAGCCGGCAAGGCTCTTTCCGGCCATTCGGGAAACGTGCCATCAGAAGGGAACGTGGAAACAATGCATCTCGACTCAAGCCGCGCGGTTTTCCAGAAAACCGACAATATGCAGGTTCCGGGCGAAAAGCCAATCCGCGCAGTCCCTCTTTCCAGCCTCAAGAAGCTTCGTGCGGTGATATTCGACCTTGACGGCGTGGTTGTGGATAGCGAGCGAGCGCACCTTGTCACCTTCAACAGGGCATTCGCCCCGCTTGGAGCGAAAATTTCTGAAGGCCGCTGGCGCCGGCATTACACCGGCATCGGCTCATTTGCCATAGTCGAGGACCTCTTCAAAAGGAACGGGATAAACGCCAATGTCCGCGACTGGGTCGGGAAGCGCGCATCAGTCTACCAAAAGCACGTGGAAAAGCACGGGCTCCCGGCCATTTCCGGATTCAAGGGGTTCCATTCCCTTCTGAAGCGAAGCGGTGTGAAGGTGGCAGTAGGCTCAGGCGGGCACAAGCCGCATGTCGCAGCCTCGCTAAAATCAATAGGCCTGGCAAATACCCCGTTCATCGGGCTTGAGGATGTCAAGAACGCCAAACCCGCCCCAGAAACATTCCTTAAGGCAGCAAGCCTGGTCGGGGCCCAGCCGGACGAATGCTTGGTTGTCGAGGATTCGCTTTCCGGCCTGAGGGCGGCAGCAGCTGCCGGGATGCCTGCAATTGCCCTTACAACCACCCTGCCTCGCCGCGAGCTTTTGGGCAAGGCGGCGATAATCGTGCCGGATTTCCGCTCCATCCGCTTGAAGAGGCTGATGCGGAAACTGCTCCTTGGGCGCGGAAAAGGGAAGCAGGCGGCGGGCAAAAGCGCGAAAGGCAGGCGTTTGCGCGGCAAGAGGCAGGGCAAAAAAGGCAAGCCCGGCTCTTCACGCAACCGCAGCCTGGGCAGAAAGGCGGCTATTTTTTAAGTGAAAGGAACGCGTTCGCTTTCCTCAGCATCCCCTTTGCATTCTCATAGGTCATTTTCCTTGCCGCGAGGGAAAAGGGCAGCCAAAGCGCGCCCGTGTGCTCGTCAGAAAGCTTCACCCCTTTTTCAGCCGTCTTCGCAAGGAAAAACACCGCTTCCTTTTCCGTCACTTTCCCAAGCTCGTTCCGATAAGAATAAAGGATGGT
This sequence comes from Microcaldota archaeon, assembly GCA_964458205.1. Lineage (GTDB taxonomy): Archaea > Micrarchaeota > Micrarchaeia > Anstonellales > Anstonellaceae > UBA10161. The sequence continues at coordinate 8,220 of CAYWFJ010000021.1, read as the reverse complement.
CTCCCGAAAGCCGGCCAAGAAGCCCAGCTCGGCTATCCCTGTTTCCTCCTGTATCTCGCGCCGGGCGGTTTCCTCCTCGCTTTCGCCCGCTTCCACGTGCCCCTTTGGCAAGTCCCAATGCCCGGCCGCATAATGGAGGACAAGGTAGCGGGGGGAAACCGCACCGTTTTTCCCCGCAACTTCCCGAAAGACAACCGCGCCGCACGATTTTTCCATGCGAACCCCTTGGCGGCAAAGCTTCAAAAACCTTGGTCGAGAATTGGCTGCGGGGCCAAGCGGGCTTGTCCCGCCCGCAGGATGCCTCAGAGGATACAGCATGGAAAACAACCCACCGCAAGCCGCGACCGCGAAGCTCTCCCCGAAGGAAGTGCACGACAAACTGATGTCTTTTGGCGCATCGGACCTTGACGCAGGGCTGGTGGCAGACTGCCTTCACGTGGGAAAATCCACCACCTGGATGAACAACGAGCAGGTTCCGGAAAGCATAAACGAAAAGCTGTCAGCATTCCTCAAGGAGAACGGCTACAGTTTTGATATAGTCGTGACCCCTGTGAAGATGGGCAAATACATCTGGGATGTCAAGAAACACCGCTAGGTGTTTTTGACAGACGGGCGGCTAGCAAGCCGCACGGTTGTCAAAAAGAAGGGAATCCGCTATTGAGCCGCCTTTCTGGGCCCATTCCCGATCCCGCAGGAAAGAAGCCTCTCAACACCCTCGATTCCCTTAAGGGCGCCTGCAACTTTCTTTTCATCCCTCTTCAGCGCAAGCACATGCGCGTTTGGGCCGGCGTCAAACGTGTAGCCTGCAACGGTTTTCCCTTCGTTCAGGTTCAGTTCCCGCACAGCAGCCATTATTGCGCGCGAAGTGCCGTTCAAATAGGCTATGGGCGGCTTGCTGCCCGCCATTGAAGCATGCATGCTGTCTGAGTCCTCCATCGCAAGCCCGGCAAGCTTAGGGAAATCCCGCTCGTCAATCGCGCTTTTCATCCAAGCAATCCTGTTTGGCACCTCGCGGAGCCTCTTTTGGAAAAGCGAGCTTGTTTTCATCGTGATGTCCATCCCTTCCTCCGAGCCTATTTTCTTCCGTTTCGAATCGGTTATTGCGACAATGTCGACAATTTCCGGCCAGTTCGCGCGGGGGGCCACCTGCGTCGCATAGGAATCCCTGCCGTCCTTGCGCACGCCCGCTTTCCATTCCACAAACCCGCCAAGGACGGAGCGGCAGGCGGAGCCCGAGCCCAGGCGGGCAAGCATGGAAAGCTCCTTTTTGCTTATGCGCAAATCCGCGGCATCGCAGGCTGCGCAGGAAAGCGCGGCAAAGCCTGAAGCCGAGGAAGCAATCCCTGCGCCTGTCGGGAAATTGTTGTCTGAAACCACCTGCGCACGCAGTTTCATCCCTTTCACGCGGCGCACAAAATCCAGTATTCTCGCAGCGCGCTTCGTTTCCTCGGCACTTGCGTTTTTCCCATTCAGGATAAGCGCATCCCTCGCGAGATTGGAATCGAATTTCACGGTTGTTTTCGTCCTCACCGTTTCGTCAAGCGTAATCGAGATGCTCCCGTTGCAGGGAAGATTGAGCAGAGCGTCCCTTCTGCCCCAGTACTTTATCACTGCGATATTCGGGGTCGCAATCCATGTGGACGAGCCGTCTGCCATGCTAATTTTTTCGCATAAGCGCTTTATTACGCTTGCTGCTTGCGCCAGGCTGGGAAAAACAAAAGAAAGAGGACAAGGAAGCGCTTTACGGCGTTTGCCCTTCTGGCGCTGCGCAAAAGAAGCTACGGCTCAATCCGCTTGATGCCAGTAACTGAGTCAAAATCCCTGTCATAAGAGAGTATTTTCTCAACGCCATTCCCAAGCATGACTGCTGCGTGGAGCGCGTCGCGCGGCTCCAGCCCTGCCTTAAAATAAGCGATTGAATCGGAAAAATGCCCCTTGGTGACTTCACACACCCTAAGATTGGGGAGCGAGGCGAACCGAAGCGTTTTGCCTGCTGCTTTTTCCCGGCTCTTGGTGTACGTTTCCAGGCTCCGGAGCACCTCGTGGAGGACAAGGACCGAGGTAATCGCGCGCTGCTCGCCTTTTTCCAATCGCGCGAGGTATTCCCTGCATTTTTTTGACTTTGGGTCGCTTCCAAGCGCGGCCATCACAAAAATATTCGCATCTATGAACATCAGAACCGCAGCCCCATTTTTGCGTATTTTTTCTTCATCGCCCCATCACAATCATCATCAAAGTCGGTTTTCCCCCTTAAGTCCACGTTGCACTCGCGCGCAAACTCCTCAAGCTCATCGGCAATGGAGCCCCTTTTTTCAATAACAAGCCGGCTGTTTTCGACACTGAAGCGAAGCGGGGTGTCTGCGCCCCAACCCAACATTTCCCGGAAGTACTTGGGCACCACTATCTGCCCCCGCTCATACATATGTGTCATACTAAAATCACCATTCTGGTAAGAATAAGTAAGAAAAATATTAAAAAACAGCAAGATTAATCCGCAATCCCCTTCGGCGTAACCTTGAAGACGCACTCGCCCTCAGGCATGTTGGGGGAGTCCACAAGGCGCGCAATCCTCTTTTCCTCCTTGCCCTTGCGAAGGTATATCCGGTAGGTTGCCGCATGCGCGAGCACATGCCCGCCAATCGGGGTGGTCGGGTCGCCGAACATTATGCCGGGATTGTCCATCACCTGGTTCGTTATATAGACTGCGATGTTGAACTTGTCGGCGAGCCTCTGCAGGGTGTGGATGTGCTTGTTGAGCTTCTGCTGCCTGTCCCCGAGCGCACCCCTTCCCACATAGTCAGCGCGGAAGTGCGCGGTCATCGAATCGACCACTATGAGGCGGATGTTGTGCTCCTTGACCATTTCCTCTACCTTGTCCACCAGCACCATCTGGTGGTCAGAGTTTATCGCCTTGGCAACATAGATGTTGGAAAGCGCCTGCACCGGGTCCATTCCGGCAGCATCCGCAAGCTGCTTTATCCTCTCCGGGCGGAAGGTGCTCTCGGTGTCGATGAAGAGCGCATTTCCGGCAAGGCCGCCCTGCTCGATTGGCTTTTGCACATTCAGGCAGAGCTGGAAGCCCATCTGGCTTTTTCCAGATGAGAATTTCCCGTAGCACTCAGTTATGGACATGGTCTCCACGCCGCCTCCGATAAGCGCGTCAAACTCGGCAGAGCCCGTCCTTATCCTGCCTATCTCCTTCCGCCTCTCAAGCATCTTGTCCGCGGTCTCATAGCCCATCTCCAAGGAATCTCGCGCAGCGGCAATCGCCTTTTTCGCGGTCTCGACCCCAATCTCAGCAATCTCGTCAAGCTCATGGGGCGAGCTTGCGGCGATTTTCTGTATGTCGTAGCCAGCGCGCCTAAGCTTTTCAGCAGAAACCTCGCCGACGCCCGGCAAGTCCTCAAGCTCTTTCACAACCGGTTTTTTCCTCTCAACAACCTCTTCAGCCATAGAATCGCTCTCCTTTTTTTTCGCCATATTTGCCACCATCCCAGCTACTTCTCGTTTTTGAACACCAAAAGCCGCAGCTTCCCTATTTTCAGGGTGTAAAAGTCGTTCCCTGCCTTGCTCCTGTTTTTCCACATCGCGCCGACGTCATTGAACGTGGCTTTGCCGAGCCTCTGGTCATATTCAGCCTGCACCACGCGGAAATCGGGCCGCTCTCCCTTGCCATGAAAAGAAGTTTCCCCCTTTTCCGATCTGGGCCTCTTCAGCCCAGATTCCGGGGAATCCCCCTGGAATTCCCCATCTGGCATTTCACCATCGCCAGAACCCATATTCTCACTCCGCCAAACCCATTCCCTTTTCACAGGGATCGGTGAAATTTAGCAGACGTATATGCGCTAGAGCGGTTTAAAAGCAGTTCCAGGGCGGGATTCCGGTGGTTTTCAGGCCATTTTCCTAAGGTGCACGGTGAATTCGGGGTCGTTCCCCCTGCCTTTTTCAACGCCAACCACTTCCAACCTGGCTTTTGGGACGCCGCCCTCGAAAATGCGGATCTCGTCTCTTCGCGCGGTAATTACCGCCTCGCCGTTTTCCTTCAGGACGTTTGCGATTGCCGCTGCAAAAAGGTCTGCTTCGCGATGGAATCCGAAATGGGATGCGAGAAAGTCCACATAGCCTGCGGGAAATACCGAGCCGATAGCGCCAGCGCTGCATATGGCGGTTCTCTTTTGCATGGATGCCATGACCCTGTCCATGGAAAGTGCAGTGCCCCAAAACTCGATTTGGCGGTGCTCATGGAGGAATTTCCGCCACTGCCTCCCTGAGCCAAAGCCAACATCCACCACCACGTAAGGACCATTTCCTGGCACCCGGCTTTTCAAGTATCTGTCGAACGCAATCTTTTCACCGGAGATATCCAGCGGCACGCTATAGCTGTAAAGCGGAGTGTCCCATTCCCGCCACGGTGCCCCTTTTGCTCCATTGCGGATTCCCTCGTTTTTCAAGAGCAGCCCTTCCTCCAGGAGCCTTTGGCTGTACACGCCGATAAGGGGCGGCTTCCACGCCTGCCCGTTTTCCGCCTTCAGCCCCGCCTTTTCTCTCCGCACACCCATATTAACACATACTTATTCAAGTATTATCACTTTATAAGCCATCGGTTTTTCATTGCCCCCACCAGGTCAGTTTTTTAAACCCCATTTTCCATAATAAAGCATGGTTCTATCAGACGTTAAGGCAATCGCCTCTTCTTACCGGAAGCCAAGCATGGCGGTCCTAGGCTCGCACTCCGCGCTTGACATATCATCCGGCGCAGGCTCGCAGGGGCTCCGCTCAATAGTGCTCTGCCAGAAGGGCAGGGAAAAGGCCTACAAGGAGCACTACGTGAAGCGCGACACGCCTGTCGGGCGGTTCGGCTGCATCGACGACCTGGTCCTCCTTGAACGGTTCTCGGACGTTGCATCGAGGAAATGGTGCGACTACCTGGTGAAAAGCCAGGCGATATTCGTCCCGCACCGCTCGTTTTCGGTCTACGTCGGGTATGACAGGATAGAGAACGACTTTTCCGTCCCTATCTTCGGGAGCAGGATGCTTCTTCGCGCAGAGGAGCGGAACACGCCGAAAAACCAGCACTACCTTCTGACAAAGGCAAGCGTCCGCGTGCCAAAAACCTTCAAGTCCCCTGAGGAAATAGACCGGCTCGTCATCGTGAAGGCATCCGAGGCGAAAAGGAAATACGAGCGCGCGTTTTTCATCGTCAACTCCAGGCGGGAGTTCGAGCGGCGGAGCAAGGAAATGCTTGCCGCGGGGCTTATCACGAAGGAGGGGCTCGACTCGGCGCTCATAGAGGAGTTCATACTCGGCGCGCAGTTCAACTTCAATTTTTTCGCCTCGCCCCTTACAGGCGAGCTTGAGCTTCTGGGCACCGACTTTCGGCGCCAGACCAACCTCGACGGCCTCCTGCGCCTTACCGCTCCCGAGCAGGCGGAAGTGCTCAAGATGGCGAGGATGAAGAACATCGAGGTGGGGCATGTCGCCTGCACCATACGCGAGTCGCTTCTCGAGAAAGTGTTTGAAATCGGCGAGAAGTTCGTTGCGGCATGCAAGAAGGAATGCGCACCCGGGATAATCGGCCCCTTTGCGCTCCAAGGCGCGATAACTCCCGAGGAGTCTGGAGAAGAGCCGGTTATATTCGACGTTTCCTTCCGCGTGCCAGGCTCGCCGGGGGTGCGCTTCACCCCCTATGGCGATTACCTTTACGGGAAGAGCACAAGCGTGGGCGAGCGGATTGCGCTTGAGGTGAAGACCGCCGCCAAAGAAGGGCGGCTGGAGGACATAGTGACTTAGGCAGGATGCGTTTCGCAGCATAGGGCGGGTTTATATTCGCCCCTGCGCAAAAATGGCGAAAACGATTGGAAGGTTTTGGAATGGCCGGGATATCGCGCGAAAAAATCGGGGAGCTTCTCTCTTCCTACGACAAGAAGAAGCTGAAAATCGCAACGCTTTGCTCCCACACCGCGCTTCAGATATTCCATGGCGCAAGGCAGGAGGGGATAAGGACAATCGGGATTTGCACCGAGAACCGGCGCAAGGTCTACGAGGCGTTCCCCCTGGGCTGCCCGGACGAATTCATCATCGTTGACGACCTCAAGGACATCCCTGCGGAAGAGCTTGCCGAACAAAACGCAATACTGGTGCCGCACGGCTCGGTGGTCGAATATTCGGGCGACAGGCTGCCCAAGCTCCCAGTGCCCATGCTCGGGAACCGCGAAAGCCTCTCATGGGAGAAAGACCGCGAAAAGATGTTCAAATGGATGACTTCTGCAGGGCTCCAGGTCCCGTCGACAATCGAGCCTGACAAGATAGACCGCCCGTGCGTGGTAAAGCTTGCCGGGGCGAAGGGCGGCCGGGGCTACCGGGTGGTAAGCTCGCCTGACGAGTTCTACGAGCACTTCGAGGGCATGAACGTGACGGTGCAGGAATACCTCATAGGCGTGCGGGTCTATCCGCATTATTTCTACTCCCCCCTTTCCCGCGAGGGCTATAGGGCAAGCGAAGGCAGGATGGAGCTAATCGGCATCGACCGCAGGTTCGAAAGCAACATAGACGAGGCCTACCGCACCGAGCTTGCGGGCCTTTCGTTCACGCCCTCCTTCACCGTGGTGGGCAACGAGCTTCTGGTGGTGCGCGAGTCGCTTCTTGAGGACATGCTTTCAATGGGAAAGAACACCGCCGAAGCCGCTGACCGGCTGTTCGGGGGCATCCCAGGGCCGTTCTGCCTTGAGATGGTGTGCGACGAGAACCTGCAGTTCTTTGCATTCGAAATTTCCGCGCGCATAGTCGCCGGGACGAACATCTACCCCCAAGGCTCGCCTTACACCGTTTACCAGTACGATGAGCCTATGAGCATGGGGCGGAGAATCGCGCGCGAGATAAAGCTTGCCGCAAAGGCGAACAAGCTCTCGAAGATAATCTACTGATTTTGGAAATCAAAGAAAGAGAATCAGCGCAAACTCCGGCCTAAGGCAAGGAAAATAAAAAAATAAAGAAATAAAAAAAAGGAAAGATTTTTAGCAGCTGCAAGCCTGCTTGTCAAGGAGCTTCTTGACGCCCATCACGCCCACCAGCACGTAGAGGACGATTGGCACGTAATACGGGAAGGCTATCATTCCCAGGGCATTTACCAGCCCCACGCCTGCCACGAATATGAGCATGTATTCCTCGATGTTGCCGTTTCCGCAGCTGCATCCGCAGTCGCAAGGGTCCGCTTTGGCCTTCTTCACAGCCTTCTTCTTTTTGCCCGCCATCAGTATCACCGAATACAGCTTTGCTTGCGCGCTATTTAAGCCTTTCGGAGTGCGGGGAATTGCGGGGAGGGAACGGTTTTTATTCGCAAGGCACAAAATAAGCTTCGCAGGGGTTCCAGAGACCGGTCAAATGGGCAGGACTTAAGTCCCATATCCCTTTTCTTTTTAGAAAAGAAAGGGGCTGAGGGGGTCACCCCAAAAGAAAAACGAATACGGGGCTGAAGAAATCCTGTGGCTTAGGCCTTCGGGAGTTCAAAAGATTCTGGCTGCAAAATCCAACAGCCACGTCTGCCAATCTCCCCCCCTGCACTCACATTCGTTCGTGCAGTGGGTTTGGTGCTGCGGCACCAAATCGCACCAACCGCAGCTGCGGTTGATGCCCCCCTGCGCTCACATTCGGCAAGGTGCATCGGCATGAAGAACGCCATGATTATCCATGGAACCGAGGGGTATCCTGAAGAGAACTGGTTCCCCTGGCTGAAGCGCGAGCTTGAAAAAGAGGGCTGCAAGGTCTCAGTGCCGCAATTCCCCTCGCCTCCGAAAATCCCTGCAAAATTGGATGAATGGTTTGGCGTGCTTAGAGATTACGGGCAGAGCATCGATGAGAACACTATCCTTATTGGTCATAGTTTAGGCGGCGTTTTCACCCTTAGGATATTGGAGCGGCGCAAAAGCCCAGTCCTTGCCGCCTGCCTGGTTGGGACGCCAATAGGAGTAAGGCCTATCTTGAATTATGGGCGGGACAGCAGCTTCAGCGGCTTTTCATTCGATTGGAAATCCATCATAAAGGGCGCCAGGCATTTTGTGGTTTTCCAGTCTGATGACGACCCTTATGTTTCGATTGGGAACGGCGAAGAGCTTGCAAAGAACCTGGGGGTAAAATTGGATTTTGTGCCGAACGCCGGGCATTTTAACACAAAAGCCGGCTACACCGAGTTTGACTTGCTTCTCAAAAGGCTCAAGCCGATAC
>CAYWFJ010000020.1:4110-17055 GCA_964458205.1 Microcaldota archaeon | reverse complement strand
GGGAAGGGGCGCCGCCGTGCTCCTGTTGGATTTGAATCCTCTGGCCAGCGCAATATGGAAACAGCCAGCTTAAACGACGTGGCTCCGACGGAGATACGTTTATAAAGTGTGACCTCGAAGCATACGACGGCAGGAAAAAAACGCCTGCGTATCTATTTTGGAGGTGTCTGAATGGGACAAAAGATAGGGAGCGAAAAGATAAAGCGCGAAAACGGCTACCTGTACTATATCGGCAAGGACGGATATGTGTGGGCTGCGCCGATGAAGCACAACAAGGGCGGCCGGAAGAAGAAGGTCGGCGGCGAGAAGGTTGAGAAGCAGTCCGGCTACATGTATTACCTCGGCAAGGATGGCTACGTCTACAAGGCGAAGCTGAAGAATGCTTAGGTCCTGTTTTTGACTTTGGCGGCCCGCCCAAAAACGGGCCGCATTTGTATTTTTATTTTGCTGAGCGGAAGCGCCGTTGCTTCTGCAACCGGGCAGCGCATGGCGCCGCCTGCCCGCCACGACGTGCCCGCCCGGCTGCAACTTGAGCCAGATGCCGCGCACTTGAACGCGCGAATGCGATAGCAATTAAAATCTAGACAACGTCTTTTTCCCATGGGATGCAGACCGAGCTACCAGGGCAACCGCTTAGTCATGGACTGCCCGACGTGCGGGCTGGGACTCACCACCCCCCAGTGCATAAATTCCCATCTTAGGGTGACTTCTCAGCTCCCAAAGCCCTGGAAGACCATGCGCTATGAGGAAGAGGTAGTGGTTGAGCTGGATGATGAAAAAAGCGCGATATTTTCCGAGTATGGCGGGCTAATCCGGCAGGTTGAGGCGATAATGCTCAACCCGAAGACATACGGCAGGATGGAAGACGGCAACTACCTTTCAAGGAAAAAGGCGCTCAAGGACTTTTACGACTACATGTTCATGAACCCGCTTGTTGCCGCGCGGGTCCTTAAGGAGTACAGCGAGCCCTATCCTGAAAAGGCGGTTTATGTCGAGGGATACCGCAACTTCCAGGCATGGGTGAATGGGATATCCGAGGCATATACCAAATCGTCGCTTTATCTCTTGTGCCAGAAAACCGGCGATTTGCGCGCGTCGTTTCTCGCGCTCCTCGGGCTCAAAAGCCTTCTTTTCATGCAGAATTTCATGCTCTCCGTGCCAAAGGATGCCTCCGCCCTTTCTGCGCCCGAGGCAAATTATGACCTTCCAGGCGGCCTTTCCGTGAAGATCTACGATGTGCCGGGCGGCGAGGCGCACATCTACACCATACAAAACAAGGTCGTGGAGAGCCTTCCCGTCAAGCTCCAGGAGATTCTCAAGAACGCGATACAGGACGGCCTTAAGGAGATGAAGCAGACTGTGGATTATGGAACCATTTTCGACGACAAGAGCCGGGAATACGCCCAGAAGTTCATAGACACGGCAGCGCTTGAGAAGATACCGATAACCCAGGAACAGGCGGTTTCAATGGGAAGGGAAGCCGCGGCGTGGGTGGTTGGCCTTGGCGCGCCCATAGAAAACATGGCACTTGACCAGGATAACATCACGGACATCTATATTGACGGGGAAAACTCGCCAATCTACATAGAGCATGCAAAATTCGGGCTCTGCCACACCCTTTGGAGATACAACCACGAGATGCTTGAGCTTGCCTTCCGGAACATCACGGTTGCAAGCATGGGCAACAAGAAATTCGACAAGAGCAGCCCTGTCGTGGACGTGGTGCTGACCCGGCTTGCTATGAGGTGCCATTTGCAGCGGCCCCCTGCGACATTCGGCGAGCTCCAGGCGGCGCTCCGCATAATGCGTGACCAGCCCTTCACCTATCCAATGTACCTGAAGCTCTCGGCGATGAGCCCGTTTTTTGCAGGCTACGACGACGTGATGGTGGGCTTGGGCTGCTCGGAAGCGGTGCTTGGGCTCAAGGGCGTCGGAAAGACCGCGTTCACGTCCGCGAAGATTGCGGCGATTGGCACCAAGAAGAGGATATTGCCCATACAGGACATCGAAGAGATACCCACCAAAGCCTATCGGAAACGGGGGTTCCATGTTGGCGCAATACAGGTGCAGTCATCTGACAGGGAAGACATGGGCCAGGGGGGCGAGCTTGACCTGGTTTCGATGACCAACGCGGCTTTGCGCATGGGAGACGCGTGTGTGATAATAAACGAAATCCGCTCGAGGCTCGCGGTGCAGGGAGTGATAAACCTTTTGAATACCCAGCCCGGGATTTTCCTTCTTTATAACCTGCATGCGCAGTCGCTAAAGGATGTGCAGGACAGGCTCGAGAATGTTTTCGGGATACCTGCCGCTTCGATGTTTTCGACTGACCGGTATTCCTTCCTGAAGAAAGTGAGATTTGGCAGGAAAAGCAGGGTCTACCGCATGCTTGGCTACCAGTATGAAACCGATTTGAAGGAGAAAAAATTCGTGGAGACCTTCAGGCTGGAGCGGGGGGAGAGCATTGAGTCTACCAGGCTCCATTGCCTGTTCACCAATATGCCTGAAACCGAGGCGAAAACGCTCTCGGGCATCGAGCTTGCAAGAATCGAGAAGGGGCTCAAGCTCGAATTCGTCCCGCCCGCGCTTGAGCGGAGATGCGAGGAAACCGCAATAGACCCGAAACAGTACATCATGGAGGCGTTCTTCAAAGGGAAGATATACTCCCAGGTGTTCGAGGCTTCCGAGAAATACGGCCACCCCCATTTCACGGAGCTTGATTTCGTGCTCCGATGCACCACCGCTGCAAACAACATGCTCAAGCAAATGGAAGCGGAAGAAGGTAAGATAAACTGGGCAAAAGTGGACAGGGAGTGGGCGAAAACCGGCGCGAGGCTCATTGGCGATGAGCTTCGTGAAAGCGCACGCGATGAAAAGAGCGCAGGGATTGGAACTGGGAAAGAGGGCGGCGCTGGCGGAGATGTGGAGGATGAAGGCAGCATGGATGCGAATGGCGCAAGGGCGCCGGCGCCTGCAAGAAAGCCGGCCGCCCAGCAGGAGAAATCGCGGAAGAGATGAGGCTACACCCTTTTTGAGAACTCCTTGAGGAAACTGTCCAGCTTTTCGTTTGGTATCGTCGCGCCTGCAGCGATATTGTGCCCCCCGCCAGCCCCGCCGACTTCAGCGCAGCATTCCGAGAGTATTTTTCCCAGGTTGAGCCCTGATTCCACAAGCGCGCGCGTGCCGCGCGTGGAAAGCTTGATTTTCCCGGATTCTTCCAGGGAAAGCGCGAGCACGGGCTTTTTCCTGCCGCCCGCATGGAGCATGCCCGCCACGACCCCGATTATCGAGTCGGGGATTGCGCCGCGCGCATCCAGCAGGATGAACTTGCCCACATCCTGCGCGTTTTTGCCCGCGAAGTCTATCCCTGCGCGAAGATTGCGGCGATGCTCCAAAAGGAGGATGCGCGCGGATTCATACGCCCCGTCCTTTCCAAGGCAGACGCCTATCCCGACATCGGGCCTGCTGTTCCTGCCGCATGCGTTGAGGAGGGTAGAAAATTCCGCCGCGTCTGAAAGCTCGGTTCCGTTCGGGTTTGAAAGCAGGGTGTAGACCTCTCCTGTTAGGCGTGCCGCGGCTTCGGGCGAATAGCGGAGGGACAGGAGCTCGGCAAGCGCGGAAACCAGCCTCTTTTTTTCGCCTGGGCGCAAATCGCTGTAGGTGCGCCATTTTTCGCCTTCTTTTTGGGGGATGCCAAGCTCTGAAAGGAAGCGAGTGCAGCCGTCTTCGTTCCCGGTAAGGCCGGGAAGATACGGCTCGTCCGCATAAAGAAGGAACTGGGGAAGGGGGCGGCTGTTCCTGCCGAAAAGCAAGAGGTCTGTCGAGAATGCGGCTTGCCCCTGCTCGGCGGCCTGCATGAGCATGGTGCGATTGAGGCTGCGGAGCGGCGCCTGCACATCCCCGACCGCGCCGGTTATGCCCAAATCGGGGCGCGTGCGGAATGTGAAATATGCCGCGCCGGATGCCGAAAGCTCGCTTCCCCCGTCGAATCCGAAGAGATGGGGGTTTGCCTGGGAATGGGACCGGCAGAGCGGCTGGTGGTGGTCGATTATCGCCACGTTTTCCGAAAGCTCGTCAACTGCAGGGGAGCCGCTGCCCAAATCCACAAAGATGATGTTCGGCTCGCGCCTAAGAGACGCTATGAGCCCTGCGTCGACTTTACGGACGGTCTTCATCCGGTATGGCCGCTTGGCCGATTCGAACCATGAAGCGACAATCGAGCCGGAGGTTATGCCGTCGCAATCGTAATGGTGCACGATGAGGGGGTTTTGCATTTTCGAGGCAATGCCGAATACCTCGGCACACCTGCCAAAAAATCCCTGCGCATCGCCCATGGAAACCGATATTGCTTTCCGATATATGTATAAAAGGCAGGATGGGCAAATTGCCTCATGGGCATTGGGGAGGAAGGGCTGGCAATCCTTGGCTTGGGAAGGCGCAAGCCAGAATGGGAGGGGAAAAGCCCAGGCAGGAGGCGGAATATTGGAAAGGGCGGGATATCCGCCGTCCTTGGATACGCGGGCGTGGCACAGGAAGGGAAGGTGGCGAAAGCCAAGGGAGAATATGAGGTGGAACCCGCCCCGGACGTGGAAGCGGATGTGAACGGGATTGTGGATGCCCTCTCTTATGGGCACATCAACGGATTCAGGATAATCTGCATGCGCTCGAAGGGGGCGACTGCCCGGGCGTATGCCCGGATTTGGAACCTGCCGCACATTTGGCAGAAGGCGCTTGATGTCGGCACGTTCTATATAATCGAGGTCCTGCACGAGCACTATGACCCTCTCCCCCCGGAAGGGAAAAAACGGGTCCTCATACATGAGCTCTTGCACATACCGAAAACCTTCTCCGGCGCGCTCCGGCCGCATGGGGGGAGGGTCAGGATAAACGAAAAGACGGTTAGGCAGCTTTACAATATTTACGTTGAAAGAAAGGGCATTGCTGCGAAGAAGGAAAGCGCGCTTAAGGGCGCGGAAGAGATGTTTTAGGGGTGTTGGGATGAAAATAGGGCTGATTGGGTGCGGCGCAATAGGCAGATTCCTTGTCTGGAACATGAAAAAGGACATTGATTGGATAGTTGATTCGGATCCCCTGGCGGCAAAAAGGCTCGCCGCAATAGGGGTTAAGGCTGCTGTGCAAAAAACCGTCCCGAAAGGCTGCGGGGGCGCGGATTTGGTGGTCGAAGCCGCATCGCAGCAGGCGGTGCCGCTTGTAGAGGGCTGCCTGGAGCATTGCGATGTCATGGTGATGTCTGTTGGGGCGCTGGTGGACGACGCGCTCATGAGCCGCCTGGTCAGCGCTGCGGAAAAGCACAAGCGGAAGATATACCTGCCTGCCGGCGCGATAGGCGGATTGGATGCGGTTGCCGCGGTTGCAGGGAACGCGAGCGAGGTGACGCTTGAGACCGTAAAGCCCCCTGCGTCGCTTGGAAGAAGCGATTCGAGAAGGACGGTCGTGTATGAGGGGAGCGCCAGGGAAGCCGTGAAGCTTTTTCCCAAAAACGTCAATATTTCCGCGACGCTGGCCCTTGCCGGAATCGGCTTTGACCAGACCGTGGTGCGGATAATAAGCGATCCTGCGACAGACAAGAATACCCACAGGGTATTGGTGGTGTCCGATGCGGGCAGGATGACTTATGAGTTCGAAAACGTGCCTTTCGAGGAAAACCCGAAAACCTCCAAGCTTGCCGCAATGGCTGCGCTTGAAAGGATACGGAGAATAGGGCGAACCCTGCAGGTTGGGTAGGCAGGCGCGATTGAGCTTGGCTGGGCAGCCGTATTGGCGGTGATGGCATGATTATAGGCGCAATGAACAACCCAAAGAACGACCTTGTTTCGGAAATCGGCCTTTTTGGGGAGATGGGCTTTGACTTTGCGGAGATTACGGTTGAGGCGCCGCAGGCAGTACCTGAAAGGCTGGCTGCCAGCCGCAAGGCAGTCTTGGACGCCTTGCATTCGTACAACTTCGGGGTGCTCGCGCACATGCCATGGTATTTTTCGGTTGCGCACCCATACCCGCGGGTGCAGGAGGCGATAATATCCGAATTTGCCAGCGCGTTTGGTGCGGCGTCCTCGCTTGGCGCGAAGACGGTCACAGTACATACGGAATTTTTGCCATCAAGCCTCCAGGAGCGCGCTGTGCATGTTGCAAAAACAATTGAAACTCTGAAGAGGCTGGAAAAGGAGGCGGCGGAGAGGGGGCTTGCGCTCTTGGTCGAAAACGCGTTTGCAAGCTCGTTTTCAATAAAGGAGTTCAAGCTCCTTTTCTCGGAGTGCGATGTCGGAATGACGCTGGATGTCGGCCACGCATTCACAGCCGATGGGGAGGGGCTGGGCAATTACCTGCAGCAGTTCAAAAAGAGGATAAGGCACGTGCATCTCCACGACAACGACCGGAGAGGGGACCTGCACCTGCCCCTTGGTGCAGGGAAAATCGATGTTGTGCGGTGCATCAAAGAACTGAAAGGGTTTTATGACGGCACGATAACACTTGAAATCCACTCCCAGGACAGGGATTACCTGAGGATAAGCCGCGAGAAGCTGGAAATCCTCTGGTATGGGAAAAGGAAATTCGACGAAAATAAGGAATACCTGTTCCCGGCAAAGGCCTGATGCCGCCCTGGCGCATTGCCCGAAGCAGGCTGTTTTTCGGGTTGCATGGCGGAAGCCCAAGCGCAACATGCGGGCAAGGCGCGCCCATGGTTCACTTCCCCTTCCCGTAGAGCGCAGCCGCTTCGGAAGCATCCACCTGCAGGCGGTATTTCGCCATAAGCTGAGAAAAGTCGGGGATTTGCGCCGCAAGCTCCTTTAGGGCCGCGCCGGATATCCTCTCAAGCCCGAGCTCTTTTGCCGCCGCAACAGGGGTTGTGCTTTTGCCCTTGCACATGAGGCGCAGTATGTCCGCCATGGCTGCTTTTGTGAACACGCCCCCCTTATGCGCACGCAGTGCGGAAAGAAGGCGCGGCTCGTTGAGGGACAGCGTGTCCTCCCCTTCGCGCCTGAGCCCCTTAAGGGTGTTTGTAAGCACGGATGCCGCAAATCCCTGGTCCATCCCGTCTTCCGCAGCGGCTGCGAAAACAGACAGCTCTGGCGTCTGCGCAAGGGGCTTGAACGCCGCATCGTGGGAAATCAGGCCCCGCACGGAAGAAAGCTGCGCGGCAAGCTCGGCATTTATGGACGAGAGCATCCTGCCCTTTTCTGATTCCATCTGCGAAATTTCCCTGGCGTTCTGTTTGGCGGATGCCAGCATGCCTTTTGTGATTGCCACCGGCTCATGGTCGGTTTCTGGGTAAAGGCGCGCCTTCCCCGGAAGCGGGCGCATGTAGCTGGAAGTCCCGTCGGGATTTGCCTTGCGCGTCTCTTCAGGAACCGCGAAAACGGATGCCCTTGCGGCAATGGCTGAAAGGGCGGCCTGCGCACGCGCGGGGTCGGAGACCACCAGCGCGAACGCATCCTGGTCGGAAAGCGAGAGGGCCACCTTCAACTCGGAGAGGGCGTCGTCCGAAATGCCGTATTTCCCCATGTCCTCGTCCGAATGGATGAGCCCCCTCACCCCGCAGGCGCGCGCGTAGTCCGCAAGCTCGGTTCCGAAGCGCCGGTTAGGGGACACCTCCCTCCCAAGGAGCCCGGCAAACCCGGGAAGCGCGAGAGCAAACGCCTTGGAACCCGGCTTCAGCATTTTTGAAACCATGGGCGATTTTGAATCCCTGACTGTTTCGGTCACATCATAGAACGTCCGGGCTATGCTCCGCGCGCCCAGGCGGGCTTTCGCCTCGGACGAGATTTTGAGTATCTCCTGCTGGCGCCGCGCCTCTGTTTCAACCGTCTTTGAAATCATCGAAAGGTCCTGCACGCCCTTTATTTCGACGCGTGCGCCACCGGGAATGGACACGTTCAGGTCCTGGCGGATGGTGCCAAGCCCGCGCGCCACCAGCCCGGTCTTCCGAAGAAGGGCGCCGATTGCCTCCGCCGCGTCTTGCGCCTCCTGCCCGGTCTTCAGGGTCGGCTCGGTCGCTATTTCAACAAGAGGTATCCCCAGCCTGTCAAGGGCATATGCTGCGTGGCTGTCCGCCTCTTCGAGCATGGCCGCACTTTCCTCCTCTATGCAGACCGCGATTATTCCAACAGAGCCCGCCTTGGATGCGACCTTGCCGCCTGTCGCCAGGAGGGCGGTGCGCTGGAAGCCCGAGGTATTGCTGCCGTCTATCACGTTCTTGCGCATCACATACAGCCGGTCAACCGGCCTGGAGGAAAGAAGGTCGCAGATGGTGAGCGCAGCGGCAAGCGCTTCCGGGTTGATGGCATGCGGGGGCTCCTCGTCCATCTCCACCAGGCAGCAGGAATCTACAGGCGCAATGTAATGGAAGCTGCGGTCGCGCAATGCCTCAAGTTTTGCCGCGGCATCAAGCTCGCCTAACTCGGATGCGACCAAGTGGAGCTTGCGAGAAAACTTTGCCGTTTTTCCACCCTCCGCGGCCCCTGCGCCCGGGGGCGTGCAGCTGCAGAAAAGCTTGCGCCCCGAAAGCCGCTGGTGAATCTCTATTCCGCAAATCATCGAAAACACCGTGTGGAACCCTTTATGCGCCGTCTGTAATCTCGCTCCGGGTGGTTATCTCGCCTGCGATGTCAGCTTCCATGAGCGCACGGACCTTTTGCGGCTTTTTCTCATGCCCGAGCACCCAGCAAAGCTTTGCGTATGCAGTCTCGGGGCTCATGTCGCAAAGGTGCCCGATGACGCCAATTTCCCGAAGCGCCCTGCCAGTCGCATAGACGTCCATGTTTATCCGCCCATGGATCGTTTGCGAGGCCATGACCACTGCCACGCCGGAGTCGACAAGCCCCTTTACCGCAGGAACCACAGACGTTGCAAACGGGTCACTCCGGCAGTTCGCCGGAAGGTGCCCGATGCCCGTGCCGACCGCCACCACTCCGTCGTAATCGGAAAGCTTGGATATCATTTCTGGCTTTAAGCCAGGATAGCTGTAGACCATCGCCACATTGGAGCTGCATCTGGCGTCCAGGATGAGTTTTTTCGAAGGGTCGCGGGGCATGCACGATTCTGAGAGCTTTTCGACCTTGCCTTGGAACGGGAAAACCCTCGCGGCGGGGCTGCAGCCTATTGACTGGAACGCGTCCCGGCGGGTGGTGTGCATCTTTCTTGCCCTGGTGCCGAAATGGAGCAGGCATGAATCATCGGATGGATTCTCATGCATGCAGACAAAGACGCCGGAAAGGTCTGCGCGCGCGGCTATGAGCGAAGAGTGCATGTTCACCGCTGCATCCGATGAGCCCCGGTCCGAACTTCGCTGGCTTCCGGTGAGAACCACGGGGCAAGGCAGGTTTTGAAGCATGAACGAAAGGGCGGAGGAAGTGTAATGCATGGTATCCGTGCCGTGGGTTATCACCAGCCCTTCTGCTCCCCTGTTTATTTCTTCTGCCGCCGCTTCGGCGATTTTTGCCCAGTGCTCAGGGGACATGTCCTCCGAAAGAAGGGAAAAGAGCATGCGCGGCCTTGCGTTCATGCCTTTCGCGAACGGAAAGCCTTCGAGAAGCTCCTGCGGAGTGGTTGCAGGATAGACCGCACCTGAGCGGTAGTCTATTTTTGACGAGATGGTGCCCCCACATGTCAGTATGGAAACGTGGTTTTTATGCGCGCCGCCCTTGTTTGCCGGTTGTGCGGGCATCTTATCCGTTTTCCCTGGAGCCGTGTTTCCCTTTGAGACAAGCCAGACTGCGGATATGCTCTCCTTGCGTATTCCGACGTTGTAGCCTGATTCCAGCTTGAGGGGCAGGAAGCCCCCGCCGTTGTCGCTTGCCGGGAGAACAACTCCAGTGTATTCTGCGCCAGGGCAGGATACGCGTATTTTGTCCCCGGGCGAGCAGGCACTGAGCCCGACGGGCGCGCCGTCGGCTTTTTTTGGTGGTTCGCACACCTGTGCGCCACTTGGCCCCTTTTTCTTCCCTGGCATGAGCGTTTTTTGGCATCGAGGGTTTAAAGAGTTTCGCTGGATGGTTAAGCCATGGGCATTGAAGAGAAGCTGCGCGAGCTTGAGGAGGAGATGGCGCGCACCCAGAAAAACAAGGCGACCGAGTACCATATCGGCCTTTTGAAGGCAAAAATAGCGAAGCTTCGGCGGGAAATAATCGCCCCGAAAAAGTCGGGTGTGCGGACAGGAGGCTTTGACGTCAAGAAAAGCGGGGACGCCACAGTCGTATTCATCGGGCTGCCCTCGGTAGGGAAATCGACCCTGCTGAATGCGCTCACGGGGGCAAAATCGAAAACCGCATCCTATGCATTCACCACCCTCACATGCATACCCGGAGTGATGGAATACGGCGGCGCAAGAATACAGCTTCTTGACCTGCCTGGGATTATCGTGGGAGCGAAGGAAGGGAAAGGGAGGGGCAAGGAAGTGCTGGCAGTCGCAAGGAATGCAGACCTCGTGCTCATACTTCTTGACGTCTTCCAGCCGGGGATTCTTCCGGCGATAAAAGAGGAGCTTGCAGGCATAGGCATCCGGCTTGATGAGAAACCGCCCCAGATATACATAAGCAAAAAGCAGAAGGGGGGCGTGGAAATGCACAGCACCGTGCCGCTCACAAAAATAAATGAGAAGATGGTGGCGGGCGTGCTCAACGAGTATGGCGTGCACAATGCGTCGGTCGTCTTCAGGGAGGACGCCACAGTCGACCGCTTTATAGACGTGCTTGCAGGGAACAGGAGATACATAAGCTCGCTTATCGTCTTAAACAAGGTGGACATGGTAAACCGGGAGTATTTGGGCAGGATTGATTTCCCGTTCGTGCCCGTTTCCGCCGAAAAGGCGCAGAACATCGAGTCGCTGCGCGCGAAGATATTCGAAAGGCTCAACCTGATGAGGGTGTACACCAAGCCAAGGATGGAGGACGCGGATCTAAAAGAGCCGATGATGATGAGGACAGGCGCCACCATCGAGGATGCCTGCGCGAGGCTTCACCGCGACCTTGTGCGTGATTTCAAGTATGCGCTTGTATGGGGAAAATCGGCAAAATTCCCTGGGCAGAAAGTCGGGCTTTCACATGTCTTGCAGGAAGGGGACGTGTTCACGATTGTGAAAAGGCAAGGCTAAGAAAGAAATGCGGGATATGGAAGTGGCGGTTGTAAACATGCCAGGGCTATGAAGAAACCCCTGCCTGCCATCCCATTCAGGCCCTGCTTATCCTGCCCATGCGGCTGAGTTTTTTTGCTGAAAAGTCGGTTATCGTTATTTCGCTGCCTTTTTGGGTGGCCTCGATAAACGGCCTGCCGTCTTTTGCGGAGAGTATGAACTGCGTGGAATCCGGCTCGGTCCGGATAGTCACCTTTTGGGCTTTGCCATTGAGGCTGAACATGGCGCTGTAAGCGGAGTCGGACCTGCTCACGCGGATTTCCTTCACCTCGCCCCACGGGATTCTGGAGAACATCGGCAGCTTTTCCTTGTCTATCATGCCTTGCAAGGAAAGGGACAGCCCGACCAGGCGCGGATCGCCCTGCTTGAACGTCTGGACATCGGCTTTGGATTGCTGCTCCTGCGCGCCCCTTGGCTGCACGAATATGTTTTCGCGGGTTTCCTGCCGCGTTCCTTCCTGCTGCCTGAATGCCTGCGCGCACATAAAGCCACCTATGCGTATTTCTCGTAACGGACCCCCCGCCCGTTCTCCTGGATCACAAGTTCGGAGAGTTTCTTTTCCTTTTCCATGTAAAGTTCGGTGAACCTAGCGCCCACCGCAAGAGTAATCGTGCTTGGGGCCTTGTTTATCTCAAGCTTTACGCTGTAGACCTCGATGGACTCGCCCCTATGGCTGATGCTGCCGCCCCCGTCCTCTGTGTGGGCGAGGCGGACTGCGATGTTTTCGCACTTCTCGGGATGCTTGCGCATGAAGTTTATCTCGGCCAGCATGGGGCTCCGCTCTTTTTTGAGAAGCTCGCCCATGGTGCCCGAAGTCGCACTGGAAAGTATTTTTATCGCATGCTCAAGCGTGATGTCACGGAGTTTTTCGACCTCGAGGAGTTGTGAATTTGCAAAAAGAGAAGGAGAACGTTCCCGCGCGGCAAGCTCTTCCATGTGTGCATTGTGCCCCAGACGCCTTTTATACCTTATCCTGCGCGCGGAATTGCACGGCGTGGAGAGTTGCAGATGATGATGGCTTGCCAAAAAGCCGACGTGCAGCTGTTTGGCACGTTTGCCCGATGCTAAATCCCCGCCTTGCCCCTTTTATAGGTTGGCGTCAAAAAAAAATCATGGACGCAAAACAGCTTGTCAAGCACATGGAAAAGAAAGGCACCGAAAAAAACCGCGAGGGCATGGCGAAATTCGGGATAAACATCAAGAACGCCTACGGCGTGCCTGTGCCTGAGCTCCGCTTCCTTGCGAGGCATATCGGAACCAACCAGGCGCTCTCCCTCAACCTTTGGGACACGCGCGTGCATGAGGCAAGGATACTTGCAGCCTACCTTGGCGACCCGAAAAAGGTGACTGACCGGCAGATGGACCGCTGGGTTGCTGATTTTGACTCTTGGGATGTGTGCGACCAGGTGTGCGGCAACCTTTTCGACAAGACGGATTTTGCGCACAAGAAAGCGCTTGAATGGAGCAAGCGGGACAAGGAATTCGTGAAGCGCGCGGGGTTTGCGCTCATGGCGAGCCTCGCAGTCCATGACAAGCGCGCGGGGCATGCCGCCTTTGAGAAGTTTTTCCCGGCGATTGTGCGCGAGTCGGCAGACGGGCGCAACTATGTGCGCAAAGCGGTGAACTGGGCGCTGCGCCAGATTGGGAAAAGGAGCATGACCTTGAACAAGCGTGCGCTTGAAGTTTGCGCGCAAATCGAGAAGATTGATTCCCCGTCTGCAAAGTGGGTTGCGGCGGATGCGAAGCGCGAGCTTGAGTCCGAGAGGATACAGAAACGGCTGAAGGAGTAGGGTTTGCCC
>CAYWFJ010000020.1:0-4010 GCA_964458205.1 Microcaldota archaeon | reverse complement strand
TAGTCCGGCTTTTTCCCGCCCTTCATTATGCGTGGGTCGCGGAACTGCCTGCGCACTTCCTCAACAACCAGGTTCGCCGCCTTGCCGACCGCCTTCATGGTAAGCGAGGAAAAGATGAATGGCACCGCGCCACCAATAAGAAGCCCGACAAAAACCGCAGGAACCGCTACGTTTATCGAGGAAAGCCCGGTGCTCTCGAAATATGTTGAGAACAGCGCCACTGCCGCAACAGCTGCCGAGCTTATTGCAAATCCCTTTGTGACCGCCTTGGTGGTGTTGCCGACCGCGTCGAGCTTGTCCATCCGCTTCCTGCCCTCTTTCGCAAGGCCGGACATCTCGCCGATGCCATTCGCGTTGTCCGAAATCGGGCCGAACGTGTCCATTGCCATAATCATCGCGGTGGTGGAGAGCATTCCCAGCCCGACCAGGGCAATTCCGAAGTAGCCGATGCCGAACCCGTAGAAACCGATGAATATGCTTGCCGCGACCACCAGGACCCCCACTACTGCTGACTCCATGCCCACTCCGAGGCCTGCAATGAGATTCGTGCCCGCGCCGGAGCGCGCAGCCCCGGCAATTTCGCGGACCGGCTTGTTTTTGGTCGATGTGTAATAATCGGTCAGCTGCAATATCACCTGGGTCGCAATCAGCCCGGTCAGCAGAGCCAGGAATGCGGGCAGGCTTTGGAGCATGAAAAGCGAAATTGCAAGGAAATATGCCGCCTGGAGGAGAAGTGAAATTGAAAAGCCCCGTTTCATCGCTTCAAACGGGTATTCGCTCTCCTTTTTGACCTTCACAAAAACGCAGCTGCCAAGGCCAATGAGCGCTGCGCCACCTGCGACAAGAAGCGGAAAAAGCGCGCCTGTAAGCCCGTAGCCGAGCGAGATTGCGAGGACCATTGTCGCAATCATGGTCACGGTGTAGGACTCGAAAACGTCCGCGCCCATGCCCGCGCAATCGCCCACATTGTCGCCAACGTTGTCAGCGATTGTCGCCGGATTCCGGGGGTCGTCCTCAGGAATCCCTTTTTCCACCTTCCCGACAAGGTCTGCGCCGACATCGGCAGCCTTGGTGTAGATGCCTCCGCCGACTCGCATGAAAAGCGCAAGAATGTTTGCGCCGAATCCAAACCCGATGAGCGCCGAGCTCGCTTCGGAGAGGGCGGCCCCATTCTGCCCGAAATAAAGGTAAGCGCCGGCAAATACCGCCGCCACGCCAAGCAGCCCGATGCCCGAGACCAGCGCGCCGTTCACCACGCCTGCGGTGAATGGTACGGATAGCGCATCCTGCATGCTGCTAAGCGACGCGTGCGACGCGCGCGCATTCGAACGGACCGCCAGGTACATCCCGAAATAGCCTGCAAGCCCGGATGCGACCGCGCCGACCACGAAGGAGATTGCCATCGGGGCTCCAAGAACGAAATAGATGAAAACCAGGAGAAGCGCGGCGAACAGCGCAACCGTCTGGAACTGGCGCTTGAGGTATGCATCCGCGCCCTCGCGGATTGCGCCAGATATTTCCCTCATTTTTTCCGTGCCTTCGCTCCGGGAAAATATTGAATGGGAGAGGTAGAACCCGTATGCGAGCGCAGCGACTGCCAGGGCGATTGGGGCAAAGAGAGCCCAATCGGGCAAGAATATTGTGTTTACCATCAAATCCACCTCAAAATGCCTTGTTCGGCCTTAGGCGAAATCAAGCTTCGCCTTGCTTAGCATCGCAACCACAGGCACTCCCAATGCCCGCAGCCGCCCTCGCAACACAACGTCGTTTGTTGCGACAGGAATTTTGTTTTTGCCAGCATATTTAATAATCCACTCATCGACCGCGCCTTCGCTTTCCACTTCTTCCACCCTGAAATGCGCGCGCAGGTTTCCGATGCTTGCAAGCGCGCTCCGTGCAGCCTGCGCACGCCTGCCCCTGCGCCCGGAAAGTGTGCGCAGCTCCGAAACCACGCCGGACGGCAGGAGGAGGGTTATGGGCCCGTTTATGAGGCGCAGGAGCCCGCCAACCGAATCTACGCCGTGCTCGAATGGCATCATCAGGAAGTTGGTATCTGCGATTATTTTTTTCATGGATGGTTCTTGAATATGAGATTTTAAAGCGTGGGTGCGGAAAATGCGCATGGGCAAGATTTGTGTTCTTAGGCTTGGGCACCGTCCAAAAAGGGACCGGCGGATAACGACGCATGTTTTCCTGGCAGCGAGGGCGCTTGGCGCGGACGAGGGGGTGCTGTGCGGCGAAAAGGATGAGTCGGTAATAGCAGGTATCCGGAAGGTGTGTGCCTTGTGGGGTGGGGGGTTCCAGATAAAATACGAGGAAGATTGGGCTGGTTTTGTAGCAAGCCGGAAAAAGGCAGGATGGGTGGTGGCGCATCTCACGATGTACGGAGAGGATTTTGAAAAGCCGGTAAAGGCCTTTTCAAAGAAAAATGTTTTGGTGGTTGTTGGCGCTGGCAAGGTCCCGCGCGAGGCATACGCGCTTGCGGATTTCAATCTTGCTGTTGCGAACCAGCCGCATTCCGAAGTGTCCGCGCTTGCCCTTTTCCTTGACCGGGCAAGGGGAGGGAAGGGGTTTGGGAAGGATATGAAAGGAAAATTGAGAATCGTCCCGAATAAGTGCGGCAAACTTGTTGTTCGTGGAGAGAATGAATGAAGGAATATATACTCCTGTGTGGTGAATAATGACGGGACCGACATGCCTGGCAAAAAAATCTCCAAACAGAAAGGCGGCTCCCCCAAACGGTTTGTGGGAAGGAAGCCCGTTCCAAAAAAATCCGCCGCCATGAAAAAAACAGCCCGGCATAGCCACGCGGGCGGAAAAACAGATGTGACTGTCAAAAAGGCGCTATACTCAAAAGCCGCGCGCCTGTCGGTGCTTGCGAGCGCCACCGCACGCCAACGGCTGATAGAGATGGGTGGTGAGAACACCATAGACATCATCCGCGAATTCGACAAGGATATGTCTGATGAGGAGCTTGCGAAAAAAACAGGGATAAAGGCAAGTGATGTTCGGGTCGTCCTTAACCGCTTGCACAACCATGGCCTTTTTTCATATACTCGTGTAAGGGACCGGGATAGTGGATGGTATTCATATATTTGGAAAATGAGCGAACCGCGCCTGAGTGATTTTGCCGAAAGCGCCGATGTTTTGGAAGCGGCCAGTGGGGAAGAAAGCGGCTTAGAAGGGGGAGAAGAAGCGGTGGATTACCTGAACAGCAACTCAAAACAGGTGGTAGATGCCCCTTTCCCTGAAGAGGCAATGTCCCGCCCGCGCTTCATTGTGCGAAAACGCTAAGCCTTTTAATATCAACATACCCCAATAGCGCTTACAGCGGGATAGGGTAGTTTGGAGTGCCCGCTGGGCTCATAACCCAGAGATCAGTGGAGATGGCAGAACCTGCTGTTCTGTTTGTCGCTGAATTCAAATCCACTTCCCGCTATTTTTTGTTCTTTCCCAGCTGCCGCCATGGCTAATCAAAAATTTTTCTTAGGAGGCCCCCAAACTTCCGCTATTGAAAATGTTGTTTGTTTGTATTTGTATATTGTAACCATAGTTACAATAGTAATAATAGAATTTTATCAGCAATTTTAAAAATAAGGGATAAAATAAATAAAAAACAAGCCAATATTAACGGAAGTATGGGGGAGTGGGGCTATAAGAACAAAAATCCCAGTCAAAATAAAATTATCCTTCAAGGCCGGCTGGCGCCGCCCCTTTTGAAACAACCACTACATCTTCCACAGACTTGACACTCTTGTATAAGACGCTTTTGTCCCGCAGGATGCGCTGCGCCTCTTCCTTCGAAACAGAATTGAGCGGTTCCATGGTCAGGCGCACAACTTCCCCCTTTTCAAGGTCAAGAAGTATCTCCTGGACACGCCCCAGGAACTTGCCTCCATCAGTGTAAATATCCATCCCATATATTTTCGATACCTTTATCGCCATAAGTCTCACCTTGGTCTGCCGTGTGCCTTCTTCTCGGTTCCAATTTAAAAAACTTCCCCTATCGC
>CAYWFJ010000019.1:6013-17199 GCA_964458205.1 Microcaldota archaeon | reverse complement strand
ATAACCTCGTCCCCGCAGGTGAATTCGCTTTACGGCACAGGCTGGCGCGTCGGAAACAACGGGACGGGCTACCCATACAGCAACATTTCTTCGCAAGGCAAGATAGCTTCCCCCTGCGGCCCATCAAACATCACCGATTGGGCGCCACTGCGCCGTTAGCTTCCAGGCCCATCTTGGGCCAAACGAATCTAGCCACAACATCGGCACGCGATTCAGCCGCGCCAGGGCCTGGCAAACCATCCAGCCAACCCCTGCCCGCAGTTTTCTTGCATCCTCGGCTTTTTTCCCCGCCAATCGCAAGTATTAATAAGCTCACAAGAGTGCTTTTTCCATGTTTGAAACCAAGATTGACCAGCTTGTTTCATACGTCCAAAAGAAGAGGAAAGTGCAGCTGGACGAGCTTGCGCAGAACCTTCAGCTTCCGCCTCAAAAGGTCGAAATGGTGTGCGCCATACTCGAAAAGGGCGGCATGGTCGACCTTATTTACCCCATAAACATCACCGAAAAGCCCAATGTCTCCTTCCGCATGCTCCCTATCGAGCCGCCTCCCATAGATGACGCGGGCGCGAAGGGAAAGGTCATCTCAAGCTATTCGTTCACAGCGGACGGCGTGCCTGCCACAGTCACAATAACAGACACCGAAAAGGAGAAATTCTACTCGATTGCGCTTGCGGAGTTCTCAGCCCCCACAAGGGTGTTCCTCGACCTCATAAAAGAGGAGCTCATCCACACCGTTCCAGCTGGCTCGCAAAACGACGTTTCTGACATAGAGAAGGCGGCTGCGGCGCGCGAGGAGTTCAAGCGCCTTATACGCAAGTTCATCTCCCAGTTCGAGCTTGGCAAGGATTCCGAGGAAGTGCTGGTGGGCGTCTTGCTGCACAAGCTTTTCGGCCTGGGCGAAATAGACATGCTCAACCAGGACGACTGGCTGGAGGAAATAATCATCAACGGCAGCCGGAGCCCTATCGGGGTATACCACCGCAGGCTCGGCTGGCTGAAGACCAACATCTACATGCCGGACGAGGACGCGATATTCAACTATTCCTCGCAGATAGCAAGGCGGGTGGGCAGGCAGATTGCCACCCTCACGCCAATACTGGACGCAAGGCTTGAGACGGGCGACCGTGTCTGCGCCACCCTCGCCCCGGTTTCCTCTCACGGCAACACCATAACCATCCGGCGGTTCGCAAGGAACCCCTGGACGGTTGTCAATCTCGTCGGCAACCCAGGCTATTCCATGACGCCTGAAATGGCGGGGATGCTATGGCAGGCAATCCATTACGAGATGAACATCCTGATAGTGGGCGGCACGGCATCAGGAAAGACCACCGCGCTAAACGCGCTTGCCTCTTTCATACCGCCCAACCAGCGCGTGCTCACCATAGAGGACACGCGCGAGCTGATGCTTCCGCCCTACCAGTGGAACTGGGTGCCCCTCCTCACGCGCAACGCGAACGCCGAGGGCTTAGGCGAGGTGAGCATGCTTGACCTTCTTGCAGCCTCACTCCGCATGAGGCCGGACCGCATCATTCTTGGTGAAATGAGGCGCCAGCGCGAGGCGGAAGTGCTGTTCGAGGCGATGCACACCGGGCATTCGGTGGGCGCCACCTTCCACGCGGATACAGGCGCGCAGGCGCTCCGACGGCTGGTCTCCCCGCCTATCAGCCTCCCCCCATCCGACCTGGACGCGATAAACCTTCTCGTGGTTCAGTACCGCGACCGCAGAAAGAACGTGCGGCGCACGCTTGAAATCTGCGAGATAACCCCTGGCGCAAAGGAGGAGGACATCTCCACGAACGTCATCTACCGCTGGAGGCCGAGGACGGACACGTTCGAGATGGTCGCCGAGCCTAACAAGTACCTCAAGGAAATCAACCTTCATACCGGGATGACAAAAGAGGAAATCTACCAGGACATAAAGAACCGGGCGATAATAATCAAGTGGATGATTTCGAACAAGCTTTCTGACATGGAAAGCGTGGGCAGGATAATCTCGCTTTACTACAGCAAGCCCAAAGAGGTGCTGGATATCGCAAAGAAGGCTTCCGAGAAAAAATAAGTCTGGCAAAACAGGGTTGCGCAAGGCGAAACAATGGAGATGAAACGGATTCCTCTGATGATTTTCCCCCTTTCGGCAGCCAAGACCATAGGCTCGCGCTACCGGGGCGTTGGCGTGAAAATACTGCCCTTTTACCCGAGCGTGCGCTACGATTTGAGGAACATCAGCTTCTCCGACTCCCCTGAAAGCTACTGCGCAATCGCGTTCTTCTCAGCCGCGGTTTGGGCGCTTGTTGTCGGGTTCATGGTTGCAATCGTAATGACCCGGCTTGAAATGCTGGCGCTTCCCCTGCGGATAGCCCTTCCATTATTCGCATTCCTGCTGGTCTTCCTTTTCTTCCTGGTCACCCATCTTGCCTACCCCAAGCTTCTTGCAAGGGACATTGCGGCAAAGATAGACCGTGAGCTCATATTCGCCATGCGCGACATGCTCATCCAGATGAGCTCGGGCGTGCCGCTTTTCAACGCGATAGAGAACATCGGCAACACGAACTACGAATATGTGAGCCAGGAATTCCGCCTCACCGCGACCAGGGTCAAGGCGGGCGCGTCCCTTCTTGATGAGATAGAGGACATGGCGGTGCGGACGCAGTCCGTGTACCTGAAAAAAACCGCATGGCAGCTTGCAACCTCCATCCGCGCAGGCGCGAACCTGACAGAAACCCTCAAGGGAATAGTGAAAACCCTGGTGGACTACCAGTTTTCGATAAGCAAGTCGTTCAACGCCCAGCTCAACTTCATCATATTGATTTACCTCATGCTCTCCGCGGTCCTTCCGACAATCGGGACCACTGTCCTTGTGATATTCTCGGTTTTCGGCATGCTGGGGATAACGCCCGAAGTTTTTGCCGGGATAGTCGGGATAAGCTTCATGGGGCAGATGGGGATAATCGCATTTGTCAAGTCCAAGCGGCCGAACCTGTTCGAATGACGCAGTGGTTCTTATGTCAAAATACGTTATTGGGAAGCGGTTTTCAAGCACCTCCCGCCTTCGCGGAAGGGACAGGATGACCCAGCTTCTTGCATACGCCGGGATAGAGACCAACCCGGAAATATGGGTCGGCTCCCGCCTTCTCATAGTCTTCCTTATCGGGCTCATCGGGGCGCTCATGCCCTTCAGCCTGCTGCCCTTCCTCAACATAACCAATGTGCCGCTCCTCTCGGCCACCGACCTCCCTTCGCGCATGCTCTCGGGCTTCCTTCTGGCATTCGCATTCGCGCTTGGGGCGGCGCTTCTCATCTACATGCACCTCTATTACCTGATAGCCGACCGAAGCAAGCGCGTGGAGGCGATACTGCCTGATTTCCTATTGATAGTTTCCGCAAACATCCGCTCCGGCATGACCCCGTTTGCGGCATTCCAGGCTGCCGCCCGCCCGGAGTTCGGGCCACTCCAAAACGAGATACTCTACATGTCCTCGCGCGCCCTTGGCACGGAATCGTTCAGCGAGGTGCTGCGCGCGCTCACCATCAACATAGACAGCCCAATGCTTCGCAGGGTGATACTTTTCTTTGAAAACGAGGTCAAGTCCGGCGGCAAGCTCGCATATCTTCTTGAAACATCCGCCCAGGAGATAAGGGAAACCGAGGAGGCGAAAAGCCAGATGATGGTGGCCACCATGTCCTATGCGATTTTCCTCGGCTTCATACTCGTCATAGGGCTGCCGCTCCTTCTTGCCATCTCAACGCAGTTCTTGATGGTGTTCACCAAATTCCAGTCCAACCTTTCGGAAGGCGGGGACAGCGGCAAAATCGGCGGGGCGAGCATGATTTCAGCGCCCAAGCTTTCGGTAAAGCCGGAGTTCATCGAGCAGATGGCGTATGTGCTCATATTGGGCACCTCCATCCTGACTTCCGTCCTGATAGGCATTCTCGCCGAAGGGAAGATACTCTACGGGCTCAAGTATTTCCCCGTGCTAGCGATAGCCTCGCTTGTTTTCTTCCTGATTTTCCGCACGGTGATTGCCGGCTTCGTGGGCGCGCTAATCTAAGGCTAAGCCACATCCAATCCCAATGAGTCGCAATGGCGCTCATGCAGGGGAAATGGCGCGCCTGTCTTGGGCGTTAAGAAGCATGCTGGCTAGTCTTGTGCCTTGCCCCAGTTCCACGCGCAGTCAGCCTTCCTTTCACCAGCACTCGTAATTTTGCGACGGGAACGCCATTGAGTTGCGGATTATCCTGGTCTTTGTCTCTTCGCTTGCGCGCGAGTTGAATTCCAGGAATATCCTATGGAGGCGCATGGCATCCTCAATGCCAAAGCTTTCGCCTTTAATCCCTTTCAAATCCCGGTGCATGACTTCCGGAGCAGCCTGCCTTCCGATGTACTCCGGATGGCACATCAGGGCGCTTAGCACATTTTTCGCCCCGTAGCCCCCTGGAAGCCCGGGCGCGGCTTTTGCGGCAATGTCTGAGAGCAGGCAGACTTCTTCTGTGGTCAGCTGATATTTGTCTCTTGCGAACAGCGCAAGCTGGTGCGGGTCTTCCTTTATTACAAGCCCGCTTTGCTTTGCCGACTTTCTTATTTCCTCTTTTTTTCTGGATATGTCCTTGTCATTCGATGAGGCTATGAAATATATTGCGCCGAAAAAGAGCAGGATGCTTGCAACCATCGTTCTGGTTGACATGCCCTCGCTTTTTGGAGCCTTATGCCTAAATCCATTTTTTTCTAAGACTTTGGATGGATTTGACTGGGCGTCCTCTTTTTTAATGCGATATTGGCCTGGATTCACCATTTCCCCACCTCTCGTATATGGTTATTTGTCTAAATTCATGTTTATAACTCTTTGCTTCCTGGCATGCCCTGCGTGTTCCTTCTCTGCTCCAAAATTCCCCTTGGGCGCCCTCTCCCGCCAGCAACGCCCCACCTCTTCGTTTATTAATTTTTCAATCAGATAGAGGCGCATGCCAAAAGTGACCCTTCCCGACGGAAAAGTGCTTGATGTGCCTGCAGGCGCAACCGCAGCCGACGCGATAGGGAAAATCGGCAAGCGCCTCCTCTTAGCAACATACGCCGCCGAAGTGAATGGAAGGCAGGTCGACCTCACCTTCAAGCTTCCAGAAAGCTGCACTCTTCGCGCATTTACTTACGCCTCGCCCGAGGGCAAGGAAGTGTTCCTCCACTCAACGGCGCACCTCTTGGCAATGGCCGTCTCGCGCCTTTATCCTGCCGCCCTCCCAACAATCGGCCCGGTGGTGGAAGAAGGCTTCTACTACGACTTTGGCAACGCGCCAGCTTTCACGCCTGAAGACCTTGCGAAAATAGAGGTAGAGATGGCAAAAATCGCGCAGGAAAACCTTCCCATGCGCAGAGCGGAAATGGGCAAGCAAGAAGCGCTTCGGCTTTTTTCAGGCAACAAATTCAAGGTGGAAATGATTGGGGAGATACCTGAAGGCGAACACTCGGCATATTATATTGGCGACAAATGGTGCGACCTCTGCCGCGGCCCCCATGTGCCGTCCACCGGCGTGCTTGCTGCCTTCAAGCTCACCAAGGCCTCCTCATCCTACTGGCGCGCGGATTCTTCCCGCGACAGCCTCCAGCGCATATACGGAGTTTCCTTCCCGGAAAAGAAGATGCTTGACGCGCACCTAATGCTCATTGAAGAGGCGGAGAAGCGCGACCACCGCAAAATCGGCAGGGAGCTTGACCTGTATTCCTTCCAGCAGGAGGCGCCGGGCATGCCTTTCTTCCATGACAAGGGCAACATCATCCTTTCCGAGCTTTACGCCTTCATGACCGGAAAGATGAGGAAGAGGAACTACGAGATAACCCGGACGCCGATAATACTCAATCAGTCCCTTTGGCTGCGCTCGGGGCACTGGGACCATTACAAGGAAAACATGTATTTCACCGACATCGACGGCCAGCCGTTTGCGGTCAAGCCGATGAACTGCCCGGGCAACATGCTCATCTTCAAGGCGAATTTCCATTCCTACCGAGACCTGCCCATACGCGCAGGCGAATTCGGCCTCGTGCACCGCCACGAGCTTTCAGGCGTGCTTTCCGGGCTTTTCCGCGTGCGCTGCTTTACCCAGGACGATGCGCACGTTTTCTGCACGCCCGAGCAGATGAAGGCGGAGATTGCGGACCTGATAGCGCTTGCGCACGAAACCTATTCCGCATTCGGCTTTTCCTACGAGGTGGAGCTTTCCACAAAGCCCGAAAAGGCGATGGGCGACCCGAAGACATGGGAGTTTGCCGAGGGCACGCTTGTGGAAGTGCTTGCTGAGAAAGGAATCCC
Source organism: Microcaldota archaeon (assembly GCA_964458205.1). GTDB lineage: Archaea > Micrarchaeota > Micrarchaeia > Anstonellales > Anstonellaceae > UBA10161. The sequence goes on along the minus strand of CAYWFJ010000019.1, from coordinate 10,900 downwards.
CTACAAGCTCAACAAGGGCGATGGCGCATTCTACGGGCCGAAGATAGACTTCCACCTCAAGGACGCGATTGGCAGGCGCTGGCAGTGCGGCACCATACAGCTTGACATGCAGATGCCGGAGAAATTCGACCTTGCCTATGAGGGCGCCGATGGCAAGAAGCACAGGCCGGTCATGCTGCACCGCGCGATTTACGGGAGTTTCGAGCGCTTCTTGGGCATACTCGTGGAGCACTATGCCGGCAAGTTCCCGCTATGGCTCTCGCCAGTCCAGGTGTCGCTTCTTGCGGTGTCCGACCCCTACAACGATTACGCCGAGTCGCTTGCGGCAAAAATGCGCGATGAGGGCATCCGTGCGGAAGCGGACTGCAAGCAGGAGACAATCGGCTCGAAAATACGCGCCGCGCAGATGGGGAAAATCCCCTACATGCTCGTCATCGGGCAGAAGGAGAAGGACTCAGGCGCGCTTGCAATCCGCACAATGGACGGAAAAGTCGAGGAAAACGTGCCGATCGGCTCATTCATCGAGCGAGTTAAAAAGGAGATAAAGGAAAAGCAATCTACTTAGGGGCAGAAACCAGCTGGAAAAAACCAGCAAAGCTGCATAGTGGAGTAAAAAAAATAAAAGTAAAAAGAAGGCTACTTCTGTTTCTTCAGATTTGAGCGCCGCTGCGCCCAAATGCGGAAAAAATCGCTAACGCGATTTTTTCTTCGCAAGCTTGTCCAAAATCGCCCGGTGCGCCATCAATCTTATCGCGTTTATCTTGATGAAGCCGAGCGAATCCTTCTGGTCAAAGCCGCCTGCCTTGTGCATCGAACCCAAATCCTCGTCGTAAAGCGAGGTCGGCGACTGGCGGGCGCGCGTGAAAACGTTGCCCTTGAAAAGCTCGAGCGTCACCTTGCCGTCAATGAACTCCTGGCTCTTGTTGAATGCCGCGGTAAGGAATTCCATCTCCGGCGAGAACCAGAATCCGTTGTAGATTATTTCGGCATAGCGCGGCGAGAGCATGTCCCTAAGGCGCATAACCTCCCGGTCCATAGCAATGGCCTCGATGTCCCGGTGCGCCGCCATAAGTATGGTGCCGCCAGGGGTCTCGTATAGCCCGCGAGATTTTATCCCGACAAACCGGTTTTCAACCATGTCGATTCTTCCAACCCCGTTCGCAGCGCCCAAATCGTTTAAGTACATGAACAGCTCCAGAGGGTCGGTCTTTGCGGTGCCGTCGTTCTTGTTCACCACCTTCACCGGTGTCCCGTCCTTGAAATACACCTCAATCATGGTGCTCTTGTCCGGGGCGTTTGCAGGCGAAACGGTCCTTGAGTAGACGCTGTCGTCCGGTATTTTGCTTGGATCCTCAAGTATCCCGGCTTCGTGCGAAATGTGCATGAGGTTCTCGTCCTCCGAATAAGGCTTTTTCAGGGTTACTGAAATCGGGATGCCGTTTTTCTTGGCATATGCGATAAGGTCGTCCCTTCCTTTGAATTGGTCGAGGAATTCCTGGGTTTTCCAAGGCGCAATCACCTTTATTTCCGGGTTGAGGGAATAGTAGGTAAGCTCAAAGCGCACCTGGTCGTTCCCCTTGCCTGTCGCCCCGTGGGAGACGTACTCCGCGCCTTCCTCCTTCGCGACCATCACCTGGTGCTTTGCAATCACGGGCCGCGCAAGCGAGGTGCCAAGAAGGTACCTGTTCTCGTAGATTGCATTTGCCCTGACAGCAGGAAAGATGTAATCTGTGACAAACTCCCTCTTAAGGTCCTTGACAATCACCTTGGATGCGCCGACTTTCAGGGCCTTTGCCTTCACAGCCTCGAAATCCTCCTTCTGCCCGACATCCGCGACAAAGGCTATCACCTCATAGCCCTGGTCGATGAACCATTTGAGTATGCACGACGTGTCAAGCCCGCCTGAATAGGCAAGGACGACCTTCCCTTTCTTCCCGTTATTGCTATTTTCAGCCATGTCAAAACCCCCCTAAGGACGTTAGCAGCGTTTTCCGTTGCTCCCTTTAAAAAATCAGCGTTGCATCTGGGACAAAATGTCATATCTGCTCCAAGAAGGCTACTGCATTGCTTCCGCCATCTCCATCAGCAGCTTTTGCGGGTCGGGCGATTTCACGAATGCGGACGCCAAAAGCACGCCGCTTGCGCCAAGCCCAAGCGCCTTTTCAACGTCATCCGCGCTGCCCACCCCTGCGCCGCAGAGCACAGGCGTTGCATTCACCTCTGCAACTGCGCCGACCGCCCCGGAAACCACTTCCGGCTTCGCTGTCGAGACTGAAACCCCGCTCCCTATAAGCTCGGGCGGCTCGACTGCGATGAAGGTGGGCTCGAATTTTGCAAGATGCGCGCTCTCCTTCGCATCTTTCGCGCAGAGCATGCTCTCAAGCCCCATTTCCCTCAGTCTCGCAACTGTTTCTCCAATCATTGCCTCAGATAGCCTATGCTCGGAGTGGTTCACCAGGCTTCCTTTGCAGCCGGCATCCGCAACCGCCTCAGCCGCAAGATGCCCGGTGTGCGCGCCCTGCTTTTGCGCGTCCACGTGCTGCGCAAAGACATCCGAATGAATTTCTGTGGCTGCGCGAAGGTCGACTGACTGCGGCGCGATGATTATCCGAACGCCTGTAAGAAGCGAGACTTCGGACGCAATCTGGGCAAGCCGTATCCCCCGTTTTCCAAGCGATTCAGGATATGTCTTCAGGTTAAGCGCAATCAAGGGTTTCATAGGCAGGATTTTCAAAAAGAACCTTATTAAATACTATCAAGCCAATTCCCCATGCGAGGCGGCTTGCCGCCGATGACTTGAAAATGGATTTGCAGCTCGTTTGGTAGGCTGAACAGCAGGCATCGCTGATGCGATGCCATCCGGTCGAACTCCGTTCGACCATCTGTCCAACTCGCCGAGCGAGTTGAACACGCCGACGTGGCAGAATCCGGTATCGCGCTAGACTCGAGATCAAGCCGGAATTTGCTGGCAGGAAATCTAGTGCCCTTCGGGGCTTAGGAGTTCAACCCAATCCCTTTTCTTTTAAGAAAAGAAAAGGTCTGGGGCTTACCCCAAAAGAAAAAGAAAGCGGGTAAACCCGGGAACAAATCTCCTCGTCGGCGTTTTCATTTTTCAGCAGAAAAATGGAAAATTGTCGAGCGAAGCTCGACAGGTTCGTCAAGTTGCGCAGCAACTTGGCGATTTTATTTCTGTTTAGAAAGCAGGTGGTCACATGCAATCCCGCAAGGAAAACGAAGGCTACTGGCTTTTGCTTGAGAAAGGCGAAGAAATCAAGGCCACTATCGAGAAATGGGCGAACGGCGAGCGTATATCTGGCGCGCAGGTCTGGGGAATAGGCGCGGTAGATGGCGCGGAGCTTGGCTACTTCAATATCAACTCCAAGAAATACGAAAGCAGGAAATTCCCGGGGCAGCATGAGATTGTCTCGTGCACAGGGAACATCAACAGCGAAGGCTTCCATGCGCACCTGTCCATCTCAAACGGCGGCTTTGCCGTGTTCGGCGGGCACCTGATAAGCGCGAAAATCTCGGTTGTGGGGGAATTTTTCGCCCTTCCGACAAACCCATTAAGGAAAATCCCTGCGCCGGAATTCGGGCTTAAGAAAATCGAGTTGTATTAGAAAGCGGGGCACCTTGGCGGCTTGGACGATGGGAAAGTGCGGCATCGTCCCGTCATCCTCCTAAGCCGCTCCGCTATCCGTTTTTTAAAAATGAAAGACTGGCAGAACAGGGCAATCCGCAAGAGCCTGCCAGCGCCCCTGCCGATTCAGCTGCACGGTTTTAATCGCGCAAACTAGAACTTCCTGTGCTTAGAGAAGCAGTCTCTGCAATAAACAGGCCTGCCTTCGGTCGGCTTGAAAGGCACCTCGCACTCCTGCCCGCATTCCGAGCATGTTGCCTTGTGCATTTCGCGCGGTCCGCCGTAGCCACCGCCGCCTCTTCCGTAGCCTCCGCCTCTGCCGCCACGGCCGCCTCTTCCTCCGTATCCGTCGTCGTCATAACTCATTTTTTCACCTATTTTATGCCAATGCCCTTTGGGCAATAGCAGGTAGAGGTTTACCTATTCTATTTATAACACCACTTATTACGTCTCAATCGCGCACGGCGCAGGCGGTTGGGGGGGGGACTTTCGTCTGCCGGACGCTATCTTTTTAAGCCCGAAGGAAAAAACAGCACCATGGCAAAAAAGAAGGCAGCCGCAAGCAAAGCCCAGAAAGGGCATTCCATGAAGCGCGAGCGCATAGCCTACGGCGTGTTCATCTCGGCGTTAGGCTGCCTTTGGCTTGCGGTTGAGATGGGATGGATTGCCTCTCCGCTTCCAGTCGGACCCATAATAATCATACTGCTGGGCTTTACCATGCTTCTTCCCTGGCTGAACCAATAAGAGGTGTAGATATGGATCTTGTATTCGAAGCCCTGACATCAAACAAGGCAAAGGTGATTGCCATCGTGGAGGCAGACCCCTACGGGCATACCAGCTTCTCCCGCAACGGCTACAAGGTCAAGGACGGCACCGTCGTGGGGGAGGACAAGGAGAAGGTCTATGTGTTCATGAAGGCAACGGATGAATTCGCCAAGTTCGCAAAGGAAGCACTCAAGGATGTGGCCGCCGTTTGCGCGCCCGAAGTTGCCGCGCGCGTCTCAAAGAAGATAGAAGAGGAGGAATCAAACTCGCAGGTAGGCTTTGGCGCGATATTCGGCTGATTTTGGCCGAGGCGCCCTTTAGGCAGCCGCAAGGCTTTATCTTCTTTTCATCCCCTTTTCCTTCCGCTGTGAAGATATCGAGGTATTGCCGAGCGCGGACCTCAGAGACCCGCGCGCATGAGGACGATCTTGAGTTCTGAGCTCCAATACAAATCACTAGCTTCCGCTCAGAACTGCCCGCCA
>CAYWFJ010000019.1:2890-5913 GCA_964458205.1 Microcaldota archaeon | reverse complement strand
TTTTTTGGAAGCTTTGTTATCTTCCCATTCTCTTCAAGAAGCACATCCCGCTTCAGAACCGTTCCGACCTCGAACAGTTCTGTGCCATGTGCGCGGGCAATCCTTTTTGCCGCATGGAAGCATTCCTGCGGGACCGAGGCGACCACCTCATAGTCGCAGGCGAGGTTGAGGAGCTCAAGCGGCATCCTTTTGCTTAGCCTGCAAAATTCCTCAAAGCCCTCGAACACCGGTATCCCCACATGCTCGACAAGCGCGCCAACGCCGCTTTCATCACAAATGGAATGCACTGCGGCGGAAAAGCCATCACTTATGTCAGTTGCTGCGCGGACCAGTCCCTTTGAATTGAGCTCAGCCATCAGCGCAGTCCTTGCAATCGGGTAATTGAAACGATCCAGCATCTTCGCTTCAATGGCGCTTTTCCTTTCCCTATTTGACCAGTAGATAAGGTAGCCTGCAGAAGATGCGCCCAGCCTGCCGCTGACTGCAAGGATGTCCCCTGGCTTTGCGCCCCCGCGCCTCAAAGGGTATCTTGCAACCCCGAAAGCTGTGCCGCAGAGGCAGATTTTCTCGTTTTCATTCATGTCCCCGCCAAGTACCCTTGTCTTATGCGCCTTTGCGCACCTTGCCATTCCCTTTGCAATTTCCCGCACCCCTTCCTCGGGCAGGTTCTTGGGTATTCCCCAGGCAACAAGAACTCCGAGCGGCTTTGCGCCTGCCGCGGCAATGTCCGAGAGGTTGGCTGCAACCGCGTTCCAGCCGATTGCAGCGTAAGGCATGCCCGGGGGAAAGTCGTCCCCCTCTGTGAGCATGTCCGTTGTCACGACAATGTGCTTTCCGGAATAAGGGATTATTTCGGCATCCTCAAAAGAGCCGCCCGCCCCTATCTCGCGCCTGATCAGGCGGGTCAGGTTTTCTTCGGTTGCCATGGTGATCCTCTGTTAATGGGTGCTGCCTATAGAATGGCTTCTCAGCATCAAGCCTTTTCCTGTCAAGGCTGAGTATCCAGTAATACATCTTGCTGTCCAGGGCGCTTGAGCCTGTTTTGAGTGCCTTTGCCATTGGCTAAGCTGAATCTATCTTCCATATATTAATCATTATGTCCGTCAATTGGCATAGTTTGGCGATTGCCGAAGTTTTTATGGAAAATGGCACACGTTCCAAATAGAACGCACTCTTTTAAGGCAAATCGGTGCACACCTCTCAGTGCGCTTTTGCGTGCGGCACGAGTGGTCATTATGGCAAACAAACTATGGGGCGGGCGGTTCGAGCAGGCGCAGGAAGCCGCTCTTTTTTCCTTCCTCTCATCGGAGAACGCAGGGCTTGATTGCGAGCTTGCTGCATACGACATCGATGGCAGCATAGCCCATGTGGCAATGCTTGCAAGGCAGAAAATCCTCTCAAAAGAGGAGGCAAAGGAGATACTCTTAGCGCTTTTCACAATCAAGGCAAGCGAGGCCGCAGGGAAATTCCAAATCGACCCCAAGCTTGAGGACGTTCACACAAACGTCGAGGCTGCGGTCACAAAAATCACCGCGCACGGCAGGAAGATGCACACCGCCCGCTCGCGGAACGACCAGGTCTGCCTTGACACGCGCCTCTACATGCGGGACGCGATAAACGCGCTTTCAGGGGACATTCTCGCGCTCCAGCAGTCGCTTTCACAGCTTGCAAAATCAGACTGCATCTTCCCCACATACACGCACACGCAGGTCGCGCAGCCCGCCTCGCTTTCATTCTGGGCGCACTGCCACTACCATGCGCTTGAGCGGGACCTCTCTCGCCTTAACGACCTTTACTCGCGGGTGAACCAGAATCCGCTTGGCTCAGGCGCAGTAGCGGGCACAACGTGGCACATCGACCGGGTGTATGTCAGCAGGCTTCTTGGCTTTTCCTCGCCCACCGAAAACCCCATGGACACGGTTTCCAACCGGGGCGAGATGGAAGTCGCGCTCCTATCGGCGCTTTACCTTGCGCTCTCGCACTGCAGCCGCATTGCAGAGGACATCATACTCCTTTCAAACAAGCGCCTTTGCATCCTTCCTGACGGGTATTCGACAGGCTCATCCATGATGCCGCAGAAGAAGAACCCGGACCCGCTGGAGCTTGTGCGGGGCAAGTGCTCGCGGATGCTCGGCCTCTATGTGCATGCTGCCTCGCTCCTCAAGGGCGTGCCGTCAGGCTACAATCTCGACTCGCAGGAGAGCAAATACGCGCTTTTGCAGGGCGTGAAGGCTGCGCACGAGTCATTCTCAATCCTCTCAAAAATAGTCCCATTGCTCAAGTTCAACCCTGAGAAAATCGCACTCGAGCTTGAGGAGGGCTTCGCATGCGCAACCGAATTGGCAGACCTTCTCTCAAAGAAGGGCGTGCCTTTCCGGAAATCGCACGAGATAACCGGCGGCATTGTCAGGGATTGCATTGCGAAAAAGAAGTTCCTCTCCTCGCTTTCCTCAAAAGAGGTTTCAGCGCTTGCAGGGGTTTTGATTTCGCCTGCCGAGCTCTCAGAAGCCGTTTCTGTCGACAAGGTGGCGCGCTTTGCAGCCGCCTACAAAATTCCTTCCGTGTCGGTACACTCCAAAAAGCTCGCCTTGCGGAAGCGCGCTCTTGGCGAAGCGCAAAAACTCCTTGAAAAGGAGGCAAGGTCGCTCCTCTAAGCAAAATTCTGTATCTTGGAGCAGGCTTACATCTCCTGCGGCGGAAGCTCGATTGCGGACAGGAAGCTTTTCGCCTGCGTGTCATTTCCAAAAGCAGTGTAAATTATCTGGATGTTGTCCCAGTGGTTCGGGGACATTTCCCATGAGTCTATGGAAAGCTCGTGCTTGAGCGCGGTGAATTCCGCGTTCCCTTTCTCGCTTATCGGCTTTGCCGCAGGAACGCTTGGTCTTGTTGCCTGTGCCATGCCCTTTCTTTTCCGCTAAACGTTATAAAGCTTGGCGGATTTATTTTCCTATGACTGACGAGCTTGAGGACCAGATGATTGCGAAGACGGAAGAGCTTACTGAGGGGAAAAAAGGCCCTGAAGC
>CAYWFJ010000019.1:0-2790 GCA_964458205.1 Microcaldota archaeon | reverse complement strand
CGCGCAAAGGCGCAGATAGAGCGCACGCTTGAGACTGTGAAGCTGTTACGCTAAGGCATGTCAAGCCAAAAACTTGTTTTCTTAGAATCTGGTGGTTCGCTGGCAGAAGGATGATTTTTGCCCAAGGCGGCCCTTTGCTAGAATCCGAAAAACTTTGCAGCCGAAAGAAGCACCATTATCGCGCCAATCAGCCCTTCTCCAGCAATCACGCCGCCTGCGACCAATCTCCATTTCTCGGTTTGCTTCGCCCTGTCGACAAAATAGCGCGCCACCCCTCCTGCGAACATGAAAAGCGAGAGCATGAACGGGACATAGAGGCCAATGCCGAATGCGATTGCAATCGCGCCAAGCCCCATCTTCCAGGAAAGCAGGGTAAGCAAGAAGCCTATTGCGGCGCCTGCCAGAAGGGCGCCGGACAGGCTGTCGCTGCTCACGATTGTCCTTACTGCGAGCGCCTGCGGGGCCGGGAATTCCGCAGTTCCAAAGCCGACTTGCGCAAACGAGAGCATGAGCACGCCCATCACCAGTGCCGCGGCAACAAGCCCGGCAGCCTCGCCTGCAAGCTGGTGCTCGGGCTTCGTCCCAAGCAAGTAGCCCGTCTTGAAATCCTGCATCGCATCCCCTGCAATGCCCGCGGCAATGCAGACCACTGCCGCAAGAAGCACCAGATGGAGCACGCCGAAGCCGAAAAGGAATTTCGCCGCAATCAACAGTATGAGCGCGAATATCTCCATGGGGTCAACGTTCATCTCCCCGGTTATCTTCGCCCCTATGAACGCCATAAGAAACGCGCCGGCAATCGCAAGCATGGCAAGCGGGAGCGAGAGGTCGAACGCATACACCATGAGCAGGCACAACAGAACGATTGCAATCCCGCCCCATCTTCCCATCTTGGCCTTTCGGTAGTATTCGGCAGTCTTTAGGAAAACAGGAACCCCTGAAGTTAGGAAATACGCAACCGCCGCCCCGATGACAATCCCCACTCCGAGCGGCTGGGCGAGGCTGCCGACTGCCGCGCCCGCGTCAGAGGCAAGCCCGTTTCCAATTGCATAGGGGACTAAGAGGTATGCCGTGACAACCGCGCCGATGAACCATGCAAGCGTGAAGCGTGTGCCGATAAGGTAGCCCCCTGCAAGCGGGATGAGGGAATAGGGGAAAACATGCGCATAGAATTTCGCCGCAGCCTCCTTGGCAATCGCGAAGAGCGCGGCAAATCCGAACGAGGCGAAAAGCACCCCGCTTTGCTTGCTACCGGCATCGCCTGCCTCGATTATCGCGGCAGCCGCAGCCCCGTCCGCATATGGCAATTTTTCCTCAACAATCATCCTCTGCCGCAAGGGGTAGGTGAAAAGAAGCCCTAAAAGCCCGCCTGTCAGGGAAACAAGCAGGATGTCAATCGCCCCGACTTCCAAGCCAAGCATGAAAATTGCCGGTATTGTGAAAATTATGCCTGCCGCAAGAAGCCCGCCCGTCGATGCGGCGGTCTGCATCACGTTGGTTTCGTTCCTGTCTTTCCCGCCCAAAAGCCGCACCAGGGCCATTGAGACTACCGCGGTGGTCACCATGGGCCAGTAGACGCCGCCTATCTTCAATCCGGCGTATGCGCTGTAGAGCGCCACCAGCACCGAAAGGCAGGAGCCGATAAGCATTGCCCGCCAGGGGAAGCCTTCTTTGCCCATGGGAGCAGGCTTCTGCAATAGCTTATATATACCTTCTTCACAGAATTTCGTCAGTTGGCGACGCCAAAAAAGGCTGCGCCAACGATTCGCGCATGGAAAGCAAGTCGCCAGGTTGGCAGAGAGGCTATGCACCCGCCTGCAGTCCCTAGGGGGCATTCGGTATTCAGCCGATCCCCCTGAGGGCTCACCCCCAATCAGTATCCAATATGGGGCGTGATGCAGTAAGCGGGTTAGAGGGGTTCGATTCCCTTACCTGGCTATCATTCTTCTTTTTGGTGAAATCAGGATTAAGGAAAAATGGGAAAGAAAAGCAAAAAGCAGTCTGCTGCCCTTAAGGAACCCCTGCCGGGACCTTCAGAAGCGCGACCATCATCTCCTCAAGCTGGTCTGTGATGTAGGTCTTGCTCATGAACTCGACGTTTGGCGCCGGGTATTTCCCCTTGACATCATTGTGCACGACTTCCGGAAGCCCGACAGCCGAGAGCACAAGCACCCGTATCTTCAATTTCCTCGCGCGCGCCTCCTCCAGGAAGCCCCATCCCGATTTCTTGGGCATCATCATGTCCAGTAAAACAAGGTCGTAGTTTCCCTTGCCTGCCTTCGAGAGGCCGTCATCCACTCCGTTCGCGGTGTCCACTTTCTTGAAGCCCAGGCTTGTGACAAACGCGGATATGCTGTTGCGGACATCGTCCTCGTCGTCAACTATCAGTATTTTCGCGTCATTCTTGGTAGCCACGTCCACTCGCCCCCGCCTTTTCCGGCGCACTTTCTTTCGGAAGCACGAAATAGAAAACCGAGCCCTTTGGCGCGTTCGGCTTGTAATACGCGTTCCCGTTGTGCCTCTTTGCAATCTCAAGCGTCATGAAAAGCCCGACCCCCGTCCCGGGCCCCGTCTTGTCGCCCCTGAAGAATTTCTTGAACAGGCTTTCGCGGAATTCCTTGGGCACGCCCGGGCCCCTGTCCGCAACCGCCACGGTCACGTTCATATCATCCTGCTCTATCTTCACGTCGATGTCCTCTTTCCCGTTGTATTTTATCCCGTTTGAAAGCAGGTTGCTTATCGCGTAGGCAATCAGCCTCCGGTCGCCGAGCACGTAAATCGGTTTCGAGG
>CAYWFJ010000018.1:0-17715 GCA_964458205.1 Microcaldota archaeon | reverse complement strand
CCGAGGCAGGGGAAAAAGCCGCATTCGAATTCTTCAGCCGGATGATAACCGAATCAAACTACATGGGAAGCGGATTTGCCCACAAGGCGCTCCTGAACGCGCTTTCCAAGAGGATAGTGGCACACGAGGAGTTCGAATCGCTTGCGCGCATGCTTCTTGAAAAAAAGCCCCAGTTTGGGGCGCAAACGGCGCTTGAGCTGTCGGAGCATGTCGTGGAATACCTGAAGTTCATAGGTGAGCATGAAAAGGCGGCAGGCTTCATGCTGGACATGTTCTACAGGAACAGGGGCGGGTCAAGGCCGATAAGCAACCTGCCGGCAGACTTGATGGACGCTTTCACAGACAGGCATTTCCTGCTAAACGGCAGGCGAATTGTTTTCCGGTGCGGCAAAATGGAAGCCGGCATGAAAGATGGGCTTCGCAGGATATTTGACGGCATTTGGCGCGAGGCAAAGGAGGAAGGGGTTGATCTTGGAAGGACGCCTGCGCTTGTCAGCACCTGGCTTTCGAACATGAGGGAAAATGAATCAGCCGCTCATGATAGCTCTTCTGCAGGCGCGCCCCTGCAGCGCCCGGTTCTAAGGTTCCCATGCAAGGATACCGCAGGCACCCTGGAGAGATTGGGGATAGATGCTGACCGCCAGGCGCTTGCAGGATTCCTGGAGGATAAGGGCAGGCTCGAGCTTCGGATTGGCAGCAGCCATTCTCTTAGGAAATTCTCGCCTTTCGCGGTTGATTTGATGGAAGATGTTGCCGCGCGCAAGGATTGATTGGCTGGCTTGAAAACAGGCGATATTGGGCCGCATCTCCAAGCCCAAATCACGCCTTGCCGCCTGCGCGCTCGCTTTCGTATTTCAATGCCTCAAGCCCGCGCAGCACTGGCTTGCCGTCCTTCACGGACAGAAGCGCGGATTCGATGTCGCACTTGGCGCCCTGCTTCTTGAAAAAGCGCACCAGGTTCCCGACATCCCTGCGCAGGAAATCATCGGCGCGCGGGTGCGCGAGCAGGACCGCCTGCGCGCAGTCCAGGAGGCGGAGCCCGTCGTCCGTGACCACGATATTGTACTCGCTCACATCCGCATGCACAAAGCCGAGCTGGTAAATCCTTTTCACTTCTGAAAGGAGGAAATCGAAATCCTTCTGCGGCTGTTCGCTCCCCATCTGGTCCAGCGTGGAGTAGGCGATATTCCCCTCGCCCAGGAATTCCATGACGACTATGTTGCGCAGGAAGCCGAGCGGGCGCGGGACCGAAATCCTTGCCGCGTAAAATGCCCGAAGGTTGCTGTACTCCTTCCGCGTCCATGTGACAATCGTCTCGAAGCGCGCGCGCCTCGTGTTCGCAAACCTCGGGTCTCCCTCTATGTATTCGTGCATGCGGATGAAATTGGAGGTGTCTATCCGGTATATCTTTATCGCTACCTTCCCGCCTTCCTTGGTGGTGCCGCAGAAGATGTTGGCCTCCTTGCCTTTTGCGACCGGGTAATCCACGGTCTCAAACAGGCCCATCCGCTGGAGCTTTGCGATTGCGAACAGGGTCGGCCTGTCAAAAACGTTCGATTCCAGCCTCCGCTCGGTCTTGTGCATCTTGTCCTCGCGCTTCGGAAGATGGCTTTTCGGCATAAGGGGCTTAATGGAGAATGCGTTAAATAGGCTTTGCCATGCCATGCCCGCGAAACTTCCGCCGGCTGCCGATTGTCTTGCGCGCTTAAAGAAGAAAGGATGCCTACTTCACATGCCCCTGCCTTCTGAGAGTCTCGGCCTGGTATTTGTTGTATCTCCAGATGACGTCCGCCTTCTTGTCCCCGCCGATTTCCCAGGGCTTCACAATCACGATGTCGCCGTCGCGCACCCAGATGTGCCTCCTTATCTTGCCGGGAATCCTGCCCATGCGCTCCTTGCCGTCCTTGCACTGCACCATGAGCCTTCCGCCGCCGAGCGTGCCCATTACCACGCCGAGTATCTCGCCTTCCTTCGGCAGGCGTATCCATCCGACCTGCTGCTCCGGTGGAACCGGTTCATCCGCCATAAAAATCCCCTAAATCTTAACGGGCGAGCGCGCTCCGCATGCATCGCACACGAGCGTCTTGACCCCGTCCTTCTCCACTATCTTCGTGTCCGGGCGCTTGCACTCCTTGCATACGACCGCGGCATCCACGAACGCCTGGAACTTATCCCGGAGGTTGCGCTCGTAGAATTTCCCGTGCAGGACAAGCCGGCTGCCCTCTATCGTGGCAGGGATTGCAAGCTCCTTTGAGAAATATTTGGAAAGCATCTCCGGCGGGCGCCTGATTTTCTGGAGTATGACGTCGAAATTGCGTATGATTGTCTTGCTGCCCTGCAGCATGGACTCTATCGCCGGGGTTTCGAATCGCTCGAACGCCATTGTCTTTTCAGGAAGCGCGCCCCTTGCGCGGTCCAGCATTGATTCGTAGTCTTCCATGAGGATTCCTTGCGTATCAGAAGTTGATTGATTGGAGAAGAAAGCTTTAATAGGGTATTTGGGGATTTTGCCGCCATGGAACCTGAAATAAGCCGTGAAATCCCCATAGGGGAGCTGATAATCAACTACCCTGCTGCGTTCGAGATACTTGTCAAGCGGGGCTTCCACTGCATAGGGTGCGGGATGGCGGCATATGAAACGCTCGGGCAGGGCGCAAAGGCGCACGGGCTGGACGATGCCGCGGTTGATGCGCTTGTTGCCGAGCTCAAAGGCGCGGTTGCCGACGAGAAAAAAAGGATGGAAAAGATGAGGATGGGTGTGGAAACTGGGGAAAGCGGGAGAGCCGCAATAACGGGCGGAACCGAGGCCGCCAATAGGAAAAAATCAGGCGCGCAGGCACAGAAAAGCGGAAAAAACCGTACTGCCAAGAAAAGCATGCTGGACTAAAAAAATAGGTGGTTTTGATGGTGATGGTAAACGAGAATGCGCCCGATTTCACGGAAGACGCTTACGTGAACGGCGAAATCAGGAAAATATCGCTAAAGGACTACCGCGGAAAGTGGGTGGTGCTTTTTTTCTACCCGGCGGACTTCACATTCGTGTGCCCGACCGAGCTTGGCGAGCTTGCGGACCACCATGAAGAGATAAAGGGCCTTGGCGCGGAAGTGATAAGCGTGAGCGTGGACACCGCATACGTCCATCTTGCGTGGCACGACCTCTCGCCCACCATAAAGAAAATCAAATACCCCATGCTTGCCGACCCGGCAAGGCGCGTCTGCAAGGCATACAACACGCTCATTGAAAACGAAGGGGTGTCGCTTCGCGCCACCTTCTTCATAGACCCGGAAGGGCGCCTTAAGGCATACGAAGTGCATGACAACAGCATAGGAAGAAGCATCACCGAGGTCATGCGCAAGCTTGAGGCTGCAAAGTACGTCGAGGAGCACAAGGGCGAGGCATGCCCGATGAGCTGGACCCCTGGCAAGAAGACGCTGAAGCCGGGAACCGAGCTTGTCGGCAAGATATAGCCTGTAGGATGCACACTCTGGAAGGCAGCAGCGAAAGCCAGTTTGGAAAACGCCCGAATTGGCGCTCCTTTGCGCTTGCCTTTTATTCGCTTTGCACCAAATAAAAGGCATGACGGACTCGGCTGTAAAGGCAAAGGCGGCAGGCGTTTTTCCGAATCCTAAGGCCAAGCCAGGCAAAGGCGACAATTCTCCTTTTCAAAACCGCCTGCTTGATTGCAAGGAGGAATGTGGAATGCGCCACCGAGACGAACTTGCCGCCCGGAAAGAGGCGCTGGAGATAATCGTTGAGGGCGTGAATCTTGCCAGGCTGTTCGGGAACCGCCCGCGGGCAATAGCCCTATTGTACCATGCCATGGATGAAGTAAGCGAATGGCCGGACAACGAAGGCTGGAAGGATGAAAAAACGAAAGCCGGCAGGCAAATGGCGCTCATGATGAACGAGGTGCTGTTTGGCCAGGTATTGGCGTATTCCGCGGACTGATTTTCAGGGCAAAAATGCGAGCGGACAGATTGATTACGGGAAGAGAAGCTTTGCGGCAAGAAGCGCAACCATCCCGCCAAGGCATATCGGGGGAAGGGCTGGCAGGAAAACCCTCTGCTTTGATACGAATTTCAAGAGGAAGAAAAGCGCGAGCGTCGAGCCTGCCGCGGCTGCAAGCGAATATAGAAGCCCGTTAGGGCCGAGCGTGTAGGCGGAAACCGAAATCATCACGGGCACCGAGAGGTCGCCTGTCCCCAAATCAAGCCGCTCACCCTCCCTGTTCGCGCGCTCGATGTATGCGGTTTGGTTTTCCTTGGGCTTTTTCGACGGGAGGCTTTTCGCGGTCACTGCGAACGAAAGCTGGCGGGTGGAAAGCTCGCGCGCCATCTCAATCATGTGGCGCGTCTTGAACACCGCGATGTAGTCGTAAAGCGAAAGGAGGAGGATGAAAATCGCTGTCGGGAGGAACCCGAGCGAGAACCCGAAGAGCGCGCCCACGCCCGCGCTTGAGATTATCGCGGCTGCGTTCTTTATGTCGCTCCAAAGGAATTTTGCCGCCCCGAGCAGAAGCCCGGCAGCCCCGCCCAAAAGGAACGCGTCCACGAAACCAAGCGAGAACAGCTGCAGGCCGATTGCGAAGAACACGATTGCGGATGCCGAGACTATCACCATTGTCTCAAGGAGGCGGAAAAGCATCATGCCCTTGTAGTGGCGCGCGACCAGTATCACCATCACCGCGCCGAAGATTATGTAGAGTATGAAAAACACGGCGTTGAGCGGGTCGTCCTGCGAAGGCATGGGGGCTACCGACATCTCGCGTATTTCAGGCGTCTGCATTGCCGCGTTGATGAGGGCGATGCCCGAGTAAATGCCCAACGCTTGCGTGAGCGCGAAGAAGATTGCGACCTGGATGTATGGTTTCATGCGAAAATCACATTGCTAGCGCTTTTTCTTTAGGTTCTTCAGTGCCGCCTCGAACGAATCGATGTCCGTGAACGAGCGGTAAACGGACGCGAACCTTATATATGAGACGTCGTCCGCCTTCCTGAGCTTCTCCATCACAAGCTCGCCTATAAGGCTGGTGGTCACGTCGCTGCTGTCCGCTTTCCTCAGCCTCGCCTCCACCCAGTCGGCAATCGACTCTATCTGCCCGCGGCTCACCGGGCGCTTCTCGCACGCCTTCTCAAGCCCGTTTAGGAGCTTGTGCCGGTCGAAACGCTCGCGCCTGCCGTCCTTTTTTATGACAAACAGGTCCTCCTTTTCGATTTCCTCGTAGGTGGTGAACCTGCGCTTGCATTTTACGCACTCGCGCCTGCGGCGGATGCGGAAGTCCTCGGTGTCGCGCGTGTCGACCACCTCGGTTTCCCGATTGGTGCAGAATGGGCATCGCATGCCATCAATTCGCGGATAAGGATAAAAAGCGTTCGCGAACGCTTCGCAGCGCGCAAGCGCCCAGGCTGGTGCGAAAACGCGCCAAGCCGGATTGAGTTTGCAAGGCAGAATGCGCATGCGGGCATCCTATTGCGATGGATTATGGCGGCTGCAAGCCCGCAGGACGGCGGCACAAATAAAAACGATTGCGGGCAAACCGGATTGTTGGTGGAAAAAATGGAATATGACATGATTGTGGTTGGCGCGGGCTGCGCAGGCCTTGCAGGGGCGATGTACGCTGGAAGACTGGGCATGAAAGTGCTGGTGCTTGGCGAGATGAGAGGAGGAACTATTACTACTACCGATATAGTTGAGAATTATCCTGGTTTTTTATCCATCGGCGGCTTCGAGCTTGCGCAAAAGCTTGAGGAGCATGCAAAGGCGCAGCCAGGCGTAGAAATAAAGGATGCGAAAGCAGCTGGGATTGCGAAGGGGCCAGACGGGCTGTTCGTGGTGAAATCCGACTCAGGAGAATACGCCGCAAAAACGGTCCTATACGCAACCGGCACCGAGTGGAAAAAGCTCGGCGTGAAGGGCGAAGCCGAATTCGCCGCCAAGGGCGTGCACTACTGCGCGCTTTGCGATGCCGCGTTTTACAAAGGCAAAGAGGTCGCGGTGATAGGCGGCGCGGACGCGGCTGCGAAAGACGCGCTCGTGCTTGCGAAGTTCGCCTCGAAAGTCTACATGATTTACCGCGGCGGGAAGCTTCGCGCGGAACAGGCGAATGCCAAGCGCATCCTGGAGGAGCCGAAGATAGAGGTAATCTACAACACGAATGTGCTTGGGATTGAAGGCGAAAAGCGGGTTTCTGGGGTTCTGCTTGACGCCCCCTACAACGGGAACGGGAAGCTTGCCCTGAACGGCGTTTTTGTCGCAATCGGCCATGTGCCGCTCTCAGGGATTGCAAAAGAGGCGGGCGTCGCCTTGGACGAGAAAGGGCAAGTAAGAATAAACAGGAATTCCGAGACGAACGTGCCGGGCTTTTTCGCAGCAGGGGACATCACCGACACGCGCTTCAAGCAGGCGATTGTGGGTGTGGGCGAGGCGGTTGTGGCGGCATACTCCGCGAGCCTCTACATTGATGGGAAAAAATAAGCTGGGCTCTTGCATTTTTGATTTGGCTAGCTGAAGCTAAATGAAAAGAGAAAATTGAAAGAAGAAAAGAAAAATAAAAAAGCGGCTCGGACTTTAGAGCGTTACCTTAAGCCCCAATTCCTTCTTGAGCTCGCGGTAGCGGTTGCGGATGGTCACTTCGGTCACGCCAGCGACGTCCGCGACCTCCTTCTGCGTGCGCCTCTCGCCGTACATCGCTGATGCGATGTACACGGCTGCGGCTGCAACGCCCGTCGGCCCCCTGCCTGAGATGAGCCCCTTGGTAATCGCCTTTTTGAGAAGCGAAATCGCCCTCTCCTGCACATGGCCTGAGAGCTTGAGCGCCGCGGTAAACTTCGGCACATAGTGCGCCGGGTCGGTCAGGGGCACCTCGATGTCAAGCTCGCGGCGGACAAAGCGGTATGCCCTGCCTATCTCCTTCTTTTCAATTCCGGAGACGCGCGAGATTTCGTCAAGCGTGCGCGGGATGCCCTGCATGCGGCAGGTCGCGTATATGACCGCAGACACGACGCTCTCAATAAGCCTTCCGCGGATGAGCTCTGCCTTTATGCATTTCCTATAAAGGAGCGCGGCGGATTCGCGGATGGAGTCCGGAAGCCCGAGGTAAGACGCGATCCTGTCAAGCTCGGAAAGCGCGATTGCGAGGTTCCGCTCCATCGAGCTTGCGATGGACGCCCTCTTGTGCCATTTCCTCATTCTGTAAAGCTGCGCCTGTTTTTTGGGTGAAATCTTCGCCCCGCGGATGTCGCGGTTGTACTGGTCGATTTCGGTGACCAAGCCTTTGTTTGGGCGCATGTACTTGATGGGCGCCCCGCCTCTTGCGCGCTTGTCGCGCTGCTCGGCGTCAAACGCGCGCCATTCCGGGCGCGGGTCCTCGAGATTCTCGGCGATTATGAGCCCGCAGTTGGAGCAGACAAGCTCCCCCTTCTCGTAATCGCGGGTAAGCCGCTTGCTTCCACATTCCGGACATTTGTCTGTCATCATATTCACACCCCTAACGGCGAATATGCCTCCGTGTGAAGGCATATAAGTTTTAAAAAGTTGTGAATCCGTTATAAGGAGAAGAGTTTATAAACTTTTCTGGAATGCCCCTGCCGGACTTTATCACTGCGGCAAAACACGATGGGGGCGGCTACTTGCTAAGGAAGTAGACTACGGCGATGATGGTAAGCACCATGATGCCTGCGAATATCACGCGGTCTATCATGGCTGGTTTCTGCCTTCCTCTTTTTATAAACCTTCCACGGCTAAACAGCCTCATGCGGATCGCCTTTGTCACGGACATGCATTTCGGCTACCGGCGCTTTGAGGATGACGCGCTTGGGCAGGGGCGGCAGGCCCTGCTTGATGCCTCGCGGCAGGCGGACCTCATAATATTGGGCGGGGACAACTTCGACACGCCGCTCCCACGCATGGAAACGCTTGCCGAAGTCACGAAAATCCTTGTGGAAGCCAGGGAGATTTTCCGCTCAAGAGGCATTGCAAACGCCCCGATATTCGCAATACACGGGAACCACGACCGGCGCGCAAGGGGCTTTGTCCACCCTACCGAGCTTCTCTCGCATGGCGGGCTACTTGAGAGCGTGCACAACAGGACGCGCGCATTCGAAAAAGACGGCGAGAAAATCGCCATTTCAGGCATGGGGAACGTGCCTGATGACCTTGCAAAGGAGGGCATTGCCAAGCTCTCCTGCAAGCCTGTGCCAGGCGCATTCAACATATTCGTGCTGCACCAGTCGTTTAAGGAGCATGACATTGCCAAAAACGAGCAGTTCATCTCTTTTGACGACCTGCCTGATGGGTTTGACCTTTACCTTTGCGGGCATGTGCATAAGCCCAACCTGTCCGGCAAGGTGCTCAACCCGGGAAGCACGGTCGTGACCCAGCTTCGCGAGGACGAGGCTGGCGAGCGGGGCTGGCTCCTTTATGATACGCTGGAAAAGTCCGCAAAATTCATGCCCGTAAATTCCAGGCGGCTTTTCCATTCCGAGCTTGTTTTCGACAAGGCGAAGCCTGACGAGGTGAAGGCAAGGGCGGTTGCAGAGGCTGAGCGCCTGAAAGGGCAGGCGATTGGCGGAAAGGCGCCGCTTGTGAAAATCGTGCTCAAAGGCACGCTTGCGGAAGGCTTCCATTCCGCGGACCTTCGCATGCCTGAGCTGGGAGACGGGATATTCATCGACAACTCGCTCAATTCGAACAATCTGCGCGAGCGGATTGCGCAGATAAAGCTCTCACGGGAGAAAAAGGAGGGCTCGAAGGAGCTGGGCATGCGGCTCCTCAGGGGAAGGCTGGAAGGCACGGCTTATGCGCTTGGCGACCCTGAAAAGGTCTTCGAGATGCTGCTGGACGGCAGCTTCCTTGGGAAAACAAGGGAAGGCATAGAAAAGGCAAAGGATGCGCGTGCTGCGCAATGATGGTGCAAAAAAAACTGATTTTGGCCTTGGGCTTGTGATTTAGGCCCCTAGGATTAGAAGTCCACCCTGTCGCATCCCATGCGGTCCCGAAGCGCCTTGGGAACGGTGAAGCCCGTCTCATCCTGGCAGTTTTCCATTATTGCAATCATCGTCCTTCCGACCGCCAGCCCGCTGCCGTTTAGCGTGTGCACGAACTCCATCTTGCCCGCACGCCGAAAGCGGATGTTCGCGCGCCGCGCCTGGAAATCCGTGCAGTTTGAGCAGGAAGAAATCTCGCGGTACCTGTCCTGAGAGGGGAGCCATGCCTCTATGTCGTATGTTTTTGCGGATGCGAAGCCCAAGTCTCCGGTGCAAAGCTCAATCACGCGGTAAGGTATCTCGAGCTTCTTTAGCACGGATTCGGCGTCTTTTGTGAGCTTCTCAAGCTGGCCGAATGAGTCCTCGGGCTTGGTGAATTTTACCAATTCCACCTTGTCGAACTGGTGCTGGCGCATTATGCCCTTTATGTCTTTCTGGTATGAGCCTGCCTCGCGGCGGAAGCATGCGGAATAGGCGCAAAAGCCCATGGGAAGCTGCGCCTCATCGAGTATTTCGCCCGAGAAAAGGTTCGTTGCCGGCACTTCCGCGGTCGGAATCATGTACAGGTCCTCGTTTTCGCACTTGTAAAGGTCCTCGGCGAATTTCGGAAGCTGCCCGGTGCCAGTCAATGCCTTCGAGTTGACCATGAAAGGCGGAAGGATTTCAGTATAGCCGTTCATTCCCTGCAAGTCAAGCATGAAATTGATGAGCGAGCGCTCAAGCCGCGCTGCAAGCCCCTTGAGGACAACGAAACGGTGGCCTGCAAGCTTTGCGCCCCTCTCAAAGTCAATGAGCCTTTTGTCCGCAACCTCATAGTGCGGCTTTGTGTCCTTGCTTGTGCGCACAGGCTCGCCCCATTTGCGCACTTCGCGGTTTTCCGCCTCGTCCTTGCCGATTGGCACTGACTCGTGGGGGATATTTGGGGCGTTCATGAGTATTTCGGACATCTTTCCCTCAAGATGCTCGCATTTTGCGTCAAGCTCGCTTATCCTTTCGCCAAGCTCGCGCGTTTTTGCAAGTATGGGCTCGATTTTCCCGCCATTCTTCTTTGCCTCGGAAATTTGAAGGGAAACCGCATTCTTTTCTGATTTGAGCTTGTCCGCCTCCTGCTTCACTGCGCGCCATTCCCTGTCAAGCCCGACCAGCCTTTCCACAGGCTCAAAGCTTGCCTGCCTGCTTGAAAGCGCGGTGCGGAGGATTTCAGGATTTTCACGTATGAGCTTGAGGGAAAGCATAAGGCCACCGGATGAAAGCTTGCGCGGCTGAGTTTTATAACGGTTTGTCTAGACGGTTAGCGGAGGACAAGAGCGTTGACTCCGAGTTCAGTGTTCTGAGTATAGTGAACGTAACCTGTCAATTCGCAGTAGGTGGCTTTGCTGGGGCCCGGCTGCACCAGCACTTTGACGCTTCTTTCCTCAGCTTTTACGCCAAACTCCTGCGCAAGCTCCTTTATCTGAGGATAATGGGGTGAAAGGTGGTCCGGCACAACGAGCGGCACTCCGAGCTCTTTTGCCCTCTCCAAGGCAAACCGGATGTGGCCTTCCACCTTGCTCCAGCCAAGCCCGGAGCCGTCAGGCACGTATACCCTGTCAGTCACAACCGCAGTTTCCTTAATACCGCTCGATTCGACTTGAGCGAGGAATATCAGTCCGTCGACCTTCGGTCTTAATTGCCCAGAATCCTCTTTCTGGTAAGCGACCACCATCTGGCGCCAGGAATCCTGGTAGGAAACCGTGAATGGCGCATTGCCAATTGAGTTCCTGCTGTAGCGGTAGTCCAGGCACTGCCCGACCATCGCAAGCTCCATTCTTGAGAAATCCTGCTGCGCGGAGTATGTGTAAACCAGATTCTGCGTGGATGATTCGTTCCTTGCCATCGAAACTATGTGCTCAAGGTCGTTTATTGCGGTTGTTTCGGTGTAGCGCCTAAGAGTGTCGATTAACTCGGCTTTATCGATATTCTCCCTCGCAGAAATGATGTTGTAAAGGGGCTCTTGCCCATCATGTATGCGCCCCAAGCCCTCTTTCACAGACAGCCCGCCTTCAAGTTCGGAAATCAGCTGTTCAGACCATGCTTTTTTCGCTTGGAGGTCGTCCAGTATGCCGCTTTTCTTGCCATCGGTTGGCTGGAGCCTGTCCGCAAGGTCGGCAACATAGCTGTTTGCATTGCCGCAAGCCTTCTCAAGGGCGGCTATTTCGCCTGATAGCGCGGCTATACGCTCATCTTTTGGATTCTTCACCAATTCTGACTTGCAGCGCTCTGAGAGGAGCTTCAATTCACCTGTGAAAACCTTGTTACCGAATGAATCGCCGTAATCAAAGCCCCATTTTTCAAGTATGTCCGCATAGGGCGCAAGCTTCTTTCCCGCATTTTCTATGTCCGCATTAAGCTGGTCGAATTTTTCAGGGTAATTTTGGAATATTGACTGCAGTTTGGACCATTTTCTGACGCCATCCTGCTGCTGGCGGATTGCGCCAAGCTCGGATTCCGCAGCCCCGCTCTCCTTGAGCTTGCGGAATTGCTCGGAAAGCGCCTTCATGGTCGGGGCATCCCCATAAAGCCCGGCAATCTGAATGAATTCCTCTGAGAAGTGGTTCTTGTAGAATATGTCGTCGAGCTTCTGCTGCGCCTCAAGAAGCCTGTCGCGGATTGAGACTTCTGAGAGGACGTGGTCGACTTTTGTTGGAGAGCTCCAGATTGCAAGCTTTTCACGTATTTTTGACAGGTTGTCGGTTGCAAAAATCAGCTTCTCATCCTCCATTGAGGCATACCCGTCAAGGTATTCACGGATTGCCTGCTGCTCTTCCTTGTTTGGGAAAAGCTTCTCAAGGTTTGTTTGAAGATATTCCGCAACTTTCGGGTCATGCTTGGCAAAGCCCTCCCGCATGCCCAAAAGCTCGACTGTTGCAAGGACGCGCATAGGGGGAACGAGGTCCACGTCATGGTGGATTTTCATCGTCTGCTCGAATTCTGGGAAAACTGAAAGCCATCTTGCAAGTGTGTCTGACGGGCTTTTTCCTATAAGCTCGGAGGAATAATTCGATGATAGCGCATCAATCACGGCCGCATGCCCCTCCTTGACTGCTTCGGGCATCGATTTGAATTCGGACGAAACGAATGAATCCGTGAATGACCCTGAGAAAATTTTACCTGCTGAATGCGCGAAGGACATTATCTGGAGAAGCCGCTCATCGTCGCCTTTGCCGAATTTTTCCGTACGGCTGATGCAGGCGCGCATTATTTCTGCCTGGCTGGAGGGATTGGAGTCGATGAAAGAGAGAAAAATTGGGCGGGTAAACTTGTTCTTGCTCACTTCCCCGCCCGGCGGGAGAAGCTCCCTAAGCTTCCTTACCTCGCTTGCGGACCATTGTGCATCCATATTCATCAAGGCAAGGGAAACAGTCGGATGGAATCTCGCGTTTATGACCTCCTTTGCAGTGCTAAGGCCGCTATTCACAGAGTAATTTGAAAAAAAGAATTGGGTTTGCTCGCATTCTGCCTCTTTATTGTAATTTTCCACAAGCCATCCAGAAACGCCCAAAAAATCATCCAATGACTCGGGCCTGCAGACAATGCCCGCAACCAGATTGGTCGCCGTATTGTCAAACCGGTGAATCCCTGATTTGGCGATATTCAGCACTGCTCCGGCTGCCGCGGGGCTGTTCAATGGCGGCGAGAACGATGAGACGCTGCTTGCGTCACCGCGCAGCACTGTCAGGATATGGACATATAGGTTTGCGGCTTTGTCGGGCATTTGGGCTTTCTCATATAGTGCACCCGCTTCTGCATAATATTGCGCCATGAAAATATGGGAGAGGTCTCCGACTTTTTTATACATTTCAGCCGCATCGCTGAACTGCCCATCGGAAATGAAACGCATTTTGTATTTTTCAAGAAGCCCCGAAACAGAGGCAGATAGGTCCGTTGCGTATTTATCGTTTGGTTTTTGTGTTGCGAAGTCCAGATAGGTTTTGGCGGCACGCACCGGCATATCTGCCAAATCATAGAGATTGAAGGCTTTCTCAAGGCATATGCGCCAGTCTTCACCCAAGAACACCGAGTAAGCCATCTGTGCTGCTGAGCTGTATGCGCCTGCCGCTTCCGCATACATGCCGGCTTTTTCATAACTCTTGCCTGATTCGGCATATAGTGGCCCGCTTGATGAATAATTCGCTGTTAAAAATGCGGCCACCTCATAATATAAACCGGCATCGGCGTGGTTCTTGTTGCTGGCGAAATCATTGGCTTTCCCAAGATAGGTGTTCGCCAGCTCATCACTGGTGAAACTCTTGCCATTTGACTGGAAAAACCGCATAATCTCCTCGATTTTTCCCTTGTTGGCACTGACTGCATAGAGCCTAAACGCTTCACCGTAACAGTCGACATTGCGCTTTTTGAATCCGAAATCGTTTCCACGCCCAAGTTGAAAGTATCTGTCCCCGATCTTATCTGGAAGACAGGCTGCGAGGTAGTTTTTTTCCATCCTGCGCAGATATGGCTGCATCTCCAACCATTCCTCATCTGAAAAATGACGGGGATACATATTGCGATTTACAAGTTCAAACGCCTTATCCCCGGCTTTCTCAAACTCATAGGCCTTTTCATACTGTTCTATTGCTTTTGGATAAGTCTTCCAGCCGCATTTTTCGTAATTCTGACCTGCCTTTTCATGAATATCTAGCTGTTCGTAAAGCTGGGCTGCCCTAAGGATGTTCGGGTCATCCCGCTCGCCGGGGCAAACCGCTGCATACCAGTCTGCGGCCTTTTCCGGCTTACCAGCCTTTTCATAGAATTTTGCCACTTTTTCTGCTGAATAGCTATAAGAATCAGGATAGGCTTTTTTTTCTTTTTTTGCCTCCTTCTCCCAATGCTTCGCTTTCGCAAGATACCACTGCCGCTTCGCGTATTCGCCTGTTTTCTTTAGAACGTTCTTCTTCTCCTTCCTGTCCTCTTCCTTCGTCTTTTCGCGCGCGATTTCGTTTGACTGCTGCGAAACGATTATGCCCTCGCTTCCCTGGTGGCTGCTGCTGTGGGCTGCCGAGAATTTCTTGTTCTCCTGCCTTATCGCCCCTCCGCCTTCGCTGTGCTGCGAGCGGTGGATGTTTCGGCTGCCCAAGCCGAATGCTGAAAGGACGATTTTCTGTATTTTCTTTGCGTGCGATTTCGAGACTTTTGTGTTCTCCTGCCTTGAAAGATGCCAAAGCGAGCGCAAGTTTGCGGAAAGCTCGTCTTCTGAAAATTCGGCTGCCTCTGGCTTGAGGTATTCCTTGGAAAGCTCGGCTATGTCGCTTAGGTGCTCCAAGGAGAGGTCTGGCTTGCCCTCAGGAAAGGAGACTGATGGAAGCTTTGGAGGCGTGGGCTTCATTGGGGAAGAGTATGGCTAAATGCAGTTAAAAAAGTGAGCCTCTGGGGTGTGGAAAGCTGGCTTGCGCAGGATAGATGCCCTACTTGCCGCCAAGCCAGGCTTTGAGCTTCCCACTTAAATCTTGCCCATCTCGCCTTTCAGCTTCTCGACAAGCTCCTCGCCAATCCTGTCCTGCGCCTCCTTGGTGCTTCCTGCGATATGGGGGGTGAGGATGACGTTGCCAAGCTCGCAAAGCTTTCCGGAATATGGCTCGACAGGGTAGACGTCAAGCGCCGCACCCGCTATTTTCTTCTCCTTAAGCGCGTTGTAGAGCGCGTCCTCGTCAATAAGCCCGCCGCGCGCGGTGTTGATTATCACCGCGTTGGGCTTCATCCTTGCGATGCATGCCTCATTTATCATGCCTTTGGTTTCCGAATTGAGGGGCACGTGGAGGCTGATGAAATCTGACGATGAGAAAATCTCGTCGAGGCTTACCCCCTTGCCGATTGCGGATAGTTGTGTGTGGGGGTCATAATAGAGGATATTCATTCCAAGGCCCCTGCATTTGAGCGCAAGAAGCGAGCCTATCCGCCCCAAGCCCACCACCCCCATGGTTTTCCCAAGAAGCTCTGAGCCGGTCAGCTCCTTTTTCGCCCATTTCTTCGCCTTCATGGTGGAATCGGCATAAGGGAGCTTCCTGCAGAATGCAAACATCATGGCAAGCGCAAGCTCGGCAACGGAGTTGGAGGAGGCGCCGGGCGTGTTTATCACCTTTATGCCCCTTTTCTCGCAAGCCTCCTTGTCCACATTGTCCAATCCTACCCCTGCGCGCGCAACCACCTTGAGCTTCGGGGCATATGAAAGGAGCACCTTGTCCACCTTGGTCGCGCTGCGCACGACCAGCACATCCGCGTCCGAAAGCACGGAATTCAGGTCGGAGGGCATGGCAATCGTTTCGCCAAGCTCGCCTATCTTCGCCACCACTTCCTCTTCCATCCGGTCCGCTATCACAATTTTCATGTTTTCACCCTTGTATTGCGCGCCTATTTGCCCAGCACTTTCCTTATGGCGCCAAAAGCATAGTCCAAATGCGCGTCATCGAAATTCCCGATGTGGCAAATCCTGAAGAACCTGCCCTGAAGCTCGCCGAAGTCGCGCGCGGTCACCAGCTGGTGCTGCTCCTTCAGCTGCTTTCTTATGGCATCGGCATTCTCGAGTATGAAACCGGTTATTGTGGGCGAGTGGAACCCTTCCTCGGCGAAAAGAGGGTAGCCCATGGACTTCACGAACTCGCGGGACTTTGCCGCGGCGGCTTCGTGGCGCTTGCGGTGCGCTTCCCATCCGCCTTTTGAGTCCACATAATCCATCGCGGCTTTGACCGAGAAAATGACGGAAACCGGCGGCGTGGTTGGGGTCTGGAAGCTGTCCATGTCTTTTTTGTACTTCTTCATGTCAAGGTAGAAGCTTCGCGCAGTTATGCCTTCCGCGCGCTTCATCATTTCATCGCTAAAGGCGGCAATCGCGATGCCCGGCGCAGCGCCCATCGCCTTTTGCGAGCCGGTTGCCGTGAAATCCACTCCGAAATCCTTTATGTCCAAAGGGGCTGCGCCCCATGCGGAAACCGCATCGAGGATTGTCACCATGCCCTTGCTTTTCGCGTAGCGGCAGATTTCGCGTGCATTGTTCAAAACACCGGTCGAGGTCTCGTTGTAGACCATTGCGAATACTTGCGCGTCGGACTTGTCTATTATTTCCCGCGCGCGCTCAAGCGACCAGCCTTTGCCAAGCGGAAGCTTTTCCACCTGGGTGGTGCAATACACCTTGGAGCATGAGGCGAGCTTGTCGCCGAATGTGCCGTTCGCGAGCACCAGCGCCTTGTCCGTGGGGGATGCCAGGCAGGCAAATCCCATCTCTATTGCGGCAGTGCCTGAGCCGCCAATCAGAAAGACGTGGTCTGCGTTGAAATCCGCCTTGAGGCGCGGCACTATGCCGCCTATGAGCGCCTTTATCTCCGCGCCCCGGTGGTAAATCATCTCCTGGCTTTGCGCCATGCGTATGGGCTCCTTCAATTCTACTGGACCTGGCGTAAGCAAATGCATAGTCAACCCTCCTTAATTAGTGATAGCAAAACGCTGCACAGGTTTAAAATACGGACTACAAAAGGGGCGCCTTTTGGCGGGCAGGAATCCACGATTGACGCACATATAGAAGGCAAATGTGGAATTTGTTGACTTACGGCAAGGAACTATGCTAACCAATTTAACCCCCTTCCTTCAATCTTTCTTTATGAGCGATGCAGGCGATTACCGGCTTGAGGCGCCCTTCAAGCCCGCAGGAGACCAGCCGGAAGCGATAGCGAAGCTGGTGGAAGGCGTTTCAAAAGGGGGCAGGCAGACGCTTCTAGGGGTAACCGGCTCGGGAAAGGCATACACTATTGCTAACTTGAGTGCGCAAAGCGGCAAGACCGCGCGTGTGATTTCGCACAACAAGACGCTTGCCGCGCAGCTTTATTCCGAATTCCGCCAGTTCTTCCCGAAAAACAAGGTCGGCTACTTTGGTTCCTACTATGACTATTACCAGCCTGAAAGCTACCTTCCCCAGACTGACACTTATATTGAGAAGGACGCGCAGATAAACGAGAAAATAGAGAGGCTGCGCCTTCAGTCGACCGCTTACCTTCTCTCGCCAGGCCCCGCTGTGATTATCGCCACGGTTTCGTGCATTTATGGATTGGGCTCGCCGAAAGAATGGCTGGAGATGTCGATAGGGCTTTCGGTCGGGCAGGAAATGCCGCGTTCCACGCTTCTTGCCGCGCTCATTTCCATTCAATACGAAAGAAACGACATGGAGCTGAAAAACGGCGTGTTCCGCGTGCGCGGGGACACGATTGACATTGTGCCCGGCTACCAGCAGGAGATAATCCGGGTGGTGCTCAATGGGGACCGGATTGAGAGTATAACCGCCTGCGAGCAGGTTTCGCTCTCCAAAATCGAGGATTTGCCGGCTGTGCGCATATTCCCGGCAAAGCATTACATCGTGCCGCAGGGGACGAAGGAGAGGGCGCTTAGGCAAATCCGCACCGAGCTTGAGCAGAGGCTGCCGGAATTGCAGCCCCTTGAGGCGCAGCGCCTAAAAATGAGGACAAACTATGACTTGGAGCTTATCGAGGAGCTTGGCTACTGCAACGGGATTGAGAATTATTCGCGGCACTTTGACGGCCGAACGCCTGGGCAGCCGCCATATACCTTGATGGATTTCCTGCCGAAAGACGCGCTTATTGTGATTGATGAATCGCACGTTACCCTTCCACAGCTCCATGGCATGTACAAGGGGGACCGCTCGCGCAAGCAGAACCTCATAGACTACGGCTTCCGGCTCCCTTGCGC
>CAYWFJ010000017.1:0-18378 GCA_964458205.1 Microcaldota archaeon | reverse complement strand
GGGATGGGGCCCGCCTGCCCGTGCAATAAGCAGATTGCCGTGGAAAAGGCGCGCCCTCGGTTCCGCTTCCAAAAAGCAATAGCAATATTTAGCTAGCGGCTGATAAGGGGGCATGGACCTTTTTGCGCTCGGCACCCCTGTCGTGGACCTGTTCGCAAGAGTGGACGGGAAAATTCTTGCGAAGCTTAACGCTGCAAAAGGCGCGACCAACTATTTTTCGGCAAGGGAAATGGCGGCAATCGAGCGGAAACTCGGGAAGAGGATAACCTACCGGTATCCGGGAGACAACGCAAGGAACGTGTGCGAGGGATTTTCCGCGCTTGGAGGCTTTTGCGGCTACCAGGGGGCGGTTGGAAACGACAGGGCGGGCAGCCACTTTTCAGCCAACCTGCAGGAATGCGGGATTGCGGATTTCCTTGCGGACAAGAAGGGGGCAACCGGGAAGATAATCGCGCTTGTGACAAACGACGGGCAGCGGACGTTTTGCGCGGACTTGGGCGTATCGACCAGCTGCAGCGCCATGGAGAGGATGGCGCTTGAAAGCTCGCGGCTCTTTTTCATAAGCTCGATAACCCTGGCGAAGGAGACGCCGGTTGCGAAGCTCGGCATGAGGTATCTTGAATGGTGCAAAAAGAACGGGAAGAAAGTGGCGATTGCGCTTGAGAGCCCGCCAATGGTGGGGGAAAACCGGAAGCTGTTCCTGTCGATTGCGGAAAAATACGCGGATTACCTGTTCATGAACTGCGATGAGGCGGAGGCGCTGCTTGGAGCGAATGCCGAGGGGAAGCTCCCCGCCCTCAAGCCGGGAATGCCTGTTTTCCTCAAGAAAGGTAAGAGCGGCTCGCTTGTCATCTTCAACAGGAAGGCGCATCGCGTGCCAGCGCTTCCCGCCAAGGTGATTGACACGACAGGCGCAGGGGATGCTTATACCGCAGGCGTCCTGTATGGGATTTCGCGCGGCTACACGCCGCAGGGAAGCGCGAGGATAGGCTGCATGCTTGCGACAAAAGTGGTGGGAAAGGTCGGCGCCGGAATCCCCCTTTCGCACACGAGAATCAGGATAAGGCGCAAACAATAGCTGATTTTGCATTTCGGAACCAAGAAAAACGGAAGACGGGTGCGGCTGGCTAGTATAGTTTCTCTGCGGCTTTTTGCGCCTCTTCAATCACTTTCTCTTCATCCATGAAAAGCACGCGCCGGTTTTCCATCACGGGCCTGCCGTCGATTATGCAGTCAGTAACGTTGCCTTCGTGCGCGGAAAAGACGAGGTTTGAAAGAAGGTCGTGGCGTGGCGACATGTTTGCAGAACGCATGCCGATGAGCGCGATGTCTGCAAGTTTCCCTTCCGCCAATTCGCCGCAGTTCAACCCGTAGGCTTTTGCCCCGCCCGCTGTCGCAGCGCTGAACACTTCCTCTTCCTTGCCGACAGTCGCGTCCCAGCGCGCGTTCTTCTGGAGAAGCGAGCAGAATTTCATCGTTTCAAGCATGGAGAGCGAATTGTTGCTTGCAGCGCCGTCAGTCCCCAAAGAGACGTTCATCCTGAATCCGAGCATTTCCGGCATGGGCGCAACCCCACCGCTTGCAAGCTTCATGTTGGATACTGGGCAAAGGGAAGAGGAAACGCCCCTTGAAGCAAGCAGGCGAACTTCCTCCTTAGTGAGCCACACGCAGTGCGCGGCAACTGTTCGCGGCGAAAGGATGCCGAGTGAATCAAGATGGTAAGCGGGCCTCTTGCCGTTTTCGGACAGGCAGTCGAACACTTCCCTCCTTGTTTCGGAAAGGTGGATGTGGAGCGGTATCTTGTATTTCTCCGAGAGGGCCGCGCTTCTTTCCAAAAGGGGCGCGGAGCAGGTGTAAAGGGCGTGCGGCGCTATTGAGCAGGTTATCCTACCGTCCGCTTTGCCATGCCAGTCCTTCACGAACCGCTCGCCGATTGAAAGCTCCTTTTCCATTTTCTTCTCATCCGCGGATTCCCTCGTGCCTTTCCTGTTGCCCCCGTCAATCATGCCATAGCCGAGCACCGCGCGCATGCCGCTTTTCTCAACCGCGGAGGCGACGCCGCCCATATGGAAGTACATGTCGGAAAAGCAGGTGGTGCCGCTTTTTATCATTTCAAGGCAGGAGAGCGCGGATCCCGCCTCTATCTGCTTTTCAGTCATCTTCCCTTCCGCCTTCCATACGTGCGAAAGCCAGTCGGAGAGCTTCCTGTCCTCGCAGATGCCGCGAAGAAGCGTCATGCCCGCGTGCATGTGGCTGTTCACGAAGCCCGGGATTGCAAGCTTGCCTTTTGCGTCGATTTTGTCTGCGCTGGCGGAAATGGAGGGCGCAATTTCTGTGATGATGCTCCCTTCGATAAGAATGTCTGCTTTCTTTCCGGAAAGAAGCGTTGCGCCTTTTATCAGGAGTGCCATGGTTAGGCTTTTAATCCTCCGATTTTTAACGCTTTATACTATGGAGATTGACGAGCGGAAAGCCGCTGTTGTCTTTTCCTTTGTGGCAGTGGCGGGAATAGCCCTTCTTTTCTTCCTTTCCGAAACCCCATATAGGTCAAGCGTGGCAGAGGCGCTTTTGGCAGAGCCGAATGCTTTGGTCGAGGTGACGGGCACTGCTGCGAATGTCACGCCAGGGAAATTCATGATTTGTGAGAGGCTCTGCGTATCTGTCAAAACAAAAGGCATCCCTTCGGCAGCGCTTCTTTATGAAGGAAGGGAAGCGGTTGTGCTTGGAAGGGTGAAAGAGTATCAGGGGAACAGGTATTTGGAGGCGGAAAAAGTAACTTTAAGGTGAACTTTGGTGCTTTGGCCTCTTGCAGCACTGGTTGCGGGAATGATTCTTGGCATATTCTCAGGATTGATGCCTGGGATACACTCGAATACTGTCGCGTCGGTTATTTCTGAAATGCCTATTCCACCTGAAATGGCGCTGTACCTGATAGTGGCGCTTCTTGGCGCGCATCTTGTTTTCCAATTCATCCCATCGATATTCCTGTCAATACCGGATGATACTGTTGTGGCATCGGTGCTGCCGGGGCATAGGATGGCGCTTGAGGGAAGGGGAAGGGAAGCGCTCACCATCTGCGTTCTCTCGCTTGCGGTTGCGGCATTTGCCTCTGCGCTTCTCCTCCCGCTTGCGCTCATATTTGTTCCTGCGGTTTATTCGTTCATTGACCCCCATGTCGCGCCAATACTGGTTGTTGCAAGTGTCTTCCTTCTTGCCTCTGAGAAAAAGGCAGGGAAGATTGCGATTGCCTCGTTTGTGTTCCTGCTCTCCGGGGCGCTCGGGCTTGCCAGCCTTCGAGGCGCGATAAACGACCCCCTTTTCCCTTCGTTTTGCGGGCTTTTTGCCGCAAGCGGAATACTCCTTTCATTCACTTCTCAAAAAAAGCTGCCTGAGCAGAAGAGTGAGAAGACGCAGCTCGACTTTCTGCCATTTGTTGCGGCAGGCGTGCTTTTCGGCGGGCTTTCCGACCTTCTGCCAGGAATTGCCGCGCCAGCGCAGATTGCGGTGTTTGCGTCTGCCCTGTTTTCAATGGATGACGCGCGGAAATTCCTCGCGCTTGTCTCCTCGATTGCCGCCTCGCATATGGTATTTGCTTTTGGCGCGCTTGTTTCAATTGGGAAGGCACGGGAGGGCGCGCTTGCGATTGCGAATCAGTTGAAACCGATTGTGCCTGGCGATTTGCCAATGCTTTTGGGAATTTTCCTTCTCTCGCTAGGCGTTTGCGCGCTTTTGGCGATGCTGCTCTCCAGGCATGTGAGAGTGTTCTCGGAAATAGATGTGCGCGCGCTCAATCTCGGAATATTAGGCTACCTGGTGATGATGGTGGGGATAATTTCCGGAGCGGGCGGGCTTTTGCTTTTTGCCACCTCGACCGCGGTAGGGCTTCTCCCGCCGCTTCTGGGAGTGAGGCGCACGCATGTGATGGGGCTGATTATTGTGCCCTCAATTCTGCTTGCGCTGTAATGAGAAACATTGGGGCTTGTGCCGCGCTTGCGCTAAGGGAAAAAAATAAAGAAAAAAGAAGGGAATTACTTCTTGCGCGAGCCGGCGGAAACTACTGGTTTCTCGGCGACATTCTGCGCCTTGCCAATTGGTGTTGATGCGACAGGCTGCACGCACGCGCCGTTAACGCAGCCGTTGGCGCAGGTCACTGATGTGCGCGCTATGCTATTGTTGTCGCAATAGAACTCGCGAAGCTGCGTGCTGTCCGTGCAATAATCGGTGTCGTTTGTCTGCAACCAGGTGTGCATCACGGTTCCATCGCTCCAGACTTCGCTTGCCTGCCCCTGGACGAATTCGTTCGCTCCGCCGTCGGTGTCAGTGCAGCCGAGCGGAACTGATGCGCGAATCCACGCAGTTCCGTTCACTGCCTGGCAGAGGCGTATTTTTATGAGATCGCCCGTTGCCGAAGAGGCGAAAGTGTACGCCGTGCCTGGAGAAATCTGCACTTGGCCCGCAGGTTCGCCGTTGTTGTAAATGTCGACAGTTGCGCTGTATATTAGGTTAGTAAACCATGGATTCTGCATTGAGTATGGACCGCCACGAATGTTGTTTAGAACCATGGAAAAGTTAGAAGTGCCGTTAATTATAGGTATCTGCCCTCCTATCGAAACGGCAGGATAGCCTGCACAGGAATCAATAGGGATTATGCTGGCTTGGACCTTCGCATCACTCTCGGTAGTCTGTTCCAGGCCAATGATTATGTATTTGTTCTCGTCAGGCACATAAAACGGAACCGACAGCGGGCGCCTGTCCGAAACAGGCGGAGTAAGGAACGCGTGGGGGGCACCAACCAGCTGAGGAGTGATGTCCACGTCATTGCGGTAAATCTTGATATAAGGGGCATATGCCATCTCTTGCGAACCGAACACCCAGCACATATTGTCAAACGCGTGGCCCGTTGAAAGATAGACGGGATTCATGGTGACAAGATCTATCCTATATTCGGACGGCGAGCCGTCACGGTTCAAAAGAACAAGATCGTTTTCGAGGCTAAGTTGAGCGCCGTTTGATTCCGGAAGAAGGACTGACGCCTTAATGCACGCTTGCTCTTGCCCTATGTAACCGGGCTGGATAATGACTAGCGAACCGTCAGAAATCCTGATGATATGGGGTTGCGTGTTTCCATCCAAATTAACCTGGCTTATGGGAAATACGCCATTGCGGAAAATCTTGAAGGTGCCAATGTAATTACTAACAAGGTGCCCCTGCTCATCCGAACTTTGCATCTGGGAAGCCATTACGAACATTACCGAGAAATTGCCGTTCCCGAATGAGTCTGCTTGCTGGAAAATGTGTGTCTGGCCGTATGACAAAAGAGTTTCTCCTGGTTGGCATGGGTCTACGTCCACATCCGGCATTGGGGGAACTGAGACTTCCCCGGTTGCAAACCCGAAAGAGGCAAGACTTGCCAAGAACATGAAGCAGACTGCGATTTTCCCAAATTCCATCGGATTACCTCCATTGATTAACGCGACGGGCTAATTCTGGCGCGAAGGGTTTATATATATACGTTTTACTACGATTCGCCACCTAATTAACCACGGCGGCGATGGGTAAGATAGAGCTTTCACTAGAATAGTGAAAAGAAGGAAAATGAAAAGAAAAGTAGGCTGTTTAGATTAGCTTTCCGTTGACAACCCCGTCCTGCCCGACGCGGTTGGTCACCTTGACCTTGCCGATTTCGGTGTCCACGACCGCACCCTTAGTGAGGATGTTCTGCCGCGCGTGGTGGCGGTTGTCCGGGGTCTCCAAAACGGTGCGAAGGCCGACTTTTTTCATGCCTTCCTTGGTGAGCACGTTGATGAATTTTGCTGTCTTGAGCTTTATCTTCATCCCGCTTCCGCGCACGTTCTTGCGGTAGCTCACGTCCTTCTCGCCGACTTTGGTCGCTGTGAAGGTGCCGCCAAGCATATGAAGCTTCTTGTCCGAATGCTTGCCGCGCTTGCCGCCGCTGCCCTTGGTAGTCGAGCCTGATGCGCCATGATAGTTCTCCATTGAAAATCACCCAAAATAGGATTGCAGGCTCCTTTATCCTGGCAGGTATTTTTAAAGCTTGCACCAAATCAGGGCATATATGATGGTTTTGCGCTGCTCGTCAAATGCAAAAAGCATGCGGGAGCTTGTCGCGCTTGCCGACGCTTCGGGCATCGGGGCGCTTTTCCTCTCCCCGGCAGCAGCCTCGAAGATGACCCTTGCCGGGCTGGAATTCGCCTTCTACCTTGCGAAGCGCGCTTTTGAGGCAAATGGCAATGTCTCTAAAAAAAGGATGAACGAGGCGATGCTTTTCCTTGCCTGCGAAACGAATTTCTCATCTGCCGCAAGGAAGATAGGGGCAGCCGACCCTTCGGACTTTGCGCTTGTGCTGGAAGGGGATTCCGCGCCAGCTAGGCTCAGGAAGGCGCTGGAGCTTGAAAGCTTAGGCAGCATGCGGCTCTCAAAATGGGGGAAAACCAAAGGGCATTATTCAGAGGGCGAGCTTACAGTTGAAGCAATGGCGCTTGCAAGAGTGAAGAATTGACTTCGCTTCTGGCGGCTTGCTGGAGAGTGGGAAGCGAGTTACTTTCGCATCCCCAATTGCCTATAGAGGAGGTTCCTGTCAATGGGCACATCCAGCCCAAGCACGCTATGTATGAAAACCAGTATGTCAATCGCGCGGTCGACCTCTATCCTGCTCTTGGAGATTATGTCCTTGAGGCTCGGCTCTTTCCCTATCATTTCGTAAAGAAGGAGCCCGTCCCGGCCGTAGCGCTTGTAAATCGCAAAGCCGTCCTCGCCATATTTCTTCTTTATCTCCTCGCGCACAAGCTGGCGGAATGAGAGGAACCCCTTCTTGCCGAAATACGCCATCACGGAATCGATGTCGAAGAAAGACAGGCCGGTCGCAAGAGAAAGGTCCACGAAATCGCGCTTGCCATCCACCAGGTCCATAAGCACGCGCCCGTGTTTCCCGAATTTTGTCGCAAGCTCCGCGAACATGGATGCGCGCTGCATGAGAGTGAGCTTTTCCATCTGGGGGACGTCCACCATCACCATGTCTTCCGCAACCTCGGGCTCGGTCCCCTTTTCATCCTTAGCCTCGGGTTGCTTTTCGGCGGGCTTTGGCGGGACGAACGGCTTTTCCTCCGGCTCTTCCTCTATCATTGGCTTGAAGCGAGGCTCCTGGGGGAGGTCGCTTTTGTCTTCGGCCCCCCCTTTTGGCTCTTCCGCATCGTCGTTTTCCGCATGGGGCGGCTTTTCAAGCTTGATTATGCCCCGCTCATCCATGAATTCAAGTATTTCTACAAGCTTTGCCTCGGAAACGCCTGTCTGCCGGAGTATCTCCTCCGCGGTCTTTTCCCCGTCAATCATGTTGTAGATGCGCACGCCCACCTGCCCGTATTTTTCATAGATGACCTTTTCAAGCGGGGACAGTAGCGGCCTTTCGCCTCCGGGCCCGGCAGGCGCAGAAGACGGCCAGCCCGCCCCCTCTTCCCCTGGCTCAGGAGAATCGCCTGCGCTTTCGCCCCCCTCATCAGGGGAATCCTCGCGCCCGCCCCTGCCCTGGGGCGGCCCTGGGGATGGCGGGACAACGCTGACCATGGCGTTGTTGTTCATGAACTCGAGGATTTCCGCGAATCTCTCCTCGTCAAGCCCGAGCTTTTCCATAAGCTCGGCGACAGTGAGCCTGCTGTCCACCATGTTGTAAAGCTTGACCGCAGGCTCGCCGAATTTCTTCCTGAGAAGGGAGGAATCCCGGTACGCGGAAAGGGAGGTCCTAGCCTCGCGTTTGAGCCTTACATCGAAATCCAGATGGGCCATGCAAAAACTCCCTCGATGGAACCTGATTTGCCGAATAGGACTTCCGCACAAATCTTTATAAGGATTGGATTTGCACGAATCACCATGGCGCTTGAGGACCTTCTTATCTCAACAGGGGTTGACCAGCTGATAAAGCTCGTCAAGGAGAAAGGCAAGGTTGAGCTTGCCCTCGCATCGCGGGAGCTTAAGCAGCCCATCAGGACGATTGAGGACTGGGCGCATGTGCTGGAAGAGGAGTCGCTCATTTCAATAGCGAACCGGCTTACAAAAATCTACCTGGTTTGGAAGGGGCCGACCGCGCAGTATGTTGCCGAAAAAAGCGAGATGATCAGCGAAAAGGCGGCTGGGGCGCAAAAAGAGGTTGCCGATTTGCTCAGCCGGGTGCAGAAAGGAGGCAGCGAGCTTGCGGAAATGCGAAACGAGGTGGCCCGCACAGGAGCCGCCAGGTCGATAACCCCTGAAGAAGCGGAAAGGCTCAAGGACGAGCTTACTGGGCTTTCCGAGAAATATTCCAAGGTCATAGGCGCATCGGTGCAAAAGCTTGAAAGGCTGAAAAAGAATCTCGCCTTGCTTGAGCCTAAGGCGGGCAGGGCTGCAAAGGCGCCACCCGCCCAAAAAGATGGGGATATGGAAAAGCTTTCAAGCGAGCTTTCGGCGCTTAGGAATTTCGAGAAGACGCTGCAGTCCCAGCTGGAGGATGCTGAAACGTTCTTTGGCGCCTTTGAAACGAGGCTGGGGGAATTCAGGAAACAGCTGGAAGAAGGCCGTGAGAGCGAACAGCTGATTGCCCTCCAGAATGAGATTGAGGATGCGAAGGTTCTGAAAAACGAGCTGGATTCCGCAATTGAGGCGGTTGGCGATGAGCAAAAAAGCCTTGCTGAGCGCATTTCCGCGATGGAGAAGCGCGCGGAGGCGCTCAAGGACGGCGAGGACTCGGTAGGCGGGGCGAAACGGCGCCTTGCCGAGCTGCGCAAGATGGGCGAGGACGCCAAACGGCAGAAAGCGGCGACCATGGCAAGCCTGGCTGACGCGGTATCGCTTGTGAAGAAAGAGTCTTCCAAGGTGTCAATGCTGATTTCCAGCCAGCAGGAGACCGTCCAGAGGCTTCAGCAGATAAAAGACGACTATGTAGATATTTCAGAGGAGATAGCAAGCGCCCAGGAAGAGCTCCGCAAAAAGCAGGAGGAGGCTTCAAGGAAGATTGCAGACAGCGTGCGTGCGCTGAATGCAGGGAAGGGCATGGCGGTGAAGGTTGGCGGCGAAGAGCTCCAGAAGGCATCCGCCATGCTTCAGGAAATGGAAACCGCACATGCGGCCTTGGAGGAGAAGGTGAGGGGGCTTTTGAAGGAAAGCGAGATACTCGGGCTGCAGCCCGCTGAAAACGGCGTTGCGGGCATGCGGGAGGCGGCTGCCGGCGGGGAAGTGAACGGCGGCGAGGAGAAGGCGGCGTTTGTCGAGAGGATACGGCTTTCAGAGGAAGAGGAGGGCGAGTTCGAGCGCAAGAGGGAGGAGCTCCGCTCGCTCATAAGAAGGATGTGGGAGGAGAACAAGGGCGACTCGTGATTGGAAGGCAGGGGGCGCTAGCGGGAGGTTTTAGGTGATATGGCAAACAAAGCATCCAGCCCTTACATGAAAGCGGCGCTTCTGACGCTTGCAATCGCGCTTCTCGGGTTTTTTTTCATAACGCAGCTGGACTCGATGAGGGCGGGGGAGCTTCGCGAAGCGGTTGACGAGCTGCGGCTGCAATCGGACTCCGAGCGGCTCCTTTACCTTTATTCGCAGGTGATGGACAACAACACTGCAGAGCTTTGCGGCTATGTTTCAAACACTGAAGAAAGCAAGGCGTCCAGGGCTTATGCGCTATCTGAAAAGATACGCTACTATGAGCAGAGCAACATCGTGAACTCGGACTATGAGAAGATAAAGGGGCAGTATTACCTTGCGAACGCCGCGCTTTACCTCAACACGCGCGCGATGGAGAAATACTGCGGAAGCACCCCCTACAGGACAGTGCTGTTCTTCTACAAGGTGAAAGAGGACTGCCCGCAGTGCAGGGCGCAGGGGGGGGTCCTCGACTCGCTTCGCAAGACCCATCCGGAAATGCAGGTGTTCGCGTTCCCGAGCGACACCGACTATGAGTTCGTCAACGTGTTCCTGCGCCGCCACAACATAACCGGCGTCCCCTCGCTCGTCATAGACGACAGGGTGGTGCTGGGCGGGCTCAGTGACGAGGCTGCGGTGGAAAGCCGCCTTTCAGGCTAAGCGCGGGTGAAACGTTTGCTGGACAAGAAGCACGAATACCGCCGCTCCACTATACGCATACCTGAGCGGCGCGAGCTTGCAATAATCGGCATGGCGGTGCTCGCGCTTTGCGTCTTCACCTTCCTTGCAATCTCATACCAGGTAATATTCATAGCATATACCATGCTTTCGCTGTTCATATTCTGCTCGTACCTCATCCTTTGGCTGGAAGGGGCGAAGCAGGAGGAGACGCCCCCGGACCCGGAAAGCTGGCCGGACGTCACGGTGATTGTGCCCTCGTTCAACACCGGGGATACGATATTCGAGTGCCTGGACGCCTGCAGGAGGATGGAATACAAGGGCAAGTTCGACATACTGGTGGTGGATGACGGCTCGACCGACGGCTCTTATGAGAAGCTTTGCGGGATGGGGGGCATATCCATTCTCAGGAACGAGAAGAACAGGGGAAAGGCCGCCGCGCTCAATTTTGCGATAAGGCACGCGAAGGGAAAGCTGGTCGCCTGCATAGACTCGGACACCTATCCAAGAAAGGATGTGCTTGAAAAAGCTGCGAGGCATTTCTACCGCGACGACAAGGTCGCATCGGTCGTGGTGTTCGTGTGCGTAAACAAGCCGAAAACCATGCTCCAGCGCGTGCAGGAGATAGAATACTGGATTTCGTTCGGGTTCTTTTTCAAGACGATTGCGAGCATAGACGGCCTTTACGTGACCCCGGGGCCGACAGCGCTTTACAGGAAGGACATACTCGACAAGCTCGGGGGGTTTGACGAGCAGAACCTTACGGAGGACATGGAGATTGCGCTTCGCATGCAAAAGCACGGGTACAAGATACGCGCCTGCCATGAGACGATGGTGCTCACCGAGGTGCCGGGCACGCTCCCCAAGCTCTTCCGCCAAAGGCTCCGCTGGTACCGCGGCGGGGTGATGAATGTCCTCAAATACATCGAGCTTTTCTTCAACCCGAAATACGGCGATTTCGGCATATTCATACTGCCCACCACGCTTGGCAGCGGGTTTTTCGCGGCGCTTTTCATGGCATGGACCATCATGTCCTTGAGCCGTAATTTCTTCGACTGGCTGACCCCTTTCACATACAATTTCTCGGCCGGGCTGAGCGCGACTGTCGCTGGCGCCGGCAACGGGATGGTGATGTTCCAATCGGCATGGCTTTTGGGCATGTTCTCGCTTGCCATATGGGCATATTTCCTGGTAAAGAGCTTTGAAATATCGGGCACAAGGCCCGGGAGGAAGCACATACTCCCGCTCATATGCATGCTCTGGCTCTATCCCCTTTTCACTGGCTTCGTGTTCATGGTCGCATACATCTACGAGCTTTTCGGAGTGAAATACCGCTGGTAATCGGGCAGGTTCGGATGGTTTTATGTCGCATTGCATAATCGGGGGGACGTTCACATATGTGCATGCCGGGCACATGCGCCTTCTTTCCGAGTGCAGGAAATTCGACAAGATAACAATCGGGCTTACCTCCGATGCATATGTGAAAAAGCACAAGATATACCCCTCCTTCCCCTATGCGAAACGGCTTGCCGGGCTGGAAAGCGCGCTGAGGAAGAATTCGCTTGCCGCGCGCACCGCCATCAGGAAAATCGAGCACGAGAGCGATGTTGCCTCCACGCTTCACGATGCAAATGCCATAATAGTCACGGAGGAAACGCGCTTGGCGGCTGAAAGGATAAACCGCGCGCGCATGAAGAACGGATTGCCCGCGCTCGGCATAATCTTTGTGCCCCTCGCCTTCGGGGAGGATTTGAAGAAAATCTCCTGCACGGACATCTACCTGGGAAAAATCGACTTGAAGGGAAAGCGGGCATCCCCCATTCGCATTCAGGCGGGGACGGAAAATCCCACCAAGCTTCTCGGGGCGAAGCGCGCGCTCTCCCGCGTGTTTGGCAAAAAATTCGCGGTTGCCGGGCACAAGGAGCGCTCAGGGGTGCGCGCGCACCCGTTCAACTCGGAAACTTTTGACGGGGCGAAAAACCGCGCGCTTGCCGCGTGGAAGAGGGCGGGGGGGAAGTGCGACTATTCCCTGGGGATAGAAAGCGGGCTATTTTCGCTTTATCCTGAAATGCACATGGACATCACCGTGTGCTGCGCTTATGACGGGAAGGAAGAGACATACGGGACAGGAATGGGTTTCGTGATTTCAGAGGAAATCGTGGCTGCGATAAAAAGGGACGGAAGCGACCTTGGGAAAGTGATGGCGCAGGTTGCGGGCATAGAAAAGATAGGCCGGAAGCATGGCGCAATCGGGCATTTCTCCGCGCGCATGCTCCACCGAAGCGAGCAGATAGAGCAGGCGACGGCGTGCGCTTTCGTCCCGAGGATTTGCCGCGCGCGGGTTTTGGATAGGTGCGATGGCTAAACGGCATCCTCGAGAATTTTCCTTGCCTTCGGAAGCATCCTCTTTTTCTTCTCCTGGTGCGCGGAGAGCCAGTCAAGCGCGCGCGTTATGTAGCGCGCCTTGCACTCGCCGCAAAGGACGGAGCCTTTTTTGCAGTCCGCCTGCATTTTCGCAAGCTCCTTTTCATCTTCGATGAAATGGAAGCGCATAAGGTCGTAAAGCACGCATTTTCCTATTTCGCCGCCCAGTTTCCTCTGCTCATCGGCAGTCGTCCTGCCGCCTGTGAAAACGGACGCGAGCTTCTTTTTCGCGGCTTCAGGGGAATCGGAAAGCGAGAGCGTGGAATTTGGGTCGCGCTTGCTCATTTTCGACTCGCCCTTGAGGCTGCGCATAATCTTATGGTAGGTTGCGCCAGGAAGAGTGAGCTTTTCCTTGAATGCGATGTCGCGCGCGAGGCGTATGTGCGGGTCCTGGTCCACCCCGACAGGCACTATCACGCGCTTGGGCCCGCCGAAATCCCTGTGCTGCGGAAGGAGTATGTCCCCCACCTGCGTGAGCGCGGCAAAGTAAAGGGAATAGCTGCGCTCGCCGTATATGGCGCGAAGCATTGCTGGGGTGGCGCGGCGGGAGTATATGTATGCCGACTGCATCACGCGCCTCTCAGACGACTGCTTGTAGATGTGCGCGTTCTTTTCGTCAAGGCCGAGCGCAAGCAGGTCGGCGACATTCGATACCGCGGTCTCGTGCGTCTGTTCCAGCGTGAGCCCGTTGTCCGCGAACGCCTCAAGGTCGGCAATCGCATAGAACACCTTTGCCTTGAATCTTTTCTGGAAGAAGATTATCTCCTCTGCCGTGAGCTTGCTTCCCAGGTGGAACT
Organism: Microcaldota archaeon; assembly: GCA_964458205.1. GTDB lineage: Archaea > Micrarchaeota > Micrarchaeia > Anstonellales > Anstonellaceae > UBA10161. The sequence continues at coordinate 5,077 of CAYWFJ010000017.1, read as the reverse complement.
CGGACGAGGGCTTGATTCCGGACATGACCGCGACTTCCCTGCCCTCATCTGCATCTTTTATCCAGAGGTCCAAGTCGCGGTGAGCGAAGAGTATGCCCCTTTCCGCCAATCTGAATGGGAGATTCTTGGCCAGGAAGCCATCCATGCCGGACATCCCGAATTCGTCGAAGAGCTTGGAATAGTCGAAAGACTGCTCGGACGCCCACGGGTCTATTTTTTCAGCCATCCAGGACCACCCTCTTCTTTTTTGGAAGCGGCCTGCTTTCTGCCCCCCTATCGCCGTCGCCCACCACAAAGCCGTCCTCGCCTATGTTTGCGGGCCTGAACTCGTGCTCGTGGCGGCAGCCGCGCATCTTCACTATCTCAATCTCGCGGGCCCTGCGGTCGCCGCGGCGCCTGAACGACAGGTTGATGAAGCCGTCGCAGAACGATTCCACGCCTGAGAGGGTGTGCGGAAAGATGTCCTCGGCACCAGGGACCGTTTCTGCGGAAATGAGCGCGGTGACTTTCCACCCCTTGACCGCGTTTACGAGCTTCAGGGTCGCTATCCTGCGCTCTTCCTGTGATGGGAACATGAGCGCATAAGGGGTTATGGAGTCTATCACCACCCGCTTTATGCCAAGGGTCTCGATAAGGTCCTTCAGGGCTGACTCCTGCTCGACGAACGCGGAAAGCTCGTTGTGGGGGTATTCGATGAACGTGAGCTTCTGCCTCTTCTCAAGGTCAGGCAGGTCCCAGCCGAATGCGGCAAGGTTGGAGGACACGGACTCCTTGCTCTCGTCAAAAGAAAGGAAGAGCCCAGGCTCAGAAAAGTCGGTTGCCCCCTTGACCAGGAATTGGGAAATGAAAATGGTCCTGCCCGAGCCCGTGCCCCCTGCGACAGCCACCGCGCTGTTTTTCGCAAAGCCGCCGCCAAGCATCAGGTCCAGCCCGGGCACCCCGGATTTCACCTTGGAAACGTCCATTTTCGCACCTGCAAAAGGATAGCGCATCCTCTCTTTTTAGGCTTGCTGCCCCTTTTTGAGGAGCTTCCTGCCAAGCTCGGTGCGGGAAAGCATCTTCTGCCTGTACTCCTCCGCCTCCTCTTTTGACAGGACGCGCTCCATTATCATGCGCGTGAAGTTCTGGCTTACCTGCGAAATGTCCAGAAGCGCGCCTTGCGCCTCGGCAAGCGAAAGGGACACCTTGTCCGGGCGGAGGATTTCGACCCCTATCGGCGAATACTGGGAGGATATCCGAACGAGCGTGGAGAAGTCCCTTGCGAGAAGCTTCACCTCGGCCCATGTGGAAAACACGCCTCCCTTCTCAAGGGGGGAGTCTATCTCGCCAACAGCGTAAATGACGCCGGGCTCCTTGGTGAGCTTGGAGATGAACCCGACCATGAGGCTCTTCACATCGTCGGCGGTTTTTGCGTGAAGGTCAAAGTATATCTGGGCAAGGTAGCCCCCGTCGGAAATTGCCTCGTCGGTTATCTCGCTCACTGATTTTTCCTTCTCCATAAGAATGGCACCGCAATGTTAATGGCGCATGGTTTTTTAATTGCGATTCAGGGCTTGCGGGGAAGGGGGATAGGGGCGGGAAGAAGCTGGGCTGGAAATTGGCTTTCAGATGGGTGGGTTGCGCAATGCGCCAAGGCATGCGGAAAGGCAGGGCATGGGCAATGCGCCAAGGCATGCGGCCGGAAGGCGGGGTCAGGTATAAAATAGGTGGCGCGGTATTTTCAGGCATGGCGGCAGGAGAGGAAATGGAACGGCTGGAAAAGGACTCCTTCTACAGCGGGGAGGACGAGCCGAAGCGGAGGGCGCGCGCTTACGAGGAGGAAGGGGGGAAGATAGACGATGGGGAGAAAGCCCACGGGGCCGCCAACTTGTCAGGAGAGGACATGAAGCTTGAGAAGATAGTGGCGCTGCCCACCTGGCGCGAGATGCTACTTGACCTTGTGGCGACCAGGAAGCTTGACCCCTGGAACATAGACATCGTTGAAATCACCGGAAGCTACCTTGAGCGGATAAAAAAACTGGAGATGCGCGACCTTCGCGTGCCGGCGAACCTCATACTTGCAGCGGCGATACTCATACGCTTCAAAAGCGACGCCTTGCGCTTCGAGGAGGAGACGCAGGTGGTCGAGGAGCAGACCTATGTCGAGGAGGAGGGCGAGCCTTCGGTGATACCGGTGCTTGAGCTCAAAACGCGCGTGCCGCCAAGGAGGATGGTCACGCTCGACGAGCTCCTTGTGGCTATGGAAAGGGTGTTTGACGAGCAGAAAAAGCGGGAGGAGAAGGCTTCGAGGATTGCCATCCCTGAAGTGATAAATATCCAGCTTCCGGAATTCAACATGGAAAGGAAGATGGAGGATGTCTATTCGCGCATCCTTTCGCACAAGGACTCGGAGGGGCTTGCCACGTTCAGCGGGATACTGGGCAGCAAGGCGCCAATGGAGACCATCACCACCCTCCTGCCGCTTCTGCACCTTGTCCAGGACAGGAAGGTTTCCATTTTCCAGGAAAAATTCTTCGGGGAAATATTCATAAGGGTGCGCGAGAAAGAGGAGGGAAAGGAAAAGAAGAAAAATGATGGCGGGAAAGGAGGGTAAGGGGTGCGAAATCGGCAAAGGCGGATGTGCAATCGGATGGGATGGAGAAATGCTGAGTGGATTGCGAAAACAGGCAGTCCTGGATAAGGCTGGCGATTCTATGGATGGGAATGAGGCTGAAAAAATAATCGAGGCGGCGCTTTTCATGTCCAGCAAGCCCCTTGCGGCTGCCGAACTGGGGAAGCTCATCGGGGTTGCCGCGCCGGGCTTTGTGGCGCAGCGGCTGGATGCGCTTAAGGGCAGATACGAAGCGTCCGGAAGCGCGATTGAAATAGCCCTTGAGGAGGGGAAATACCATATGCGCCTTCGGCAGCAGTACGTCCCGTTCGTCAAGGACTTTGCGAAGGACAGCGAGATATCCCGCCATGCGCTTCGCACGCTTGCATACATATCCAAGAACGACGGGGTGAAGAAATCCGACCTGTGCAAGAGGCTGGGAAGCGCGATTTACTCCGATGTGGCCGAATTGGCTGCGAAAGGCTTTTTGGCGCAGAAAAAAAGCGGGCGGAGCACGCTTTTGTCCACAACGCAGAAATTCAGGGATTATTTCGGGCAGCAGTAGGGGCTTTAATAATCATGATTGCCGCAAATGGGATTTGCGAAGGTAATTGGCGCGGGTGAAAAAATGCTGGAATTGACAAACGGGACTTTTGAGAAGGAAACGAAGGCTGGCGTGGTGCTGGTGGACTTCTGGGCCCCCTGGTGCGGGCCTTGCAGGATGCTTATGCCTGTGCTCGAGAAGCTTTCAGGCGAGGTCAAGGGCGTGAAGTTCTGCAAGGTGAACGTGGACGAGCAATCTGAGCTTTCCGAGAAATTCGGGGTTTCAAGCATACCTACGCTTCTCCTATTCAAGAACGGGAAACTAGTTGCGAACCGCACTGGCGCGGGAAGCCCCGAAGTGATAAGGGAGTGGATAGGCTCGGGAATGAAGGGTTGACATGGAATTTTCGGCGCCAAAAGGGATGCGGGACTTCCTGCCGGACGAGATGCAAAGGCGCGAGCGGGCGCTGTCTGCAATACGCGGCGTTTACGGGAAATACGGCTTTTTGGCAATGGACACCCCTGCGCTTGAGGCGGTCGAGACGCTTGAGAGGAAATGCGGTTCCGAGATAAAGGGGCAGCTGTTCCGGGTGGAAGGGGGAAAGCTCGCCCTCCGCTTCGACTTGACGGTGCCCCTTGCGCGCGTAGCCTCCTCGAACACATTCAAAAAGCCTTTCAAGAGGTTCTGCGTGGGGCCGGTGTGGCGCAGAGAGGAGCCCCAGAAAGGGCGATTCCGCGAGTTTTTGCAGGCGGATGCGGACATAATAGGCTGCCCGGGCATGAGGGCGGAAGCCGAGCTTCTTGCCTGCGCAACAGACGCGCTTTCTGCGCTTGGCTTTAAGGGCGCAATGATACGGCTCAACGACAGGCGGCTCATCTCCAAGATAGCAGAGGGGCTGCTGCCCGGGAAAGAGGGGGAAATACTCCGCATACTCGACAAGCGCGAGAAAATCGGCAGCGCCGCGGTCCTCGGGATGATGGTTGCGGCTGGCGCGGACGAGGCATCCGCGCAAAAGCTCCTCCAGGAGATATCGAAGGAGGACAGCAATGAAAACAAGCTGAAAATAGCCGAGAAATACTCGCCTGAAGCTGCGGCTGATTTGCGGCAGGTAATCCTGCTATTGGAAGAGTATGGTGCTGAGGCGGTTGCGGAAATAGACTTCTCGCTTGTGCGCGGCCTGGATTATTACACAGGGCCGATATTCGAGATATCGCTTGGCGGCGGGATGGGCAGCGTTGCCGGAGGGGGGAGGTATGACAACCTGCTCTCTGTTTACGGGCAGGGCGACTCCGCCGTCGGAATTTCGCTTGGGGTCGAGCGGCTTCTTGCGCTGATGGAAAAGCCCGCGCAGGAAAAATGGGGCGTATTCGTAGCCTGTGTGAAAGAGGAAAATTACCCTTATGCGCTGAGGGTTGCTGCCGAACTGAGAAAGGCGGGGGTTGCCGCACAGACCGATTTGAACTGCAGGAGCTTCAAGAAGCAGCTTGAACTCGCCGCCGCCTCCTGCGCGTACCTGGCGGTTGTCGGGGAAAACGAGGAGAAGGGAAAGAAAGTGATGCTCAAGAACCTCCTTACCGGGAAGGAGGAGCCCGTTTCCGTGAAGGATGCGGCTGCGCTCATTCTTGGGAAGTAGGCTTGCTTCCATCCTGCTTGCAGAGCCTCATTTTTTCCTCCACGAGAGAGATGAACTTGCTATTGGGCGCAACCGTCGCGGCACGATAGGCTATGGTGGACGGGATGTCCAGCAGCCTGCTGATGGCAACCGCAACTCCTGCCCCGAACGCAATCCCGATTCCTGCCATCGCGATTGCGGCCCCGCCTATGAAAGCGATCGCAATAGGGGTGTTCCGGGACATCGAATGGAGGATGTGCTTCTCCAAGTCAAGCGCGGCGGAAAGCTTCCGCCCCCGCCCGGGGTTCTCCGCAGCATGGCTTTTTGCCCA
>CAYWFJ010000016.1:0-19869 GCA_964458205.1 Microcaldota archaeon | reverse complement strand
AAAGGCAGCTTGAGCGCGCCCGGGGCATGGGCTTTGAATACAAGGTAGGGCCTGCGCTTGAATTTTTCCTCTTCAAGGGCATGAACGGAAATGGCGACCCGTCGGAAGCGCAGGTCCATGACAATGCCGGCTACTTCGACCTTGCCACCCGCGACGAGGCAGTGGAGCTTCGCCAGGAAATCGTGCCAGCGCTTGAGTGCATGGGCATGCAAATCGAGCGCTCGCACCACGAGGTTGCGCAGGGGCAGCATGAGATAGGCTTCAAATACGGGGATGCGCTCTCGATTGCCGATTCGGTGCTCACTTACAAGACCACTGTGAAGACGCTCTCGAAAAAATACGGGCTTTACGCCTCGTTCATGCCCAAGCCGGTGTTCGGGATAAACGGCTCGGGCATGCATGTGCACCAGTCGCTTTGGAAAGACGGGAAAAACGCGTTTTATGATGCCGGAAACGAATACGGGCTTTCGAGAGCCGGGCTTTCGTTCATTGCCGGGATAATGGAGCATGCGCGCGCACTTGCGGCAATCACCAACCCGACCGTGAACTCGTACAAGAGGCTGGTGCCGGGCTACGAGGCGCCGGTTTACATATGCTGGGGCAGGATAAACCGCTCTTCGCTCATAAGGATTCCAAGGAACCTTGCAGGCAGGGAGAAAGGGACCAGGATTGAATGCCGCTTCCCCGACCCGTCCTGCAACCCCTATCTTGCCTTTGCGGCGATGCTCGCGGCGGGATTGGACGGAATTGAGAGGAATCTTGAGCCCCCAAAGCCGGTGGAGGAAAGGGTGTATGGCTATGAGGAGGAGAAGCGCAAGGTCCTTGGCATCGGGACGCTGCCAGGATCGCTTATCGAGGCAAGCAGGGAATTTGCAGCGGATAAGGCGATTGTGGGCGCAATCGGGGAGCATGCGACAGAGTATCTTCTGAAAATACAGCGCAAGGACTGGGACGGCTACAAGGCGCAAGTCACGCCCTGGGAAAAGGACAGGTATTTCGGGGTGCTCTGAAAGGGGCAAGGGCGCGGAAAAAATCGCGGCAGGAGGGCAATGAATTAAAGCCTGGGCGGGGAAAGATGTGCATGGAAAAGACATTCGCCCTTCTTGCCTGCGCTTTCCTGCTTTTAGGATGCGCCATTCCAGGTTCCGAGCCACGGGAGGAGGGCGCCGTTCTTCCAGCGCCGCCACCTCTGCAGCCCCCTGCACTTGGGGAAGCGCCGGCAAACCAATCGGAAAACCAAACCGGCGGGCAGGGCCTGCCATCTCAGGAAAGCCTGAACAAGACGGCGCCTTCCCCGAATGAAACGGCTCCGGGGATGCCGGAGGAACCCTTGGAAAGTGCCCCGATAGACCCGTTTGCCGGATGGGTCCCGAGAAACGTATCGGAAAAAATAGGCGAAGGGAGGTTTTTCATCCCGGACCAGAACAGCTCGCCACTGCGCGTGTATGTGATAGACGCGGGGAACGCGGATGCCGTACTGGTAAACAAGGGGCAGTTCAACCTGCTTTTGGATGCCGGGGATTTCGGGCGCGTGTCCGCGTTTTTGTCATCAAAAGGCATCAAAAGGCTCGACGTCCTTGCCGCAAGCAGGGACAGCCCGGATGCCATAGGGGGCATGGCAGGGGTGCTGGACGGCATTGAAATAGGCGAATTTTGGGAAAACGGTGTGCCGCCGGAAAGCGCAGAGTACGCAACGGTAATCGGGAAGGTTGAGGAAAAGGGGATAGCCGTAAAGAAGCCGCAGGCGGGGGATACGCTTGAGGCATGGGGGATGGAGATCCTGATGCTCAATCCCCAAAAGCAGAGGATGCTTGGCGCGCCTGAAAGCGATGCTTTGGCAATGAAGGTCTCGTTCGACGGATTCTGCATGCTAATCCTGAACCCGACCGTGCAGGAGAGGGAGATTGCCATAATGGGCGGGAACGCGGATGTCAGGTGCGATGCCATGACTTATTACAGGCATGGCGAAGGAAGGCCTGGCCCTTCGCTCATCCTGGAAAATGCAGAGCCAAAAGACGTGATAATATCGGTTGGCGCAAACACGGAGGGGCTTCCGTCCGAAACGACGCTCACCAGGCTTGGCCTGAAGGAAATCAAAACCTGGCGGACGGACATTGCAGGCAGCATCATGGTCGAAAAAAGGAAGGGGCGGGCATATCGGGTTTCTGCAGGCCAGTCAACAACCGCGGGCTGAAGCCCGCGGCTTGCCAGGATGTGCTTCAGGCGGAAGCCGCGGGTTCTATGTTCGCTCCTCCGCCTGCTGAAGCAGGCGGCTTCCGCGAACCCGCGGTTGTTGTGATCCTTCGTGCAAGGCGCAGCAAGCGCGGCTGCCCGCCTACGCCTTCTTGGAGGTTGCGACCGCGGCGGCGGTTGTGAGCTGCACGCCGACTATCTTTGAGCCGTCTTCCGTGCGCGTCACCCCAAGCGCGACATCCGCATTCGAAAGCACGGTGTCGTTGTGCGTGACCACTATGAACTGCGTCTTTCCGGCAAGCTGCTTGACAAGCTCGGCAAGCTTGCGGCTGTTTTCCTTGTCCAAAGCCGCATCAGCCTCGTCGAGTATGTAGAAGGGCGCGGCCTTGTGCATCTGTATCGAAAATATGAATATGAGCGCAAGAAGCGACTTCTCCCCGCCAGACATCGAGTCGAGGTATTTCTCGTGGCTCTCGTCGCGCACCTTCACGAGAAGCCCGCTTTCGAACGGGCTGGAAGGCTGCTCAAGGATAAGGGTGCCCTCGCCCTTGAAAACGTAGCCGAACAGGCGCTGGAAATTCTCGTTGACCGCGGTGAATGTGGATATGAATATCGCGCGCTTGCGCCCCTCTATCTCGTCCATCATCAGGAAGACCGCCTTCTTCTCGTTGCCCAGCGAATCCACGCGGGAGCGTATCTCGTCCATGTCGCGCTTCTTCTCATCGTAAAGCTGCGGGGCCTGGAGGTTCACGTTCGTGCCGAACGAATCCATTGTTGCGCGGCTTTTTGACGAAAGCTCCTCAAGCTCCTGCCTGCTTGCCTCGATAAGGGGCACCCCGGAATACTGCTCAAGCGTCGCCTTCAGGTCTGCAAGCCTCGTCTCTGCAGTCTGCCTCCGCACCTCAAGCTCCATAAGCTCCCGGGACTTCCGCTCCTCCTCGTTCCGTATCTTGCCGAGCTGCTGCCCGACTTCCGAGACCTGCGAATCAAGCTCCTTCAGCCTGTCCATCAGCTTTTGGGAGCTTGAGCTTATCTCCGCAAGCTTGCCCTCCTTCTCCGCACGGAGCCTGTTCGTATCGGATATTTCCTGGGAAAGGGATTCCATTTCCTTCCTGCATGAAAGCAGCTGCGCAGCAACCTCCTTGCCTTCGCCCGCCTTTTCGGCAATCTCGGACTCGATTCTGCTTATTTCCGCGCGCTTCCCCTCCAGCTTTGCGAGAATCGCCGCACGGGAGGATGCCGCCTCGCGCAGGCGCTTTTGGAGCTGCGCATCGACCTGCTTGGCCTTCTCCTGGATTTCCGCCTGCTGCCTCTTTAGCGCCTCGTACTCCGAAATCGCATGCGAAATCTCCCGTGTGAACGAATCCGCCTCGCGCCTCGCGCCGGCTATTTCTTTTGTGATTGATGCAATGTGCTTTTCCACTTCCGCTATCGCCTCAAGCGCCTTCCTGCCGCTCTCGACGCGCTCGTTTGCTGCGGCCATCTCTATCTCAATCCCCTTGAGCTTCACTTCGACAAGAGCCTTTTCCTTCCTGCGCGCAGACATCTCGTCGCGGATGGAATAGAGCTGCGCATAAAGCGCTGAGCGGTCTGCTTCCACCTTCTTCGCCTCGGCCTCTGCCTTCTCAAGCCCTGCGCGGGAAAGAAGCGAGCCCTTCTGCGAGCCCCCGGATATTATGCCTGACTTCTCGATTAGGTCCCCCTCCAGGGAAACCATGCGCGCTTTACCGACCCCCGCCCTCTTCGCGTTTTGCACGCTGTCAAAAAGAAGGGTGTCGGAGAAGACATAGCGCATAGCCTCCAGGTAAGCCGGGCTGAAATCCACGAAATCTATGAGGGCACCCAATGAGCCCTGCGCCTTTTCAGCCCTCGGCGCGTCCTGTTGGCGGGGCATGTCAAGGGGGATGAATGTGCAGCGGCCGGATTTTTGCTCCTTGAGCTTGCCTATCACCTTTATCGCGGTGTCGGCGCTGTCCACCACGACGTAGTTAAGGCGCTGCCCGGCTGATGCCTCGACCGCTATGCTGTATTTCGGGTCGCAGGAGACGAGAGAGGAGACCGTCCCGTAAATGCCCTTCATGCCCCCGGATTTGAGCTCGTCCACCGCGCGAAGCGCCATGCTGGTTGCAGCCGGCGAGAGGGAGCCGCGAAGCGTAGCTGCCTTTTCCTTGCAGGCAAGAAGCCGCCTGTCAAGGTCTGGTATGGTGCGGTTGATTTCCCGCTCGCGCGAAAAAAGCTCCTCCAGCTTGCCCTCATGCGCAAGAGCTTCCTTTCTTAGCGCCGAAATCTCGCCCGTCATCTTATCCTCCTTTGAGGATGTTACCGCTGATGAGAGCCGCCCTTTTTCCTCTTCCCGCATCCGGAGCATTTTCTCAGCATTTTGCACAGCCGCCTCTGCCGCGGCTTTGCGCTCCTTGAGGGACATTATCCTTTCCGAAGCCCGCTCGAGCTTTTCGGCTGATTCGCCCGCCTTGCCCCCTTCCCCTGACTGCTTTTCCATTTCGGCTGAGAGCTTTTCCGCATTTTCAAGCTCGGCTGCTAAGGCTGATTCCGATTCGGCGGCTGCTTTGAGGGATTTTTTGAGCGATTCTGACCGGGCTGCGGCCGCCTTTGCTGATGATTCGAGCTTTCCGTGCTCCTTTTTCTTCTCTGAGAGGGTGGCTGCGCATGAGGCGGATTTTTCCTTGAGCCCGGCTATCTCGGCAAGCGCCGCCTCGCGGCTTCCGCTTGCGCCAAGCTTGTCCAGCACCTTCTTCTTCTGCCCCTCCAGCTCAAGAAGGCGGGCGTTCAGGACGCCGGATTGCTTGGAGAGCTCCTCTTTTGCAGAGGCTGCGTCAGCCTGCTTCCTTATGGTGTCTATGTGCGATTTTCCGAGCTTCTCATGCTCCATGTTCGCAATCGACGCCATGGCGCGCTTGAAGCCCTCCTGAGCGGACAGGTAGGATAGGGCGTCGTTCTTCTGCTTCTCAAGCTCCGTAAGCTGCGACGAGCGCTCGCCTAGGACAATGTTCGCCTCGGTGATTTTCGCCTCCACCTTGTCAAGCTCGCGGAGCGCCTCTTCCTTCTTTGCGTCAAACTCCGAGATGCCCGCAACCGAGTCGATTATCTGCCTGCGCTCCTTGGAGCTCATCTCGATTATCTTTTGGACCTGCCCCTGCGCAATTATGTTATGGCTGCCCACGTCCAGCCCGTACTGGCGGAGCTCCTCCAATACGAGCGTGCGCGTGGTGCGCTTGCCGTTCAGGCGGTACTCGGTGGTGCCGTCGGAATTCACCGTGCGCTTTATCTCGTACTGGTGCTCGCCGTCTATGTAAAGCGTGACCTCTGCCGATTTGCAGGATGTGTTGATGAGCTCAGCGACCCTTTTTGCGCGAAGCGCCTTGAGGCTTCCCTCGCCGAGCGCGAAGCGTATCCCGTCGGTGACATTGCTCTTGCCGCTCCCGTTCGGGCCCGCGAGGCACACGTAGCCCTTCGGGAAGCTCGCCTCAGCGCGCCTGAAAGACTTGAAGCCCTTGAACTTCAAGCCCTTTATGTAGACCATCAGCTTACCTTGCCAGCTTTCACTTGTCGCCTTGCCCCAAATACGGCGAGATATTTTAAAATAGTATCCGAAAGCCGCGAAATCCGCCAGAGGGCGGAATGGCGGGAAAATGCGCTAGCTGCCCTGCTCAACAGGCACTGAAATCCGCCCAGAGGTGGTGTAATTGCCGACGCATGGGGTGAAGCGGCAGTTTGAGTAGGTCAATGATACGTAAATTGTGCGGAAATCGTGGACGCCTGGCTGTATTGCGGTGCCTGTGAATGCATAGGTGAAGTTCATCTTGTCGCCGGAAGAAAACTGCGGCGAAGGCAGGCCGGCGATGATAGGGTATTCGTTCCTTCCTTTAAGGCCCAAATCGGTCGCCACGTAGGACATGTTCGTGATTTTTATCGGGAAGCCGAGCCCGTTTGAGAGGCTGAACTGCAGGGTTGTCGCCCCGGTTGCCGGGTTTTTGTAAAGTATGTATGAGGTGCAGGGAAGGTCGGGCTGGAATGTGCATTCTGCAACCGTGAAATTCGAAGACGAGAATGCGCCTGAGGAGATGAGAAGCGCGACCACCGCGAAGAGCGCGAGGAGCGCCCAGCCGTAGGTGACCAGGTATTCCATAGCTGACTGCCCTCGCAGGCAGCTAGCACTCGCCGAAGGCGAGTCAATGGCGGATTGCCCGTGCAGTCTGCCAGCAGAAGGCGAAGCCTTCACAATTGCCGATTGTCTGCGCAATCGGCAAGCAGTCGGCGCAGCAAGCGACGACTCAATGGCTGGCTGAGCGCGCATTTTTCCATTCATGGTGGTATCCCTCATCTTAAAGTTAAAAACCTCACTCCCGGCACGCTTTCTTGAGCGCCATGAAATGATGGTCGGACATCCCGAAGTGGTAGTAGTGCTTCTCGCCCATCTGGTCGAACACGTCCATCTCCACGCCGACCTTGCCAAGCGGCAAATCCTTTGATTTCTCAAGCATCTTCACATACCTGAACGGAACCTTGAGCGTGTTCCCTTCGGCGCGGACGATTATGCCCGTATCACAGAGGATTATCTCGCCGGACATGTCCAATCCGTTCTTGTAGACCGGGATTTTGCCCTTTATTTCCCCCAATGCCTCGTCTTTCTGCGGATTTTGCGCCATGAGCATCACCTGATGGGAAAAGCATCCGCACTAAACTTTATATTGAATCGGCTTCCGGCGCAGGATTGCGGGCGCATGGGGCACTGCCTAACCTTGAATGCAGCTTGCAAGCGTCGACTGGAGCGATTGCCCCAATTCGGACTGGCAGATTGCGTCTATCCCCAACGAGCGGAGGCAATTTGCAGCCGGCTTTGCCCCGCTGTTCGCGCACACCACTTTCTTCGCGCCCGAGCCGTAGATATAGCGCATGGTGTCCTTGAAATCCGCATGGTCGGAAAAGGCGAACGCCTCATCGACCGGGAAGCGGCTCACTTTCGCCCAGCCTGTTGCCACGGCGGTTTTCACCTCCCTGCCGAATGCCTCCGAAAGCTTCGCCCCGAAATCAAAATTCACCTTGCCGGGGGGCATTATCGCGACAAAGGGGTGCCGCATCGACTCTTCCGCTTCCGGGCTTTCGGCGGCAACGTAGTCGAGATTCACGCCGCATTTCCCATAAGCCTCGCAGATTTTCGCGGCCTGCTTGAACACCACCGGGGCGACGCCGCATTCTATGTTGAGGAAGCGCACCAGCTCCTGCGACTTGCCGCGCGCGTATGCCCCGAACACGATTATGGACCCTTCGTTGCCCTTGACGAACTTGCGCATTGCGCTTATGGTCAAGCTGCGGCTTGGAAGGGCAAGAGCTGGAAGGCAATAGGTGGAGTCTATCATCAGCGTGTCGCATTGGAGTATGGGCGCGGCTTTTGAGGTGTAGGCGCCATGGAGGGAAAAGTCGCCAGTGTAAGCGAATGTTCCCTCGCAGGTTTCGGCAAGAAGCTGGCGCGCGCCAAGCATGTGCCCGGCGGGGTGGAGCGAGATGCCGTCCATTTTCGGGAGAGGCATTGGCTCCCGGCCCATTATGGCAAAAGTCTCATCGGATGCGATTATTGATTTTTTCCCGGCCTTGAAAGCCTCGGTGTGGTCGGAATGCGCGTGCGACACGAAGCAAAGCTCGTGCTTTGCCGAGTCAAGGGCAATGTTGGTGCCGTTCACCCTGATGCCGGTGGGATGGAACATCTGATCGCATGGATGGATTCGGATGGAAAAGATATAAGGCTCACGCTGCTTCCAGTAAAATGCTGGAAAAGGGCGCAATGCTGAATCAGTCTTCCTTTTCCGCGACAATCGCCTTCTCAAGCTTGTCAAGCTGGCGGCTTACGCGCTCCATTGTTTGCCTGATGCCAGCTATCTCGAATTTTATGCCCTGGAGATAGACCTTGTCGAACACGACCGTGGGCTTGGCCATTGCCACTTCCGAAAGCTGCACCGGCATGGACTCCTCTTTCACCATGTTGAGGCTTGCCTCGAGCCTTTTCGGGACATCGTGCACAACCGGCATTTCGCGCGCCACGTGGCGCACGGGCTCCTCCTCGTAGCGGTGCTCGCGCGGAGCGGGCTTGGAAACGGGCTTTGCGGAAGGCTTGGCGCCTGCGCCGCCTTTCTTCTTAGAGGCGGATTCGTCTTTCTTCATCGCGGAACGCGCGGCCTTGACCCATTTCTTTATGTTTGAAAACGAGGCGAACTTGTTCGTCTTTGTCGCAGAGTAGACCGCAGCCCTGATTTCGGCGAGCCTCTCGGGCGTCATGGGCTGCCCTTCGCATTTCCTAAGCTTTGCAGAGACGATTTTGATTATTTTTTCATCCATAATACCACCGATTTCAAGATTCCAGCATTCCAAAGAAACAAGGCTTTTCCCTAGCTTGGAAATATTGGCATCGCAGGCTTAAATAACTGCCCTTTTTTACGTTATAGGATATAGGCATATGTGGTCATGTTCGGCCTTCTTGCCCTGTTTTGCCGCCCTTTGCGCCCCTTCCTGGGTTTTCGCGCTGCATCGCGCCATCGCCCTGCCCGCTTTCGCTGGCCCCATCCGCCTTTTCGCAAGACCGCCGACCAGGGTCTTCATTTTCAAGGTAACGGCTGGCCAGGACATGGCGGATCTCCCCCGCCTTTTTCTTGCCCAGCTTCCCCACCTGGCAAAGCTCGCTTTCGGGTGCGCACATGACATTCTCAACCGTGTCAAAATAGGAAAGAAGCGCCCTGGCAAGCGAGGGGCCGACATTCGGCAGCGACTCGACTATTGCGCGCTTCTGCTCGCTCTCGCTCCGGCTGCGCCGTTTTGCATATACGCTAAGAGTGCGCGACATGGAGAACTGCTCGTGGTGCGCAAGCGCCCGAAGCATTTCGGCGGTTGACTGGGGGCTTTTGGTGAAGAAGATTGCGCACCCGAAATCCGATATGGCGGATGAATACGCCCCGAGAAGCGCCGGGCGGGAAATGCGGCTCTCGGCAGGCTGCTCGCCCTCGACAATCAGCACCACGCGCACGTAAGCGGCTGACAGGTCTGATAACTGATGGAAAAGCCTGCCATCAATGACGGACGACTCGAAATCGGCGCGGGTCTTGCGCTCGGCTGCGAGCCGGTCCGAGAGGATATAGTCGCCGAGAGGAAGCTGCGAAAGCTCGATTTTGGCGCCTAGCCCCTCGAGCGCATCGCACACAGAATCCGGCTCGCGGCTGTCCACAAGGATGCGCGGGCTCTTTTTTTCCCCCGGCATGTCAGCGCCTGCCCTTCCCGCCCGCCTTTGAAAGGTAGGCATCTATTTCAGTGAATCCGACAGCGCAGCCTGCGTATTTGAGGTGGTAAAGCGCTGCGCCGATTGCGTCGCGCTCAAGCTCGCGGTAATCCTTGAAAAAGCCCTTCTCTGCCGCAAGGAGGAGCAGCTCGCTTGAGCGGAAAAAGCGCATGCCGGAAACCATCCGCCCGAAAGCCGAGAGGCATTCGTCATCAGCCTCCACGGGCTTTTTGAATTCCGACTCGAAATGAGCGCGAAGCGCTTCCGGGTCCTCGACAAGCATGCGCGTGGTGCGCTCGTCCATCAGAAGGTTCTGGACGCCCGCCTCTATCGAAAGCGCAAGGACCTCGGATTCGCCCTCGTGCAGCAAGCGCAGGGGGGAGCCGCCGACAAAGAACATCCTGTTTGCAATAAGGCTTATTTTTTGTGAAAGCTTTACTGGCTCGGGCGCCACCACGTCGATTATTCCATCTTTTATGGCGAGCTTTATCCTCAGGGCATGGAGGGCGTGCGCGCGGAGGCGCATAGGGTTGGTGACGCACTCGTATTCGACCGAAGGGGGGATTATGAACCTGCCCTTGAATTTTTTCTTGAGGAAATAAAGCGAGCCGACAAAGCACGAGTCCGTAAGCGAAATAAGCGAGGAAGCGTCGCACACCATGGACTGCCCTGACAATTTAGACATGATTCGCACCTATGAGAATATCTCCCGAAGCTCCTTCATCCGTTTTGCCATGCCCTTCTTTTCCTTCAGGCGGTCGAACATGAGAGTCTGGCCCGCATAGAGGAGCACTTCACGCTTGTCTGTCCCGGTTATCTCGGCCGCGCTTCCCAGGGAGATGCCCTGCGCGTAGAGGACGGAGGCTATCTTGAGGCGCCCTTTCTGCAATATCCCCTTTACGAATCGCCTGTCCCGCGCATCCATCGCCTCGATGGTTGAAAGTATCCGGTTTTGGCATGAGAGAAGCTCGGGGTAATTGGCGGATGCCGCAAGCGTTTCGCATTGCAGAAGAAGGGTTTGAAGGGCAAAGAACGACTGCTTGGCCCGCGACTCGGAAAGATAGCGGGGCTTGCTCAGTATTTTTGAGAGCACGTATGAAACCAGCGCAAAAACGTAGGCGTGCTCTGAAAATTTCAGCGCAGTCTCTGAAAGGCAGCGGTCGTTTATCTTCCGCATTGCCCGCACGTCTGAGTCGCGGAGCGCACGGGCAATCAGGACCGCCGTCTCGGAAAGCGAAAGTGGCATGAAATCAGTTTTAATAGGTATTTTATCGTGGTTAAAAATATGCAGCATTTTACGGGAGAACGACCTACTGGTTTATATATATTATCATGATAACGTCATGACAACACAATGACACGTCCGAAGCACCAGCATGACAATGGCGAGTACATGAACAAGGACGAAAAATATAAACCTATTGCCGAAGGGGCAAGGCGCGAAATGGAGGCGATTCGGGAAGAAATCCTTTCGCCTTTGGAAAACGACATCCACAAGCTCCGTGACCCGCTGGTACTTGCTGCGCTCATGAACAGCGTGGCAACTGAGAGGGAGAACAGCAACCGCCTGCTCAAGACGCTGGTGGAAAGGCTGGATGCGAAATTCGGCGAGCTGGATGCGAGGCTAACTGCGCTTGAGGGCGGGCATGCGGCTGCGCATGGCGCCCAGGATGGCGAGGGCGAAATCCTGCTGCCGGCGGTTGACGAGGAAATGCTGAGGTTCGTGAAGGAAAAGCGGCATGTGTCCGCAGAGGAAGTGAAAAGGAGGTTCAATTACAAGGGAAAAAACGCAGCAAGCGCGCGCCTGAACAAGTTGTTTGCGATGGGCCTTTTGTCAAAAAGGCAGGTCGGCAGGGCGGTGCTTTACTGCGCAAAACAATGAAGGAATCATGCTTGCAATGGATGCAAGGCGACCAAAAAGGACGAAAGTCCGCAGCGGGAAGGCCACTTTCCGCTGTTCATATTTTTGGGGAATCGGGGCGCCGTTATTCACCTCCCACACCCTACTTTTTTGCGCCCCCCTCCCCAAAAAAATATTCCTCTTTTACCGGCTGGAAAAGGCATACTATCATATAGGGCGGGCAGCATAATGGTTGGTGCCCGGCATTGCCCGGGAAGATGGTCTGAATGGGCAGGAAACAAATGCACAAGGCTGGCGCTCCAGATAGAGGAGGAGGCAAGGCGCTGCTCCACCAGGAGCCAATGCCCCAAGGCGCAATGGGCGTTGCGAAGAAAATCGGCAGGGGGATCGGCGGATGGTATTCCAAAAGAAAGGCGGAAGGCAGGATAAGGAAAGCCAGGTCGCTTGAACACGAAGCCGAACGGATGTCTTCGGAGATGCGCCAGAAGTATTCGAGAGTGCTCACTGTCAGCGAATTTGGCGAAGTCAGGAAGATGAATGACGACATTGCGGGCAGGTATATCCGGGCTGCCAAGCTTTACTCGCTTTGCGGCATGCTGGTCAGCGAGGCCGAGTGCCTGCGTTCTGTCGCCAACCTTGGGATTGACGTGGAAGGCAATCTTCTGACCGCAATAGAGTGCGAAAGAAAGGAGGCGGTCGGGCTGGCCAAGTCCATTATGGCATCCCGCCATGGGAAAACAGGCGTTGATGCCGATTCGCTTTTGCACAGGCTCAAGCTGTGCTACCTGTTCATGGAAAAGGAATATCTCCACATAATAAGGCACTATGCGCTGTCAGGGCCGGAACAGATAAGCCAGGAAAGGAAAGATGAATACCATGCGCTCAGCAGGGAATGCCGCAATGAGGCGGAGAGGATCGGGCTGTTTAGGCACATGGAGGGCGCGGAAAAAATCGTGGAAAGGCTTCCGGAAGCGGTTGCGTGGCTTGAAAGGCGGGCTCCTCGCGAGATGGAATATAAACCTTAGCCGAGAATGCAAAACATGGAAGAGAGGACCGTAATAATCTCCAGCCGCGAGCTTGTGGACCACACAGTGCTTGTGCGCAAGAGAAACGAGCTTTCGTTCAAGAAAGACCTCCTTTTGAGGACAGGCGCAAAGCCGGAAGACATGCATGTGAAGGTGCTGGAAGGGGAATTGGCGCAGGTGGAAGGGAAGCTGGCCCCCATCTCGGAAAAGCTTGCGGTTGCAGACCTCCTAACGATTGTCCCAAGCCGCAAGGAGATAGAGGAATACACCCTGAAAATAAACCAATATTCAAGGGGGGAAATAGACGTTGCGGTCAAGGGCAAGTCAGGCGAGGCCTATGAGCTAATGAAGAAGCGCGCTGTCCTTGTGAAAAGCAATTTCGAAAAGAAGGACGACATTGCGCGCGCGGTCGTGCTCGTCAATTCTTTCCCCCGGAAGGAGGCGGAGGCAGTCCAGCTCCTCATTGAGGATGGGCAGGGCGCGGACGTTGACGTCTCATTCCTCCCGAAGGAAAAGCAGCAGGAGCTAGTCGACCTGGCCGCAAGGCTTGGAAGGCAATGCTGCGTTTTCGCAGGGTCTTTTTCCACAGATAAAAAAAAAGCTGATGCGGCCGAGCTGAAGGCCCCTGATGAAGTCCTCAGGATGCTGCCCGGCGGCAAGCGCGTTTGGGTGGGCGCCGGGAAGCTCCAGGAATTTGATGCGAATGAGAAGGCAATAGCCGAGCTTTTGGCAAAAATACAGGCAAAAAACGCGGAGAAGCAGGCAAGAAGCCTGACCGAGGAGGAATCCGCCTACTTTGACAGGATACAATCAGACTATCTCTCCGCGCTTGCGAAAAGGAACGGGATTGCCAAGGGGATGGAGCTTTCCGAGAGCGTGAAGGTGTACAAAAAAGAAAGCTGGAAGAATCTTGAAGAGCATTACTGACCCGCCATGCCAGCAGCGAGTATATAATATTTGCAATGCATAGCGGCACGCATGCATGGCGGGGCAGGGCAGGCAATCTCAGCGGTTCATCTCAGGCGGAAGGCCACTGTTTTTGGCGGAAATCCGGCTGCATTTGCCAGGCTTCTTGTCAGCGTGCCTGAAATGGAAAAGAAACTGGCGCGGGAAGCGAAAGCAAAGCAGGGCGAAGAATTGCGGCCCCTTTACAAGAACAAGGCTGCGGAGATCAAAAAAATCCAGGATTTGCGGATGCGAGACTGGGAGTTTTACGGGTGCGCGCACCTGCAGGCATATAGCGGATTTTTTGAGGATGCCCTGAAAACCGCAAAGCTCGTCTCCAGCCCCCTTGTGAGGTCGTTTGCCTATCTTGCAATAGCCCAATTTCTGGAAAGGGACGGGAAGCCGCGTGAAAAGCTTGAAAAAACGGCCATCGCGCTTGCCAATGAGCATGAGCGGATGAAAAATGGGAGTGGGCCTGAAGATGGGGCAGCTGCAAGGGCAACTGCGACAGATTTTGAGCCGAAGGCTCAAAACCGGAACACGAATAAGAAGGGGAGTGGGCCGGAAGAGATTTGAACTCTTGGTTGCGCTTTCGCGCAACTTCTCGCCAACCGCTGCGCGGTTGACGATCTCGACCTTTCGATTAAGAATAAGAAAAATTATGGGCCGGAAGAGATTTGAACTCTCGACCTTTCGATTTCAAAACATCCCTGGCAAAACAAATCGCCAAAGGGCGCTTATCAGTCGAACGCTCCAACCAGGCTAAGCTTCCGTCAACAGTTGAAATCTCAACTGCCAATACCGGCCCCTGGTATGCGGCTTTTTTCTATTCATGAGCATTAAAAAGCCTTTGCCGGGGCTAGGTCAGAACCACCCTTCGCTGTATTCCCCTGCAAACGCAAGCGAGATGTAGCGCAGCGTCTTGCCTGCGATTACCGCAGGCAGGAACTTCCATACCGGCATCCTTATCGCGCCTGCCGCGACGCCCGCAATGTCGAATGCCGGATTGGGCACGAGCGCGAGGAGGAAGAGCGCGAACATGCCGTTTTTCTCGATTTGCGCCTTGTGGCTGCGGAAAAGAGAGGTATTCATGACCGCATTGTGCCCTGCATAGCCTGCAAGGTATCCTGTCATTTCGCCCAAGCCCGAGCCAACCCCCGCTGCAAATCCGACAAGCACCGGATTGAGAAAGCGGCCCATTGCGAAAACAACCGCAAATCCCGGCATCGGGAGGAAGACCGTGGCGCTTGATAGGAGGGAGATTATGAATATGCCAGCGTAGCCTGTGCCCTGAAGGGATGGGATTGCGGAGAAGAGGTAAATCGCGGCAAGCGAGAGCGCGATTGCGCCGGCGAGGGACAGGGCGTCGCGGGCGGTGAAAAGAGGCAGGGGCGCATCAGGTTTCCCTGTGCCCGCCGAAGATGCGCGCTTCCCGGCTTTTGCGGCCTTTCCCATGCAGCTGGAAGCAGGGCGCTTCTTTTCTCCCGCCGTCCTTTCCATGCGGTGAGAAGCGCCGCGCCTCTTTATATTTGTTGCCCGAAAAACGCATTTTGGTGTTGCCGATGAACCGTGAAATCCTGCCCATCCTGATAATCGCGCTCATGTTCGCGCTTGCGCTTTATGTCGAGCCGTACTTGAAGACAGACTGCAACGGGAATGTTATCGGGCATTGGGGGATGAGCGGCAAGCCGGACGGATGGGTGGACAAGAGCGTGGGGCTTTACCTTGTGCCCGCAATGACCGCGATAATATACCTTGTTTTCCTGATAATACCGAAAATAGAGGTCTACAAGAAGAACCTGGAGGACTTCAGCCTGCAGTTCTGGGGCTTCAAGGTGGTATTCGTGTTCATGATGGGGGTGATTTACGTGGCAACCCTCCTTCCGAACATGGGCTATGCTTTCGATACCGTGCCTGTCGTCGTCGCAGCAATCGCGATGCTGTTTTTCTATACTGGATACATGCTCAACTACACCAAGAGGAACTACTTCATCGGGATGAGGACCCCCTGGACCCTTGCGGATGAAAGAGTATGGGACAAGACCAACCGGCTTGCAGGGAAGCTTTTCTGGGCCTGCGGCGCACTCTGCCTGGTTGCGCTTGTCACCCCTCCTGACGTGATGATGTGGATGGTCATCGGCCCGGCGATTGCGGCTGCGATTGTCGCGACTGCGTACTCGTATGTTGAATACAACAAGGCGAAGAACGAAACCGTGCAAAAACCGAGGAAGAAAGCGCGGAAAAGGTAGCTGGGCGCCCTTGATGCTGGCTTGCTGCCTACTGCCTCTCTTTCTCAGCCTGCAGGACTGAATGCGCGGTATTGTACTTCGAGTAGTGCTCCGCGTATTTTATGAAGCGCGAGATCGAGCGCATTGCGGATGTGGGAGACACATAGGTGGGCACGCCGTAGCTTTCCAAAATGCGCTTGTGCATCTCGGTGTATTCCCCTCCGCTGCAGACCGAGATTATCGGCTTTTTCCTCAGGTCGGATGCGCGGATTGCGATGTTGACGACCGAGCTGTCAATCCCTGCGGTCTGGAAAAGTATTATCAGCATGATGACGTCCACGTTCCCGTCCCGCATCATGGCGTTTATCGCTATCTCGTAGCGGTGCGAGTCGGCGTCGCCGATTATGTCCAGCGGGTTTCGCACGTTCGCGTAGGGCGGAAGCGAGGCGCGGAGCAGCTTTTGCGTCTCATCGGAAAGCTGCGAGAGCGCGAGCCCCTCGTCCGCAAGCGCGTCGGTTGCAAGCACGCCCATGCCGCCGCCGTTCGTGATTATGCCTATCCTCCTGCCGGAAGGCAGCACCTGGTCGAATATCTTCGCGAAGTCGAAGAGCTGCTCGAGCGTCTGCGCCTCGATGACGTTCGCCTGCTTGAATGCCGCGGAATACGCTTCCGAGGCGCCGGCAAGCGAGCCGGTGTGCGAGCGCGCCGCCTCGGCGCCGGCCGCGCTCCTGCCTGCCTTGAGCACCACGATGGGCTTCTTGCGGGTGATTCTCTTCGCAACCTCGAGGAACCTCTTGCCGTCCTTCACGCCTTCAAGGTAGGCGACTATTATTTTCGTGTCGGGGTCGTGGTAAAGGTACTCCAGAAGGTCGCATTCGTCAATCGCAGCCGCGTTCCCGTAGGATACGAACTTGCTCATGCCGATGCCTGCGCGCGCCGCCAAATCGACTATGCAGCCGCCCACCGCGCCCGATTGTGAAATGAACGAAATGTTGCCTACGCGAGGCCTCCCCAGCTTGTAGATTGGGAGGAAGACGGAATCCACGCGCGACCCGGGGGTTATCACGCCCATGCAGTTCGGCCCTATGAGCGCGATGTCGTACCTGTTCGCAATCTCGGCAAGCTTTTTTTCAGCCTCCGAATTGCCCACTTCTGAAAACCCGCCTGTGATGAGCACCACTCCGCGTATGCCCTTCTTCCCGCATTCCTCAAGCACAGGGGCGACCGCCGCAGCCGGAACCGCGATTACCGCGGAGTCCACCTTTTCTTTTATGTCAAGGACGGACTTGTATGCGCGAAGCCCGAGTATGTCCTCCGCGCGAGGGTTTATCGGGTATATCCTGCCGGCGAATCCGCCGTCTATGAAATTCTTGACTATCACATGCCCTATCTTGTTCGGCTCCCGGCTTGCGCCAATCACCGCTATGCTGTCCGGATTGAAGACCGCGTCGAGGTTCTTCACCTTTTTTGGTATCGGCTTTGCCACCATAATCACCTAAAGGAGCCGCACGTCCACAGCGACGCAGCCGTGCTCATCGACCAACAGCGGGTTTATGTCAAACTCCGAGGGGTTTTCCTTCTCAAGCAGCCTTGAGACCCGGACAAGGGCGGATGCAAGCGAGGATATGTTTGCTGGCTTCCTGCCGCGGGCGCCCATGAGTATGGGGAATGATTTTAGCTCGTGGATCATTTCGATGGCGTCATCGTTGCCTATCGGGCAGACGCGGAATGCCACATCCCGGTAAACTTCCACGAAGACCCCGCCCATGCCAAGCATGATAAGCTGGCCGAATTGCGCGTCGCGCTTCCCGCCAACTATGAGCTCGACCGTATTTTTGCCCCGCCCGAGCATTTTTTGGACAAGCACCCCTTCAAGCTTCATTCCGGAAAAGCGCTGCTCGAGCGTTTTGTACGCCCCTTCCGCCTCCTTGGCATCCCCTATGCCCAGAATGACCCCCCCTATATCGGACTTGTGGAGCGCCTGGGGGGAAATCGCCTTCATTACTACCGGGAAGCCTATTTCCTTCGAGGCGGACAGCGCATCCGGTAGCGACTTTGCGATTTTGAACGGCGCGAAGGGTATGCCGTATTTTGAAAGCAGGGAAAAGTCCAAATAAGCCCCTCACAACAGCTTGGTTATTGACAGGAATGCCGCGCCTATGAATATCGCGAGGACCACCAGTATCAGCACAAGATAGGGGAGATATTCGACGAAATAATACTCAAGCTTGGAAAAGAATCTCCTGCGCTTTTTTTCCTCAGGAGTAAGCTCGCGCTCCTCTTTCTCAGGCTGGCGCTTGCGCTGGTGCGCATGCGATGCCGGCTTTGAGGCGGCATGATTCCCCAAAAGGTGCGCAACGTCGTCCTTCTCGATGCCGGATGGCTTTTTTTCCGCGGAAACCGGGGTTGCAGGGATGTTTTCCTTCTTCGCATGGTGCGCCTGCTCCACCGCCCAGCCATCAAGCCAGCCTGGCGCTTTCTCCTTTTCGCCTTTTGCCGCCTCATCCTTTTGCCCGCCGGCAGCCTGCCCCGCTTTTTCGCTGTAGGAAAGGGAGGGTGAAACCTCTGCCTCAAGCTTCTGCTGCACGCGCACGCCGCCCACGCAGTTGAAGCCCTGCTCGGTGAGCACGAATTCCACCTTTGCCGAGCGGACGGTGTAATCCATGAAGCTTTGCGCGACAAGCTTGTTTATGTGAAACGCGAGGTCGCCTGCGCGTATGTTGAGCGCGGTCTGCAGCGGGCCAAGCTCCTTTGCCCCGCCTGCAAGCGCATGGAGTATCGCGTTGTCAAGTGGCTCGATTGGCTCCTTTGCCCTCTGCTCAGCAACCAGCAAAAGGGCGCTTCCCGCCTCGGTTAGCGTGACCTTGCTGATGCCGCCAAGAGAGGACTCGATGTTTATGTAGCCCTTTATCTTCACGGTTCCAAGAAGATTAGCTGTTTCGAAAAAAGAGGTGTTTATTATGCTGCCGAACTTCTCCACAGAGGACTCGGCGTCAACCTTCTGAAGGATGACCAAATCGAGGAAATTTAGCTCGTTCATCGAATGGGTTTATAGCCTTAACTTTTAATAGTTATCCATGGAACTGACGTTTTTAGGCGCCGCCCAAGAGGTGGGAAGGAGCTGCGTGATGGTGTCCGCAAAGGACAAGTTCATGCTGGACTGCGGATTGAAGATACACTCCGAAACGCCTTTCCCTGAGCAGCCGCCATCCATTCCCGACTTCGTCATCGCCTCGCACGCGCACCTGGACCACACCGGCTTTCTTCCGGCCCTTTACCGGCACGAGAAGCCCGAGCTCATCTGCACCCCGCCAACGCAGGCGCTCTCGCAGATAATAATCGAGGACTCGATGAGGATAATGGCAAAAAGGGGCGAATTCCCCTACCGCGCATCGGAGACCAAAAGGATGCTTGCGAACACCACCCTTCTTTCCTACAAGAAATGGTATGAAACAGGGGAGGGCACGGTGTCTCTTTATCAGGGCGGGCACATACCCGGCGCTGCAATAGTTGATGTTGATACTGGCGAAGGCAGGGTCGTTTACAGCGGGGACTTCAAGGGTGAGGAGACCAAGACGACTTTTGCCTCGGAAGCGCCGCCGAAAGGGCCGGATGTGCTGCTCATCGAGAGCACCTACTCAGACAAGGACCATCCGCCAAGAAAGGAGCTTGAAATCGAGCTTGGCAGGCAGGTGGAGGCGACGCTTGGAGAGGGCGGCAGCGTGCTGTTCCCTGCGTTTGCGATTGGCAGGACGCAGGAGCTCATCAGGATAATCCGCTCGCAAAACAAGGATGTTGATGTTTGGGTGGATGGTATGGGTTGGAGGGTGAGCGAGACGCTTTCGCACTATTCCTCCTATGTGAAAGACTTCAAGAAGTTCAGGCAGGACATGGAAACCTGCAGGCCGGTGCTCCACAAGGGGGACCGGGAGAAGGTGCTCAAAAAACAGTGCGTGATTATTTCAACTGCCGGGATGCTCCAGGGGGGCCCTGCGCTTGAGTATCTTCTGCGCCTCGGCCCTGAGTCGCGTGCGATATTCACGGGCTACTGCGTGGAGGAGACGAACGGGCACAACCTACTCACAAAAGGCCATGTGGAATACGACGGCGTGAAGATAACCCCGAAAGCGACGCATTCCTACCTGGACTTCTCCGCGCACGCGGGAAGAAGCGAGCTTTTCGACCTTGTGAAAAAGCTTGAGCCCAAGAAAGTGATGTGCATGCACGGCGACCGCTGCGAGCAGTTTGCGGAAGACCTCAAGCTCGAAGGCTACGACGCGAGCGCGCCGAAATTGGGCGAGACAGTTAAGATTTAGGTGAGAGGGCAACCAAGGA
>CAYWFJ010000015.1:0-22655 GCA_964458205.1 Microcaldota archaeon | reverse complement strand
GCGGTGGAGGCGGTTCTCGCGGAAGGCAAATTCCCGATACTGCTCGGGGGGGACCACTCGGTGTCAATAGGCGCATTTGCCGCATTTGCCGGAAGGAAAAAGGACATCTCGGTTCTGCACATCGACGCGCACGCTGACATGCGCGGAGAGTTTGAGGGCACTCCGTTCAGCCACGCGTGCGCAATGGCGCGCTGCCGCGAGAATTTCCATGCGGTTTCAGTCGGCATAAGAAGCTACTCGAAAGAGGAGGCGGATGCGATAAAGAGGCAGAAGCTTGACGTTTACGGTGTCGATTTCAGCGAGGCGGAACTGATAAAGAAGCTCAAGGGCGAGGTGTATATTTCAATCGACCTTGATGGGTTTGACCCTTCGGAAATGCCTGCCGTTGGCACACCGGAGCCTGGCGGCTTGAGATGGCACCAGGTAACCAGCCTTCTTAGGAAGGTATGCGCAAGCAAAAAGGTCGTGGGCTTTGACATCGTCGAGCTTGCCCCCATTCCAGGCAGCATGGTTTCCGATTTCCTTGCGGCAAGGCTTGCCTACAAATTAATCGCATATGTTGAGTCTGGAAAGAAATGATGACGGCACCAAGAAAGCCGCGCTTCGATGGCGGCTGCACATGAAGGATTTGTGGTTTCATGGCAAAATCATCCGCAATCCCGGGATTTTACAATCTCTCGCGTGAGGAGAGGGTAGCTGCGCTTGCCGAATTTTCGGGATTGGGGGAGGAGCAAAAAAAACTTCTTCTTTCCGAGTCCCCCCTCCAACATTCAATCGCAGACAGGATGAGCGAGAATGTTGCAGGGCTTTGCGCGCTCCCATTCGCAATTGCAACCAATTTCATAATCAACGGGAAGGAAACGCTCGTGCCAATGGCAATCGAGGAGCCGTCGGTTGTCGCGGCAGCCTCGAACGGGGCGAAGCTTTGCAGGGAAACAGGCGGCTTTTCCGCAAGCGCTGACCCTCCGGTGATGATTGGGCAGATACAGCTTGTCGGCATGAAGAGCGCCGAAGCCGTTGCAAAAAAGCTCAATTCCGAAAAGGAGGCAATCATCAGGGCGGCAGCGCCTTTTGCCGAAAACATCTCAAAATACGGGGGGGGAATCCGCGGCTTTTCCGCACGCGTGATTGAGACCCCGCGCGGAAAGATGGCGATTGCCGAGTTCCACGTGGATGTGCGCGACTCCATGGGCGCGAACACCATCAACACCATCCTCGAAGGGGCCGCCCCGCAGATTGAAAAGGCGGCTGGCGAAGGGAAAGCGCGCCTCCGCATACTCACCAACCTGGCGGTGATGCGCCTTGCGCGCGCAACCGCGATATGGCGGAAGGAAACCGTCGGCGCAGAAGCCATCGAGGGCGTGCTGGATGGATGGGCGTTTGCGGATGGCGACATTTTCCGCGCATGCACGCACAACAAGGGCATAATGAACGGCATTGACGCGGTCGCGCTTGCGACGGGCAATGACTGGCGGGCGGTCGAGGCTGGCGCCCACGCATACGCAGCAATCGGCGGGAATTACAAGCCCCTAACGCGCTTCCGCAAGCTCCCGAACGGCGATTTGCAGGGCGAGATAGAGCTGCCGCTTGCCGTCGGCACCATAGGCGGCGCGACGCGCTCCCTACCGACCGCGCAAGCCGCCCTTTCCATACTTGGCATGAAAAGCGCGAACGAGCTTGCCTGCATAATGGCGGCGGTCGGGCTTTCGCAGAATTTCGCGGCGCTTAAAGCGCTCTCAACCGAAGGCATACAGCGCGGGCACATGGGGCTGCATGCGAAGAACATGGCGGTTGCCGCAGGGGCGAAGGGGGAACAGGCGGACAGAATCGCAAGGCAGATGGCTGATGAGAAAAACATCTCCCTCTCGCGCGCGGAAGAGATTCTTAGGGGGATGGCGTCACGATAACGGTTGAAGGTGTGTATTGATGCAGGACTTGTTGAAATTCGACTGGAAGGAGCTTGCGGCTGTTGCGATAATCTTCCTCATCGCTTTCGGGATTGGCAGCTTTCCGCCGAAAGCCACGCTGCCGGACTATTCCCCGGCAATCGCAATCCAGGCGGCTGCTTTGGGGCAGCCCGCCGCATTCCACATCCAAATCGCCTCATTTTTCGAAGGGTTTTACGCCTCGTTTTTGGGAATGCCTGCCACTTCGCCTGACACGATAGTGTCATTCCTGCTCTTCTGGCCTGCCAAGCTTTTCGCGCTCACCGCCATTTTCCTTTATCTTTCTATGCGCGCTTTCGGCTTTAGGAAAACGGTTGCCGCCTTCTCCGCAATCCTCTTCATGCTCTCCCAAGCCGCCCTCCTGCAATTCCTCCCCGGGGTTTTCAGCAGCGCCTCGGTTGCCGCAATGCTCTTCTCGCTCTTTTTCCTTTTCATGGCGCTTTATTCCAAAAAGGGGCATGCCGCATGGCTTGCGCCATCCATTGTATTCGGGGCGCTTTGCGCATATTCCGATTTCGGCTTCGGGGCGGCAGTTGTGCTGTCATCCGCGCTTTTTGCAGCCGCGGCATATGCGAAAAAGGGGGGAAGCGCGCCTTACTTTGCCGCGGCCGCCATCGTATTCGCCATTGTGCTTGCGGCGGCGCCGAGCCAGCCGTCCTTTGCCTTAGGCCAGGCGCAGGAGTTATTCACGGGCGCGCCGTTTTTGGCTGCCGCCGCCTCATTGGCGGTTGTGCTTTTTGCCTTCAATGCCGCATCGCTTGAGGCATGCATTCTCGCATTAGGCGCGATTGCCGCCTCCATCTTCAGCCCGCTTGCGGGGGCAGTTCTTCTAACCTATCCTGCCTCCGAGGGCATTTCGCGCGCAAGCGATGAGAAGCTGCCCGCGGTTGCCAAGCTTTCCTGCGCGTTTTTCCTGTTTTTCTTTGCAATGTTCGGCTTGGCGGCCTACCAGCACGCAGATCCGTTCAAGGCAATAGCGCTCTCAGGTCTGCTTTCAAGCCTTGCGCCCCTCGCAATGCACTTTTGCGAATACAATAACAGGCGCTTTTTCGCCATCGCGGCAATCTTGCTTGTGGGCCTTTCGCTTTTCCTGGCAGTCTTCTGCCCGTATTCGCAGTACCTGGAAGCTTATCCGAAATACGCGGACATCGACGAGGCAAGCGCGCTCTCCTACCTTTCAGGGAAGGGCGCAGGCAGCGTCTGCCTTCTTGGCAATGGCGCCATGGCAAGCTTCTACCTGCAAGGCGCAGCCGTCTGCAACCAGGCCCAATTCGCCGAATACCTGCTCAAGGGCGCCCCGGTTCCAAGCGAGGGGCACATGCTGCTTTCCCTCTCTTACATCGATTATCCGGAGGAATACGGGCTGGCCGGCAGCGGGGAAGCCGGATTCGAGTCGTTCTCATACGTTTCAAGCATTTCGGGCAGCAATGCCGATTTCGCCCTGTTCTCTTCAGCAGCGGGCGGCCTTCTCATCCGCGAGATTGGCGGCGCAGGCGCCTTCGCGCTCAAGGACGGCCAGATAATCGACGCATATGGCCGGCCTTATGGCAGCATCCCCCTCTCCCGGATGCTGCTCCTCAGCCCAAACGAGCCATTCGCCAGCAAGACAAACAGGCTGATAGTCCTCGAAGAGGGGGCAAGCCTCCCGAATTTCATTTCGGTTTATTCGGCCCAGGGGCAAGGCCAATCATCCGCAAGGCAATTCGGAAAGGTAACCGTTCGCGAGGTGGAATGAATGCAGGATTTCATCCTTGTAGCCACGGTTTTCCTCTGCTCGGTTGCGCTTACCTGGTTTTCCCTCCCTTTCATAATCCGGAAGCTTTCCGCCTCCGGGATGGTGGGCAAGGATGTCAACAAGGAGGGCACGCCGGAAGTGCCTGAAATGGGGGGCTTGGCAATCATAATGGGCGCAATAGGCTCGCTTCTCTTCGCAATCGCCCTCCATACGTTCTTGGGCTACCCGCTCAAGCTTCCTGAAATGCTTGCGGCAATGCTCACAATGACGATAATCGCGCTTGTGGGGGTGTTTGACGACCTCTTCGACATGCGCAAGGACATAAAGACGATTCTCCCTATGGCTGCCGCCCTTCCCCTTGTCGCAGTCAGCGCGGCAGGCAGCACCGAAATCGCAGTTCCCCTGATAGGGGCCATTGACTTTGGCTTCTTTTACATCTTCCTGCTCATCCCCCTTGGCGTGACAGTCGCTTCCAACCTCACCAACATGCTTGCGGGCTTCAACGGGATGGAGGCGGGGATGGGCGCGGTGATGTTCGCGGCAATCCTCTTCCTGTCGTTTGCGGCAGGCTCGGTGGAGATGGGCGCGCTCTCTGCGGCGATGCTTGGCGCGCTTTTGGTTTTCTTCCGCTTCAGCTGGTATCCGGCGAAGGTATTCATCGGGGACGTCGGCAACCTGGCAATCGGGGCGGCGCTTGCCTCGGCCGTGATAATCGGCAACCTCGAGTCCGCAGGCGCGATTCTTGTCATTCCGTATCTCTTTGATTTTGCGATAAAGGCATACAACCGGTTCCCAAGCACCAAATGGTGGGGCGAGCTTAGGGGCGGGAAGCTCTATCCTGTCGAGGGGAAGGTGAGGGGCGCTGCGCAGCTTGTGATGAGGCTCTCAGGCGGCATAACCGAGAAGCGCCTCGTGCTTTGTTTCATCGCGGCGGAAGCCTTATGTGCTTTGCTCGCGATTCTTTTCTACGGAAGGCTTTTCGGCTAAGCATACGATGTGGTTTTCATGATAGTCGTGACGGGCGGCTCCGGTTTCATAGGCACTTATGTCTGCAGGCATCTTGCCGCGCAAGGCGAGGAGGTCCGCATAGTCGACCTTTCCCCCCCGCCTCTCGGCGTGAAAGCCGAATTCGTGCGCGCGTCCGTGCTTGACACAATCAGGCTTTCAAGGCTGTTTTCCGGGGCAAAGGCGGTGGTGCACCTTGCCGCCCTGGTTGACGTCCAATCCTCCATCTCCGACCCGTTTTCCGACTTCCAGGTGAACGCCCAAGGCACGCTCAACGTGCTTGAGGTTGCAAGGCGCGCAGGCATAAAAAAGGTCGCATACGCCTCCTCGGCCGCAGTATATGGCGAGCCTAAGGAGATGCCCATCGCGGAATCAAGCCCTGCTGCGCCGCTCTCGCCCTACGGGCTTTCCAAGCTCTCCTCCGAGCGCTATGTTCTCCTTTACAACCAGCTTTACGGGATGGAAAATGTGGCGCTCCGCCTGTTCAACGTCTATGGCAAAGGCCAGCGCGAGGGCAGCCCCTATTCCGGCGTGATAACCAAATTCGCAGAGGCGATAGGCTCAGGCAAGCAGCCGCTCATCTACGGGAGCGGGGAGCAGACGCGCGACTTCGTCCATGCCGATGACGTTGCGCACGCGTTCTCACTCGCGCTTGAATCAGACGGGTGCGGCACGCCTTTGAACATCGGCTCAGGGCAGGAAATAGCGATACTCGACCTTCTTGAGAAAATGTGCTCGCTTTCCGGGAAGACGCCCAACCCGAAATTCCTCTCGGCAAGGAAAGGCGACATAAAAAGAAGCGTTGCGGACATCTCGCAAGCAAGGCGGAAAATCGGCTTTTACCCGAAAGCGGAGATGGGGCAGGGTTTGAAAGAAATCGTTTCTGCGCAATAGCCGCGCGCACTTATTCCATTCCCTTGGTCAGGTCTATCACGCTTATGAACTGGTTTATGTGCTCATAGTCCGTGGTCCTGCCGATGTCAAGCCAGTAGTCGGAAAACACATAGCCGCAGACTTTCTTTTTCTTTTCCAAAAGCCTCGGGAACACGTTGTTCGCAAAATCCTCCTTCGGCTTGATGAAGTCGTAAATTTCAGGCTCAAAGACGTATATTCCGGTATTGACCAGGTTCTCCACAATCGGCTTTTCGCGGAAGCGCACTATCCTGTCCTCTTCCATGTCCGCAACCCCGTATTCGAGCGGCACGCCTTTCCTGTTGAGTGCGAGGGTGGCAATAGCGCCATGCTTCTTGTGGAACTCCACAATCTGCCCTATGTCCGTATTTGACAGGTGGTCTCCCATCATGACTATGAACGTTTCGTCAAACTTCCCCATCAGCGGTATTATCGAGCCGGCCGTGCCCATTTCGGAAGTCTCAATCGAGTAGTGGAGCTTCATCCCCATCCTCGATCCGTCGCCGAAGTAGTTCTCAATCTGCTCATGGAGATAGCCGACCGTGAGATACACTTCCGTTATGCCTGCCATTTTGAGGCGGTGGAGCACATATTCAAGGATGGGCTTCTTCCCAAGGGGCAGCATGGGCTTCGGGATGGTGTATGTGTAGGGGCGCAGCCTCGTCCCCTTCCCTCCGCAAAGAACAATCGCTTTTGCCATGCAATCCTCCAATATTTCAGCAGGAATAGCTATTTAAAAGAAACTTCGCCATGCCGCCCTGCTTACTGCGTTTCAATAGCCCTCTTAAGCTCCTTCATCAGCGATTCCGCGCGTTTCTGCGTTTTCCCCTCAGCAAAAACGCGCATCACGTTCTCCGTGCCTGATGCGCGCACAATAACCCACGCATCCTCGAAGTCGGCACGGACCCCGTCTATGAGCGTGAGCCGCCCCCCTGTCCCTTTGCAGTGCTTGAGGGCTGCGGCAAGCCCTCTTTTTTTCGATTCCGCATCTTTCACTTCGAGCTTGCATTTCGAGTTGTGATAAACCGGAAGCTCCCCAACTATTTCAGACAGTTTCCTTCCGCAAACCATCTCGGAGATTTTCGCAGCGGCAAACAGGCCGTCTTTTGCAAGCGAGAAGCGCGGCCAGATTATCCCCCCCACTTCTTCCCCGCCTGAGACGGCTTCATCCTCCAGCTCAGCCATCTTCTCGGACAGGTAAGGCGCGCCGACCTTCGTGTAGATTGTCGCTGCCCCCTCAGCCGCGCACGCCTCCTCCACCGCACGGCTGGTGGCAACGGTGGTCACGACCATTTTTGCCTTCTGCGCGCGCCTTTCCCTGCATGCCTGCACAGCCGAGACCGCAAATCCCCTATCGCCCACAATCCAGCGCCCCTTCTCGTCCGCAAAAACCACCCTGTCCGAGTCGCCGTCCCAGGAGACCCCGAAGTCAGCCGAGTTTTTCACCACTTCCTTAAGCATCGATTGCACATTGGCTTCGGAAGGCTCGGATGGCCGCCCTGGGAATTTCCCATCCACATCCCCATTGATTGGGATTATCTCGCAGCCCAGCGATTCGAAAAGCCCTCTTGAGAGCGCGGAGGTGCCGTTGCCGAAGTCCAGGACGACCCGCAGCTTCGCTTTCCGTATTTTTTCGGCATCAAGCTGCATAAGTGCATCCTTCGCATGGAGGGCTGCAGAATCCGGGCATCGCTCGCATTTTCCAACAGAATCCCATCCCGCCCTCTTCCAGCTCCCCACAAGCGCGGCCTTCTCAATCGCCGCGCCCCTCTCGCGGGAAACCGCAGCGCCTTTTTCATCCACGAACTTGAGTGCGTTCCACTCGGGCGGGTTGTGCGATGCGGTGACTATCACCAGCCCTGCGGCCTTCTTTCTTGAAAGCATAAACTCTGCGACCGGCGATGAGGCAAGCCCGATGTCAATGCAGTCGCGCCCTGCGGCAAGCACACCCGCCATTGCGGCCGAGTGCATAAGCGGGGAGGTCAGCCGCATGTCGCGCGCAAGGACAATCGCGCCCGGCTTGCACCACTGCGCAAACGCGCCTGAAAGGCTATAGGCAAGGGGAGGCGTGAGAAAATCCAGCTTCCCGCGCACTCCGTTGGTTCCGAAAAGCGCCATGGAAAGGCTTGGACGCCATGATATAAAAATGCAATTGGGGTTGGAATAGCCATGGATGGGGACGAAGGCAGGGACGTTGCCGCGGTACTGGTCAGAGGGACGGGCATAAAGCTTGGCGCCAACTTGGGGATAAAATTCCTCGGCGTGGTTTTCTACATCCTGCTCCTGCGGTTCCTTTCGCCAGAGGAAGCGGGCAATTTCCTGATTGCCACCGCGGTGCTGGGCATTGCTGCGACGTTTTCCTCGCTGGGCTTGAGCGTTGCGCCTTACAGGTTCGTGCCGCTTTACCTTGGCAAAGGGGAAAAGGAGCGGTCAAGGCCGTTCATAATGCTGCTTCTCAGGGCAATCCTCGCAATTTCTTTTGCTGTGTCGCTTGCGATATTCTTCTTTGCTGACCAGATTGCCGCGTACTATGGCAAGCCCATTGCAGACCTTCTCCAAGTCACGGCGATATGCTCTTTTCTTACAATAAACGGGGCATACATGGTTTCCGTCCTGGATTCGCTCAAGCGCTTCATTGACGGGGCGGCTTGCCTGGTTGTGCAGTCCTTGGGCAAGGTGCTGTTCCTTCTTTTTGCGGTCTACGCCCTCCAGGAAAGGACAGCGTATGCTGCGATGCTCGCTTTTCTCGGGGGGCTTGCGATTTCCTTCGTGGTTCTTTCATGGCTGTTCCTGCGCCAGGTTCGAAGGCTTCCTGGAAATGGAAAAGCCCCAAGGAAAGGCGAGCTTGCCGAAGCGGTCAAATTCAGCTTCCCTGTTTACCTTTCAAGCACGGCCGAATCGACCGCCGCTTGGGTGGACTCGCTTGTCCTAGGGTTCTTTTGGCCGTCCCCGGTTGTTGCCGCATACGCGTCCGTGATGGTGCTTGCGCGCAACATTTCCCCCTTGGTCGCATCTGCCGTCACAAATGTCCAGCAGACTCTTTTATCCGAGCACCACAGCCGGAAATCACGCTATTTTGCCCCGATTGTCAAGATGGGCGTCAAGTGGACGGTCTACCTTGGAATGCCCGTGCTTTGCGCGTTTCTCGCATTCCCCTCCCAGGTGCTTGCGGTCATGTTCCCCCAGTATGTCTCCTCCGCATACCTTTTCTACATCATCGCCCCTGCATTTTACCTGATTCTGCTTTCAAACTCTTCGAGGAATGCCTTGTTTTCAAGCGGCAGGAGCGACCTGCTTCTCCGCGTTGCATTGGTCCTTGTGTTCCTCAACGCTGCACTCAATGTTGCTTTTGTGCCTGGCTTTGGCATGGATGGCGCGGCAGCGGCCACCTTGATTTCAATTGTCATAGGCGAGCTTTTGGCAATACATTATGCTTCCCATCATACGGAATCGCCTATGGGCTTGCGCGGCATGCTTGGCTATGTTTGGAAAGGCACAGCCGCTTGCCTTGTTGCTGCGGCAGCGTCTTCCGTTCTGCTGGGCGGCTTTGCCGGAGGGGGGCTGGTCCAGCTAGGGATTGCGATAGCCGCAATGTGCCTGGCTTACGGCATCCTGCTTGTGGTCTTCCGGGCAATAAGCCAGGAAGAGTGGGAAATCGCAGCGCTTGCGGTGCGCGCTCTTCCTTTCGGTGAACTCCCGGCATCGGCCATACAGCGGCTGTTTGCGGGCAAAAGAGGGGCAATGGATGGAAAATAGCTTCGAAGACCGCGAATTCGGGAATGTTTCGCCGCTGTACGTTCCAGGGCTTGCCGCATCAAAGGCTTTCCGGCTGCCCTGGTCTTACCTGGAGTATGCCTTCCTCACCCTGGCGGCCGTTTCGAATTTTTGGGAGGTGCCTCTTTTTGTGGGTAAAATCCGCAGCGAGGCGCTTTTCAGGTTCAGGGACGGGTCTGCCGTCAGCTTGAAACGCACCGATTTCAAGGCGCTTCCCCGCGCCCTTCTGAATCTCAAGGCAAAGCGCCACCAGGTCGGGTTCAATCGCGATTTCACAACCGCGGAGTTTGAATACGCGGGAAGGAAGGTTCTGCTTGAAGGCCCGTCCGAGAGCCCCCTGTTCTTCGCAGATCATCTTTTTCTTGGCGGAAGGGAGTATCCCGCGGTGGATGTCCGGGGGCGGGTGGTTGTGGACGTTGGCGCAAACATAGGGGATACCGCGATTTATTTTGCCCTTAACGGCGCCAGCAGGGTTGTCGCTTTCGAGCCTTTTTCCGACCTTGCGGCCATGGCGAGGAAGAACATACTCCGCAACGGGCTTGGAAAAAATGTCGAGATTGTGGAAGCAGGGGTTTCAAACAGGACAACCTCCGTTCATCTTGAAAGCGGAGGTGGCTCCCACAGCGCCTCAAGCCAAGTCAGCGAAGGCGCAATGCCCGGGAAATCCAGGATAGAGCTGGTGTCCCTTTCGGATGTTGCGGATAAATACGCGATTTCAGATGCAGTGCTCAAGCTGGACTGCGAGGGCGCCGAATACGGCATAATCCTGGATGCCGGTGCGCCGCTCCTGCGCCGGTTCAGGGCCATCCTGGTGGAATACCACTATGGGTATGAAAACCTTGCAAAAAAGCTTGAGTCTGCGGGTTTTAGGGTCAGGCTCCACGGCCCTCCAAAATACGACTTCAACCCTGGCTGGAAACACCCCCTGATACGGGTCGGGGTCTTGCTTGCGGAAAGAATCGGCTGAAATGCGGAATCAGAGAAGGACTGTTTCGATTCCTGCATCCAGCCCATGGAGCTGCCCCTCTACTTCGGCGTTATACTGCCCTATGTTCAGGAATACGCGCAGCCTCTTGCAGTTCGCATCGGATTTTGCCGCCTCGATTATTTCCTCCGGCTTCCTGCAAATGAGCGATGTCCCATAAAGCCTCTTGTTATGCTTGAGGGGGCTGTTGTCCAAAACGCCTGCGAAATATCCTTCCTCAAGCCCGTATACGAAGAGGGGCTGTGAGAAATTGCTTGCTCCGAAAAGCCAGTTCTCCCGCTCCGGCGTTGCGCGGCTGCGCACGGTTGCTATCCTTTCTTGGATGCTTTGCCCGTACTGCAAAAGCATTTTTTCAGAAAGCCCCTTCGCATCAAGCGGGCAGGGGATGGGCGTGTTCACTTTCTGGGCGGCAATCATTACCGAATGGTCCTTGAAAAAAAAGACCTCGCGCACCTCGAACCCGTTCTTGCGGTGAAGATAAATCCAATGCTGGTTGGTGCACGCGGAAGGGTGCTCGAAATTGAGCTGGTTCCCGTACCCCTTCGCGAAATTGAACTCCTGGTTCGGGACGGATGTGAAAAGCATCCCCCCGTCCTTCAGGCATTTCCACGAATCGGTAAAATAGTCGTTGAAGTCTATGAAATGCTCAAGCGTGTGCGAGGATACGACCGCGTCGAAATTTCCGCTGTTTTCATCCGCGAATTTCCGGTTGAGGAGCGAAGGATGGACCTTGACGCCTTCGCGCGGCCCTTCGTATTGCGGGTCAATCGCTTCCAGCCCTTCTTCGTAACAATCAAGGAGCTTTTTCATGAGCTTGCCCTGCCCTGCGCCGATTTCAAGGAGCCTGCCGCGTTTTACGTGCTTGAAGATGAGCTTTGCGAACGCGCCATAGTGCTCCTCCCATAACTTGCCAATGCCGTCTGAGTGGAATATTTTGTAAAGAGCTTCCGGGTCAGCGACCTCGAGAAGCATGATGAGCCCGCAGCCTTCGCACATGGCGATTGTGAACGGGGCCATGACGTCCTGGTTCCTTGGCGTGTCCACACACACCGGCAGGAGTGGGAACCGCAAGTTCACATGGGGGGGCATGCCTTTGCTTATGGCGCCTCCTCCGCATGCCGGGCAGCGGGTTCGCCTACTCATAATCCCTTTCATCAAAACCGCCCCTGGCAGTAGAAGCCAATCCTTTCAAAAATCGCCTTCTGCGAAAGCCTGTCGAATTCCGCCCTGCCGATTTCATCAGCCATTGCGGCAAATTCCTCGGTTGCAAAAACGTAGTGCCCAGCAATCATCCCCTTGTCGTAATTGCTTATTTTCGTTTCGTCCACCAGCCACTTCTTCCACTTGCCGGAAGCAATGGAGAGTGAAATGAATTTTTCAGCCAAGTCGGGCCGTTTCTTTTTCATGCACAAATCAACAAACACGCCAGACTCGATAACGCCGAACTCAGGGGCGACATTGATTGCGGGTATCTTCGCAATGTCCCGCTGCAGCAGCTGGTATTCAGAGAGGTAGTCCGCATTGTGCTCCTTGAGATAAATGCCCCATTTTGCGGCTGTTGCAGCCAGCTTTTCCGCTTCGGCGGAATCGAAGTTGCCCACCTGCCGCATTTCCTTCACCAGGCTGCCGGTCTGCCCGACCACGAAGAGGGGCGGCTCGATTTTCTCCCGCTTGCAGTAATCGATGATGTGCCTCAATCCCTGCTCGAACACCTGGCTGGATGTCGCCTTGCCCACGTTCTCCTCGGTGCCTATTTCGAAGAGTATTTTCCTCCCATGGGCAGCTGCAAACTTTGAGCAATGGGAAACAAGCTCGCATGCTGCGGAAAGCGCGCGGGAAAGCTCGAATTTCCCATCCCCGTCAATGCTGGGGTCTATGTGCAGGATGTCAAAGCCCGAGAGGATGTCTGCCTCCAGGCTTTTTTTCGCCCGCGCCATTGCCTCTGGAAAAGGGATGCCTTCTTCATGGTAGCCCTGCCAGGGGCCGCCATGGTCGCGGCACACCGCCACGAGGCTTTTAGGGTATTTTGCCCTCATTTTTGCAATGTGGCTGCCGAATTCCTCGGTGGACCAGTTGTTCACATATCCTGCGCCGAATTCCCTTGCCTCTATCTGCCTGCGGCTTGCAATAAGCTCGATTACGCATGCCTTTTCGTGCGAGTAGCGATGGATTGCCTCCACGCAGTTTTCGCTCATGGGGCCTATTCCCACCATGCGCCTGCCCGACGAGAGCCATTTGAGGAGTTGTTCACGCATATCCTTGCCTTCAAACAGTCCATTTTTCGTGCCTTTTGCCCCTGCTTCACTGTGCCACTCATTTCTCTTTCTCTTCGTGCTTTTTCCAAACCCCGTATTTCGTGTTTGGCTTTATTTCGGTTTCCCCGAAGAATTTTTCAAGGATGTGCAGGACTGCCTCTGCAACTGAGCGGTCCCCGCCCTTGCTGCGCGTGACAAAATCCGCCGCTTCCCTGGTCCTGTAAAAGCCGTCTGCCGGGCAGATTGAGTACGCCACTTCCTTGAAGACGGGAATGTCGAAAATCCCGTCGCCCATGTAAATTGTCCTTTTTTGGTCCATGTTCCTGGAAATCCACTCTGCGCGCTCGTGCGTGGAGACCAGCTGCAGCTCAAAGCCCATCTCATCAACGATGCGGCGCTTGGAAATCGGGAAGCCCCGCTTGTCGCCTGTTATGAAAACAATCCTCATCCTGTCCCTGATGAGGTTGAGCGCGTCATGGTCGTCAGGCCCGAACATCTTCATCGCCTTGCCTTCCGCCGTGTAGAAAAGCGGGGTGGCGGCAAGCACGCCGTCCACATCAAGCACAAAATTCTCCATTTTCTGCTTTTCGTTTCCAGCCATTCAATCACTCTTCAGTGTCCGATAAAGGTAAAGCTTCCCCAGGTAATATAAAAGCAGGTTGTATGGGTAGGAGTGCAATGCCGCAATGTTGAGGTAAATAAGCGCGGTGAGCACCTCGACCTTCTTGTAGTCATAGCCCTTCTTTTCCACAAAATCCCTTAGAAGCATCTGGCAGTCCACCAGGTTGTTGTAGTTGCCATACTGTATGGAAACATTCTCCCCGTCAATCATGACATCGTACATGCGCTTGCGTATCATTTCGTGGCTTATCTTTATGCCGTGGTTGAGCTTTGCCAGGTCATAGTATATGTCGCCGTATTCAACAATGCCCCCGAAATTCTGGCGCCAGTCAATCAGGATGAACTTGCTCTCCCCCTGCTTTGCGCCAGGGCGGCAGATTATGTTCTCTATGAAATAATCCCCGTGGAAATT
Source organism: Microcaldota archaeon (assembly GCA_964458205.1). Classification (GTDB taxonomy): domain Archaea; phylum Micrarchaeota; class Micrarchaeia; order Anstonellales; family Anstonellaceae; genus UBA10161. The sequence goes on along the minus strand of CAYWFJ010000015.1, from coordinate 9,010 downwards.
CACCGGCACGCCGTCAGTGAGATTTTCCCAGTCGACTTTTGCAAGTATGTCCGAAAGCTTCGGGACCCGGTAGCCGTTTATGGTCTCCTCGCGGTCCCGGATGGTCGTTATTTTGTAGAACGAATCTATCCTCTTAAGCGTCTTGGTCCTGTAAAAGTCGACGCACGCGGCCTTGAACTCCCTCTTCTGCTCGTCAGTGAGTGTCTTCTTCTGCCAGAAGTGCGAGTCAGACCATCGCAGGAACTCCGAGAAGAGCGTGTCGTTGAGCACTTTTGACATTGGAACGCCTTCCACGAATTTGTATGCGTAGAAGTTTTCCGTGACTGCCGTGATTTTCGGGCAGAAGCCGTCCAGTATTTTTGTGCGCTCCACGCGGTTTGACACCATTATGGGGTCCTTGAAGTACTTTATCACAAGCCCGTCCACGAAAAAGATGCACTCGTCCGTCTTTTCAAGCGAGGTGAAGCCCTTGCTGAATTTCCCTGCGGTGTCAAGGTAGTTCTGCTCGGTGCCGGTGTCATGCCAGGTGAAGCGTATTGCGTGAAGCTGGCGCCTGTTCACAATCCCTGCAAAGCCGTTTGTCACCTGGTATTCGTTTTTCACAAGGTACTTGTTGTTCGTGAGGCTCTCCCAGAAAAGCTGGTAGCTCTTTATCCCCGCAAGCCCTATGTAGGCATAGCGGTTGTCGTTTTTCACCTTGTTGTCCAGGTGCACCACCAAGTCGCCCTCCAGCCGCGTGGTGCAGTAGCGCTCGGTGACATTCGCTTCTATTTCCGCAATCCCGAACCAGTCCTGGTCAGGGGGAGGGATGTCCTCCATGACTATGGTGTCAATCGAGTCGAGTATGAACGGGCATTGGAGGTGCTCCTTGCATTTGAGCATGGAATAGCCCGGGCCGCTCCCTGGCCCGTCAAAATTGTCAACCTCGACAAGCGTGATTTTCCGGTCAGGGTGCGCAACCGAAACATACTGCCTGATAAGCTCCTTCTTGTAGCCGACCGGCATCACTATCTCCACGTCTTTCGGAAAAGCCTCGATTATGTGCGAGAGGATGGGCTTGTTGTCCAGGGGCAGGAGCCCCTTGTGCAGGTCCTTTGTGAGGTTCTCCATTCGCGCCCCCCTGCCTGCCGCAAGTATGCACACCTTGTACCAGGAGCTGCCTTTCTTTGTAGCCGGGCTATCTGTACTCATTTTCCAACCTCCCGTCTTTCCTCTGGAATGAATCGCGAAGCCTGATGACATCAAGGCCGTTGGGGTCTGGCGTGGATGCCTCCACGTATGTTATGTCCGTGAGGGCAACCACCCGGTGGACCGCAGGCGGGCGCACCTCGAATATGGAACCCTCTTTCATGTCCTGGTAAGCCAGATTCCCATTGCTGTCCTCGAACACCACGCGGGGCTTCCCGGTCAGAAACATAATCGTTTCGCTTTTTTTCGAATGGCATTGGAGTGACGTTTCAAAACCCGCCTTTATCTCTATCTTCTTGAATGTGTAATCCTTGCTCTCGGAAAGCATTATTTCCCTGCCCCAGGGCTTGGTGGCTATTTTTGCGCTGTCGATATCAACGGCCACGCGCACGGATGGCTGCGGCTTCCTGCCTGATGCTAGGGCAACAGGGGGAATGTCATATTTTGGGCTGCTTTTGTCAGGAATCTCCAGGTTACCACCCACAGGTGCATTATTGTGCCATTCTGATTAAAATGTTTGTATGGGCGAAAGGGGGTGCGAGGCTATTTTTTCCTAAAGAGGGTGATTGCGGAATAGATGAGCCTTTTCACGCCGGACTTGAGCCTGCCCTCGGTTCCGCGGTCGCGCTCGTCTAAAACGCGCGAAAGGGAGTCGGGGTTGTCATACCAGCCGCGCGCGCGGGAAACCCAGCGCGGAACTCCATACTGCATAGTCCAGGAAAGCTTGCAGGTTGATTTTTTCGCATGCGCAAGCAAAGAGGATTTCCAGGCAGTGCGCCTGCGCGAGAGCTCCTCAGCGTATGCTGCGCGAAGCTTCTTCCGGTCAGCTTTAGGGTTTATGTCCACTTGCGGATTTCTTGCGCGCCAGAAAATAGGCAGCTCCTCGATTGCGGCTTTGAGGTCGGTTCCGCCTTCCTTGTTGAAGCTGTAATCTTTTGAAAGAGGGTTCATGTTCACCCATCCATCGCGGTATTCATCATATCCGTAAGCTATCTTCATTTTCCCCTCGAAAAAGCCGGGCGGGATGAAAAGCGGGGGATAAAGATTGTCCGGATCCGAGTATCCATGGAGAACAAGATGCGAATATCCGTCAAAATGCGCGCAGATTTCATTCTTCGGCACCACCACTATCTGCTCAGGAACATCAACCAGGTGCTCAAGCGGGTCTGAACGGAAGAGGCGCACCTTGCTCTCCGAGAGGTCCTTGCTGCAGAACCAGTGCTCGAAGAGTTCAATGCTGACCACCTGGATCGCGTCGAAATAGCCTCCCTTTACGCGCGCCCAGGCGCACCATTCGTCCTCGCCGAGCTTTTCCCAGCTTTTCTCATGGCGGATTGAGTCCTTGTCCATGGCCCCAAGCCCTTCGAGCATCTGCGAGAGGTAAATCGAGACGAACGCATGCTTTTTTTTCAGCTCATTGGCGCGCGCAAGGCAGTGCGCAAGCGTTTCCTTGCTTGGGGAAACGAACGGATGGTCGTTGTTTCCCGCGTAGAAAACCCATTCGTCTCCAAACGAGCGCAGAAGCTTCACCGATTCCTGGAATTTTGCCTGGGAGTCCGAGCGTCCCTGGATGATGGTCGCCTTGGGAAAAAGCTTGCGCACTTCCGATTCGAAACGCTTCGCCTCGCCCTTGTTCTCAACGTCGTATTTTATGAGAACGGCGGACCAGTCCAGCACGGCATAGCTTGCAAGCGCGTAGAGGCTGATTTCAAGCTTGGAGGGCATCCTGTATATGCCTGCCTTGCCTTTGCGCACGCCATCTGCCCAAGGCGCAACGCCTGGAACTATCCCTTCCGATGTCATGTAATTGTCAAAATAGAGTATCATTTTCAAGCACTATCTCTCAGGATATTCTCCCTGCCAGTCAAGGTTTTTACTCCTTTTTTTTAGTTCCATATCTTGCCAGATTGCCTCTTCGAAGAATGCATACATTCCCATGCCCACTGAGTAGGCAAAGCCGTTCATGCCTTCGAAAATGAAGCGGTGCCGGAAAAGGTAATTCAGGACCTGCGCAGTGGGGAACAGCAGGAGCCGGCGGATGCCGTGCTTGCCGAAAATCAGGTATATTTTGCTGTTCCTCTCGCTGATATTCACCCTTTTGACGTTGCCTGCCTTTGCGTATTCAGCAGGCATGTCTAATAGATAGCGCGTAATCTTCTGTAGGTAAAATGGCATGCTTACTAGATTATAATGCAAGATGAAGCCCTTTTTAATAAGGCCAATCCTGCCTTGGATTTGCGGCGTGGCGTGGGGTTCTGAAGGGTAAGTGAATTTTCCCTTGCGTAGGAGCCGAACATTCGGGACCAGGTTCAGTTTACCTGCCTTTGCAAAGCGGCTGAACAGGTATTCGCGCCTGTTTATGCCGAATGCTGCACAGCCCATATTTTCGCCCACTGCCCTATGTATTTCTTCTTTAATTTCTGGAGAAAGCCGTTCATCGGCATCAAGTATGAAAATCCAGCCATCCTTTGCGGCATCGATAAGTGTGTTGACATTGTTTTCAAAATATCTGACACTGCTTTTGAAGACTTTTGCCCCGTTCTCAAGGCATATCTGAGTAGTTCTATCTGTGCTTCCGCAATCCACCACAAGTATCTCATCGAACAACCCTTTTACATTACGGAAGTAGCCCTGGAGTTTTTCCTCCTCGTTGTAGAAGACAGCTATGAGAGTTATCCTTTCCATTGAAATACTTACCTCTTTTTGTATTGTCTTATTGCGTTGTCTACCTTCGTCGTAAGCACAGAATTTTGGGGCACGTCCTCGATTACGGTTGCGCCTGCTGCGATCAGCGAGCCCTTGCCTATTTTCACCCCGGGCAGGATTGTGGCATTCGCGCCTATTGCCACATCATCCTCAACCACAATCCCCTCCAGCCTGGATTTTCCAGATACTTTTGGGTATTTGTCGTTGGTGAATTTCACCCCTGAAGCTATGAAAACCCGGTTGCCTATGGCGACTCCAGAGGGAATGAACACATGCGTGCGTATTTTGCAGTCGTCCCCAATCACCACGCCGCCCTCTATGTATGTGAAAGAGTCCACCTTGGTGTTCTTGCCTATCGTGCAGCCATAAAGGTCCACGAAATTGTAAATCTTGGCGCTTGGGTCTATTTTGCAGTTCGTAATTTTCTGGAAGTCTCCCATTGAACCACCTATATTTTCCTGCAGGAAAGCAATGCCTCAAGCGCCCGCGTCCCAATCTCTCCCGAGTTTACTGCACCTTCAATATTCCCCGCCTTGCAGTCTTTTATGAAGTTTTCAAGCTCCTCGGCAAGTGCATTGTTCGGGGTTACCGGAACCTCATAAATCTCCCTAAGCCTGCCTTCTCGGTTGGTTTCGTCGTTTATCACTTCCTGTGCCACCACCTTTTGGGATATCGCATCTGCGCGGGCGCATGCCTTCTCACCCACGACAAACACTTCCCGCTTCTTTTCGGGCAGCAGCCAGGAAAGTTCGCTGTAAAGGTAAAAGCTATTCCCATAGTCGGATTCAACATATGCCGTCTCATCTAGCTCGCTGCGCCTGAAGTGCGAGCCGAAATAAATGCTTTTCTTGGGCCACCAGCCCGTGATGAAGTTGGGGATGTCGAAAGCATGCGGCCCCAAATCCATGAGCACTGTCCTGCCAGGCACGGCACCGTTGTGGTTGGTCCACTGTATCCTGATGAAATAGGGCTTCCCGAAAAAGCCTTTTTCATTAAGCTCGCGCAGCTTCCTTACTGAATTGTTGAAGCGGAAAAGGTGCCCGACGCAAAGCACGCGGCCACATTTTTTGGCAAGCGCCACCAGCTCTTCCGATGTTTTCACGTCCATAGTGAGCGGCTTTTCCACAAGCACATGCTTGCCTGAAAGCAGTGCTTCCTTTGCCACCGGGTAATGCGTTTCATTATTTGTGCAGATAGATACAGCATCTATCGATTTGTTCGCGAGTATGTCTCGATAATCGGAAACAGCGTCCACACCGTAATTTTTTATGCAGTGTTCGCGGTTTGCTGCAAGAAGATCTGAAACTGCCACTAACCTTGCGTTTTTTATCCTGGAAAATTCATCAACGTGTTTCTTTCCCCAGTAGCCTGCGCCGATTACCGCGATATTGAGTCGGTCAGCCATTTTTAGCACCATTTTGAAAGCACGGGCTTCGGGAGCCGATCGGACCTAGCCTGATTTGAATTCCGCTATCGCTTCGCAAACCTGCCGTATGTCGTCTTTTGAGAGCCCGACATGCATCGGGAGGCAGAGCACCTGCACCGAAAGTTCCTCGCTTTTTGGGAAATCACCCTTCTTATGTCCAAGCATTTCCACGTAAACCGGCTGAAGCGGAAGCGAAACAGGATAGTTCGTGCCGGTCTCAATCCCCTTCTCTTTGAGGAATTCCTTGAGCGCATCGCGCTTTGCATGCTTGATTGAGAACAGGTGGAACGCCGGCTTTACATCTGAAGTTTCCTTTGGCGGAAGCCCTATGTCTGCGCCTTCGAGCAATCTGAAGTATTCCCGTGCGTTTTCGCGCCGCTTTTCATTCCAAGAGTCAAGATGGCGCAGTTGGATGCGCCCGATTGCCGCATTCGCCGTGTTGAGTCGGGAAGTGTAGCCAATCACGTCATGCTCATAGAACGTCTTCCTGCCGCAGTTCCGGTATTTCTCTATCGCATTTGCAAGCTTGTCATCATTGGTGGTTATCATGCCGCCGTCCCCGCCAACCGTCATGTTCTTTGTCGAGTAGAATGAGAAGCAGCCCGCAGTGCCGATTGAGCCGCAGCGCTTACCCTTGTAAATTGCGCCGTGGGCCTGGCAGGCGTCTTCCACAACTGGGATGCCGCGCTTGTCCGCATATTCCATGATTTCGTCCATCCTGCACGGGTGCCCGTAGAGATGAACTGGCAGAAGCCCGGAAAGCGTGCTCTCTTTTGGAAGTGCGGATGAGTCTAACGTGTAATCATCATTTATGTCGTAAAACGCGAGCTTCCCCTCTGCTTGCACGATGGAGTTTGCGGATGCGATGAAGGAGCTTGCAGTGGTGCCTATTTTCTTTCCTTTTATGTCAAGCGCAAGAAATGTGAAAAAGAGCGCGTTTGTGCCGGATGACACCGAAATGGCATGCTTCACCCCACAGTATCTGGCGAATTCCTCCTCGAACTTGAAGACCGACTCGCCCATGATAAGCTTTTCATTGAGAAGCGCGTGCGACGCGGCATCGGCCATTTCCTGGTCTATTATTGGGTTGCACCAGCGTATCATTCAGATTCCTCCTTCTTACGTTGCATGGCAAGCCATTAAAGTCTAATTCTGTCCAGAACACCTGCATCCGGGTGCATGAATGGCTGCCTTCGCGTTTCGCACTATTTTTTCTTTATATTCTTCCACGCCTCCAGGAATTCGTCCACCGTCTTTGCGGTCATCGGGTTCTCGACCATCTGGCGCAGGAATTTCGGGGGCACGGTCACGATGTGCGCGCCTGCCTGCATGGAGCGGTTGACGTCAAGAAGCGAGCGGATCGAGCCGGAGATTATCTCCGCCTTGCAGCCCCACTTCGCATAGGTGTCCGCAGTGTCCTTTATCACGATGTAGGGGTCAAAGCCAAGGTCGCCAATCCTGCCATAGAACAGGCTCACATATGTTGCGCCTGTCTTCGCAGCCAGTATCGCCTGATTATACGACATCACGCAGGTGGCATTCGTCTTTATCCCTTTTGCGGAAAGCGCCTTTATCGCCTTAAGCCCGTTTGGGATGACCGGAACCTTGATGACTATGTTCTTTGCCCACGAGGCATAGTGCTCCGCTTCCTTCAGCATGCCTGCGTAGTCGTTCGTGGTGACTTCCACCGAAACAGGGCCTGGCTGGATTTTACAGATTTCCCTTATGGTGGGCTCGAATTCGTTGCCTTCGCTTGAGATTATCTTCGGGTTCGTGGTGACCCCGTCAATCACGCCCCAGGACGCAAACTCGCGTATTTCATCTATCTTTGAAGTATCCGCGAATATTTTCATCTTAAACACCTTCCGAGGTTGTTCTTGTGCTCAACACATATAATCTTTTTGAATCAAGACAAAGGCAGGGGCGCATTGGCGGCTTGGTGGGAAATGATATGGCAAGCATCTCTGTTATTGGCCTATGGCACTTAGGCTGCGTGACTGCGGCTTGTCTAGCAGGCAAACATCATGTGGTGGGCTACGACTCCAATCCTATGGTTGTTGAGGGTCTGAAAACCGGCAAGCCTCCGCTTTTCGAGCCCGGTCTTGCCGAAGCAATCTCAGAAGCAGCCGGGCGCGGTTCGTTGGGATTCTCTTCAAATCTTGAAGATGTTATAGCACACTCGGACATCATTTACATTGCATTCGATACGCCAGTTGACAAAAATGACTTAGTTGACTTGTCTTTGGTCGAGAAAACACTTGAAGATGCCACTCAGCACATGCGCGACGGGCAGCTGATTATAGTCTCAAGCCAAGTTCCTGTTGGTACCTGCAGGCGCCTGCATACGAAGATTTCCAACTCCGGGAAAAAAGTCGGCTTCTGCTACACACCCGAAAATCTGAGGCTTGGTGCGGCAATCGAGGCTTTTATGAAACCCCAAAGGGTGGTATTCGGAGTATCTGGCGCAGGACTTGAGCCTATGCTAGAAGATGTTTTTTCCGGAATTCCGGGTGAGCGGATGTACATGGGGTTGGAAAGCGCCGAAATGGTGAAGCACGCAACCAATTCCTATCTCGCACTCATGATTTCATTTTCAGGTGAGATTTCAGACCTGTGCGAAAAAACAGGCGCCAATGCCATGCAAGTGATGGAGGCGCTTCGCAAGGAGAGAAAGGTGAGCCCGTATGCGCCACTCATACCCGGGCTTGGTTTTGGTGGCGGAACACTTGCGCGGGACTTGCAAATACTGCGGGCAATCGGCAGGGAAAAAGGAATAAAAACATTATTACTCGATTCGGCTTACCAGGCCAACCAAAACAGGATAGGATATGTTCAAAAAAGGCTGTCCTCCGCGCTAGGTCCGCTTTCCGGAAAAATAGTGGCATTTTTTGGTCTCACTTACAAGCCAGGAACCGACACACTGCGCCGCTCGCTTGCGCTCGACGTGATAGACTCGTTAAAGTCGTCCGGGGTGCAAGTACGCGCCTATGATCCAGTCATAAAATCACAAATTGAAACGCACCCACAAGTCCAAGTCTGCGATTCTCCTGAAGAGGCGGTTGATGGTGCGGATGCGTTAGTGATTGTTACTGCATGGGAGCAATTCAAGTTCCTTGATTATTCTGCTCTTGGGGGGAAAATGAGGCAGCCTGTGATAATCGATGCGCGCAACATGCTCTCGCCGGAAAAGCTTGGCAAGGAAATACGTTACTTTGGAGTGGGTGTTACTTATGGCTGAGATTGCCAAGAAAGTTGCGGTTGTGACTGGCGGAAGCCAGGGCATAGGCAAGGCAATGGCAACCGCATTCGGGAAGGCGGATTATCGCGTGGCAATCTGCGCCCGCACCAAGCCTGATGTTGACAAGGCTGCCGCCGAGCTTCGCGGAATGGGGGTGGATTGCTCCGGTTTTGCGCTCGATGTGAGCGACTATGTGGCAGTGGACAGCATGGTTGCGGGCATTGCAAAAAAATTCGGGCGCATAGACGTGCTGGTCGCCTGCGCAGGTGTTTATGGGCCAATCGGCAGGCTGGAAGACAACAAGGCGGCCGAATGGGAGCAGGCTGTGCGGATAAACCTGTGCGGAACGGTGTTTGCGGTGCGCGCCGTGCTGCCGATAATGAAAAAGCAGCGTGAGGGCTGCATAATCGCCATGGCTGGCGGAGGGGTCGGAGGAAAGGGCATCAAGCCGA
>CAYWFJ010000014.1:0-24209 GCA_964458205.1 Microcaldota archaeon | reverse complement strand
TCATGTATTTCAAATAGTACACGTCCAATTTCCCTCCTTTTTCATAGGCTGAGAGAAGAAGCTTTGCCATGGGCGTGTCCATCTGCGAGGCGTTCTGGTTTTCAGGAGGGGTGGGATGCTGGCTCCCTTGCCAGATGTAATATACTCCTGCCGCAAGCAGGACGGCAACTGCGGCAAAAAGGATGATTGCGGCGGTGTTTCCTCCCGGCCGCGCTTCCCCGTTCTTCTTATTTTCAACCATATTATCACTCCTCACTATTCCATCTGCATTCCGCCCGGGCCAGGAATCCCGGCAACCCCTTTCTGCCTGGGCGCTCCCAGGCGCGGGCTATCTCCCGGCAATTATCTTTATCACATCTCCGTTTGCAAGCGCATGGTCCGCTCCGACGCGGATTTTCCTTTTTACGTCAAAAGCGCCTATAAACTTTTGCGCAAGGTCGGTGTGCACCATCGATGCCAGCTGCACGGCGGTCGTTCCCTTCGTCACAAGAAGCGCATCGGGCAGTATCTCGCCCTTGTGGTTGGTGCAATGGTGCTCATCCTCCACAGGGTAGACGACCATGCACTGCAGTTTCTCATAAACAACCCAGTCAACAATCCCCTGCACCCCGCTCCCCCCATTCTCCGAAAGGAAGCCGCGCATTTTCAGGAGTGCTGCCTCCTGCCTCTCATCCGGGGATCCACAAACGTCAAAATCCAGGTCGCCCGGGCGGTAGCGTATCATTCCCTTTTCCATCGCCTTCCTAAGCGCAAGCTCGACCGCCGCACTGCAGGGGAACACCCCTTCCGCCCCAAGCGTGCGTTTCACTTTCTCAAAATTGGCCCTGGCGCCTTGCGCATCCATCTTGTTGCAGGCAATTGCAAAAGGCATCCTCATTTTCACCAATTCCCGCGCAATCCGCCCCATCCCCCCTTCATCCGGCATGCCGGCGCGTATGTCCAGCCCGCAGGCCGCAGCTGCGCGCAAGAGCATCCCTTCGCTTATTTTCAGCCCGGAGAGGGACGCCGCCATCTCCTTTGCCCCCCAGTGCTTCCTGTCCATCTGGCGCGCCATTATTCCAGACAGCCATAGCGCGATTTCCTCCGCCAGGAACCGGACTTCGCCCTCTGGGGGGCAGAAATCCGATGCGTTCCCATGCAAATCCGTCTTTCCGGTCGCATCAATGACTTGTATCAGGGCGTCTGCTTCGCGTATGCTGTCCAAGAACTTATTCCCAAGCCCCTTGCCAAGATGGGCGTCTGGCACCAATCCCGGCACGTCAATCATGCCTATTGGGACCAGCCGCACCCCTTCCACACACCGGCTGTTTTTCGGGTTGCATGGCGGAAGCCCAAGCGCAACATGCGGGCAAGGCGCGCGCACATAGGTGACCCCCCTGTTGGGGCTTATGGTGGTGAAAGGATAGTTTGCAATCCCGGCGTCCACCATGGTGGCTGCCGAAAAGAAAGTGCTCTTTCCCTTGTTTGGGGCCCCCACCACGCCAATGAGCATATGTGGCTTACCCTCTTGAAAGTATATTAAACCTCCCGCCGCCAAGATTAATGCATGCTCTCTGCAAAAAAGCCGGGGAAACTCGCCGATCTGGTCGGCAACCCTTCCGCAGCTGCCGCAGTAAGGCAGTGGGCGGGCGAATGGGCGGGCGGCAAAACACCCCCTCCCCTCCTTATCTACGGCCCGCCAGGAACGGGCAAGACTGCGCTTGCGCATGCCGCGGCATCGGAATTCGGCTGGGAAATATTCGAATTCAACGCGTCCGATTTCCGCAGCGAGGAAAGCGTCATCAGGCTCCTTTCAAGCGCAGTGGTGTCAGGCACCATATGGGGCGGTATCCGGCTCATATTGATAGATGATGCCGATTCGCTTTCAGGCACGGGCGACCGTGGCGGCGCATCCGCCATCGCACGGGCGGTTTCAATGGCAAAACAGCCAATAATCCTTACGGCGCGGGACTTGTACGACCGGAAACTCCAGCCTTTCCGTTCATTATGCGCTCCCGTGCCCGTCCAGCGGGTCGCCGCCACCACAATAATGGCGTTTCTCAAGAAGACCGCATTGGAAAACGGGCTGCGGATTCCCGACGAGTCAATCGGCAAGATAGCGAAATTTGCATCCGGCGACGTCCGCGCGGCGCTTAACGACCTTCAGGGGGGCAACTGCGGGGCATCCCGCGACAGCGAAAAAGGGGCGTTTGAGACAGTAAGCGCCATACTCAAGGCGACTGATTACGCAAGCGCGCGCAGGGCGGCTGCCTCCTCGGAAGCCAACCACGACCTTCTCAAGCTCTGGGTTGCGCACAATCTGCCCCTGGAATACGAGCGCCCGTTCGACCTTGCTGAAGGCTATGCCGCCCTTTCCCGTTCGGACGTGTTCGACGGCAGGATTTCCCGGGCGCAGTATTGGGGGTATCTCCGCTATTCAAGCGACCTTCTCTCGGCAGGGGTCGCAGTCGCCAAGCAGGCGCCCTACCGCAAATTCACCCGGTTCGGCTTTCCGGATTACCTCCGTGAGATGGGGGCGACAAAATCCTCCCGCGCGCTTCGCAAAAGGGCGCTTTGGAAAATCGCATCCGCTTGCCATTGCTCGATTTCCCATGCTGCAGGCTACCTTCCATCGCTGTGGCTTCTTGCCGGCGAAAGCCAGGGGGGCGCGATTGCAAAGTTCGGCTTCGACGAGGACGAGGCAGCGTTCGTATTCAAAAGCGCGCCAAAAAACGAGAAGGCGCCAAGCTCAGGCGCAAAGGCAGCCTCCCGCAAAGGCAGGGGGAGAAAAACAGCTTAATCGGGGTGTCCAATGTTTGTTGAAGACAAGAAAAACGGGGGGCTTTTCCTGGAAACCGACCCCTCTCTCTCCGACAGGTTCGCAGAGGCGGGCTTCGGTTTCAAGGCAGGGGCATCGCGGCTTTTCCATCCTCTCGAGGCTGCCTACCTTGCAAAAATTGGGAAGTCGCCCATCTCATCATGCACGCCGGATTCATTCGTCCTTTCGCAGAAAAAAAAGGACAAGGCATTCCCTTTCGCATTCGCAGCCTATTTTTCAATTCGGCAGACCGGGCGGATGGTTCGCCCATATGCCAACACAGGCGATTTTTTCAGGGTCTATGCGCCCGGTGTCGGGCGGGAGGAAGGGCGGCCATCCTTGCTGGTGTGCCTTCTCCCGGGCAAGCTTCCATCTGTAAAATCAATCGAAGAAAAAGTGAAGGTTGCGCATCTTGCAAGGCTTGACTTGGTGATTGCAAGCGGGACAGAAAAGGAGCTGCGGTTCCATAAGGTGGCTGCGTTCAATTTCTGAAGCTCTGAAGCGGCGCAAACAGAAGCCGGGGCAGCATTCCATTTCAGCCATCCGCGGGCGCCTGCCTATAGGCGCGCAAATTCCCGCCCTGCCAGGTTTCCGCCTGCTTTTTATTCTTCCCCCCCGACGCTATCCTATGCCCTATTGCCTTGCGTGCGGCTCCCTTGTGGACGAACACGATTCCGGGTACTATGCGCGCAACATGCTGTGCATACCGTGCTACGGGCGGAAGGCATCCGAGGCGCAGATGATTTCATGCTCAAAGTGCGGTGTCCGGATTAGCCGTGATTCCGCGCGCATGCGGCAGGGCGGGGCGTACTGCAATTATTGCCTCTCCGAGAAGGAACGCCTTGAAATGAGGGCGAAATGCGGAATCTGCGGCGAGCCAATTGATGAATGGTCAAAGGCAGTGCCGATGCCAGGGGGCAAAAAAGCGCATGCTGGCTGCGCGCGGAGGAAAGATTCCGAGATTGCCACATGCTCCTTCTGCGGCGCAAAAACCTCGCGTTTCCGCCCATACCCTGGCGGGAAAATCGCCTGCGAGAAATGCGACTCAGGGGATTTTGGATGCAAAAGCGGCAGGCGGCCCCTGATAAGCGCGCTCATCTTCAGGATAGGGGCCATGATTGGCTGAAAGCCGCCGGACGCACGCCGCGCACTCTACTCTTTAAAAGCTTAAATCCGATATAAAATCATGGTCGCACAGCTTCTCGTTAGCCAGAACTCATCCTACATATTCCCAGCCAACATAGAGCTTAGGAGTTTCCAGGACAAGGAAGCCCACATACTTATCCACAACCTCGAATCTTTCCGCGGGCAGGATGTGCAGGTGCTCCACAGGTGCTATCCTAAGCAGGACAGCTCGCTTCTGCAGCTTTTCCTCATAGGCAAGACGCTCTCAAAGGTCGCGAACCGGATGGAGGCGATAGTCCCCTATCTCCCGTACGCGCGGCAGGACAAGATATGGAAAGACGGCGAGGCGCTCTCCTCAGAGGTCGTCTGCCAGATGGTCGCAGCCGCCGGCTTCACGTCAATGGCGACTTTCGATTGCCATTTTCTCAAGAAACAGGGCGTTTTCGATTATGGCGGGCTGAGGATAAGGAACTTTACCCTTTCGGAGGACCTGGTTTCGTATTTCAAGGCGAAAAAACCCGATGCGCTTTTCATCAGCCCAGACCAGGGGGCGAATTACCTGGTGGATTATGTGGGCGGAAAGAGCATGGTCAAGCGCAGGGGGGAGTACCGAAACCACAAGAAAGTCGCATCCCGCCCGGTCGAGTCCCTCGAGGCAAATTTCGAGGTCAGGGGGCGCGAAGTCGTAATGCTCGACGACATGATTGCGGGCGGGGGCACCATGATGAAAGCCACGCGCGCAGTACTGTCTCTCGGGGCGAAATCCGTATGCTGTGGCTGCACCCACGGGCTATTCCTGGGCGACGCATACACAAAGCTCCAGAATGCCGGCGCCGAAGAGATAGTTTCATCAAACACAATCGCATCCGAGGCTTCGAAAATAGACATAATGAATCCGCTCAAAAGCAAGATACTCGGAAGCTTCTGACCGCTTTCCGCTTATGTGCGGCGCAACGCAACCGCAAAAAATCCTTTCCGGGTCCCTTTCAGGCAGGCGCATCTTTCTTCGCCCGCCGGAGCCCCGCCCCAGCCTTCTTCTTTCAAGCCCCTGCGGCGCAGTTTACGTCGGCAGGACGAAATTCCTCAAAGTGCCGTTTTTTTGGGATCCGAGGAAGCTGCTCAACCCCCACCTGTGCGTGGTTGGCATGACCGGCTCAGGCAAATCCTATTTTGTGAAGACATTCATAACCCGCGCCAGCATCGTGCTTGGGGCAAGTTCGCTCATATTGGACTGGGCAGGCGAATATTCGGAATGGGTGCGCTCGGCAGGCGGGGAAGTCCTGGAATTCGGCACAAGCGGCATAAATCTTCTTGCCCTCGGCGGGGCCACGCCCCACGAGCGCACGCGGCAGGTCATCGAATCATTGGAGCTTCTGACCGACTTGTCCGGGTTCCCCCTGCAAAAAAACCTGACTGAGGAGGCAATCGAGCAGGCATACGCTTCAAAAGGCCTCATTTCTGGCGGCACAAGGCGGAAGGGGGCGGGAAAGGGGCCCACCCTTCTGGATGTGCATGCATCGCTTCTGGCGAAAGCCCGCAAATCCAAGTCTCAGGACGCCCTTTTCGCCGCCAGGCGCATCAGGAATCTCCTGCTATCGTCCAAAAACTCATTCTGCTCGGGCGGAATGCGCCTCGAATCGCTCCTATGCGGGCTCGTAAGCGTCGACTTGCATTCACTTCCAACAGAGCAGCTCCGCAGCCTTGCGGGCCTGGCAATAATTCAATTCGTCCAAGAGCGCATGCGCCGGGAGAAAGCGGAAGGCGGAGCGCCCCGCCTTTTTGTCGTGGTGGACGAGGCCTGGAAAATCGCGGCAGACGACAAGTCGGACGTGGTGTCAATTGTGCGGGAGGGCAGGAAGTACGGCTTTGGAATCATAGTCGCATCGCAAAACCCGTCCGACGTGAGCAGAAGCATATTTTCAAACGCAGGCACGGCGGTCTGCTTCCGGATGCACTCGCAAGCCGGACGCGAATTCGTGCAGCGGTCTCTTTCATATTCTGATTTTTTCGAAGAGCAGTCGCACGGCCTTTCTGTGGGCCAGGCAATAGTCCACCTGGCGCCACTCCATCCGGCGCAATGCCCGAGCACATTCATTCTTGAAAAAGTCGATGGCGAAGAGCCGCTCGCGGCTTATTTTTTGCGGGGTGATGGGTTGGACCTGGAATTTGAGAAAGGGGCGCTTTCCCGCCGGCTTCTGTCGTTCGGGCTTTCCGACCAGCAGCTTGCCGAGGCGCTTGCAGAGTTCGAGAGGCACAACCGCTCGCTCGCCGCTGGCGCATTCGTGGCGATGCTTTCGCGTTTCGGCCAGCCGCGCACAGCTGCAATCTCGCTTCTTCGCGAAATGGGCGCATCCGAACACGACCTCCTCGCCCTCTTCTCAAGCCTCGACAGGAAAAAAGAGGGGCTTGCGCAGTTCGAAGGGCCGGAAATCGGGGTGTTCGTGCCCGGAACGGGCAAAACGCCGGGGCAAAACCCCCCCTGCGCGCCCGCGTGGGCAAAAAACCCTCGGAAAAAAAGCAAAAAAAGGTGAATCTGGATGGCAAACCTGCCCGCGACGGAGGAATGCGCCCTCCCCATTTCGTTTTCACATTTCCCGCCCCGCCTCTCGGCACTCGCAAGCCTTGGGTTTGACTCAATCTCCATTTCAAAAAAATCAGCCGTTCTTAGGAAAGCCGAGAGCACCGACCTGTACGGGCGCCCGCACATGTTTTTTGAAATCAGATTCAACCGCAACAAGGCGGAGCTTTGCTATTCGGTTCCGAGGGAATGCGATGCACAGGCAAGGCGGCTGCACGCGGCGCTGCTTTTCCTGCGCACGCTTTCCCTCATCCCAGGGGCGCAGGCGAACCTTGCATCGCTATGCGCCATCGTGCTTCCTTCCCTCGAACGGGCCGAGCTGGCGAATTCCCTGCCATACGAGCTCATCTCCAAGAAACATTCTGACTGCGAATCGCAGCTTTTCGAGACGGAGTTCAAATTCCGGCGCCTCGCCAAGGCATTCGAGGAAAGCACCCGCCGCTTTGCAGAGCTTGAAAGGCAGAACGCCTTCCTCCGCACAAGGATATCCAAGCTCGAAGCAGTCCCAGACAATGCCCTTTGCGAGAGCATCCTCGACTGGCTTTCCGCCCACCGCGGAACATTTTCGGCTTCGCATTTTTCAAAAGAAAATTCGATACCCCCCTCGCGCTGCGAGGAGGGACTGGGGATTCTCCTGAAATCCGGGGCAATCAGGAGGGCGAATGGCAGGTACTCGGAAGAATCCGCCCCGGAGCACGAGCATTTCACGATCGCACGGTGCGGCCCCCTTCATCTTGCCCGGCGCGCCGCAGGCAAAACATCCCGCCTTTTTTCTGAATGGGTTTCGCACAAGGAATAAAAAGAGGCGGCGGGTAAAAGGCGGCAATGGCGCGCGCACTCCTGCCTTTTGCACTCGGGTTCCTTCTTATCTTGGGCTGCACAGGCACTGCTCCGCATTCCAGCATTGAGGTTCCGCAGGGTGCCACAACCCCCGAATACGGCCAACCGCCCCCCAGCGCAGCAAACCTCTCCCGCCCTTCTCTACAGGGCGAGAATGCCCTCTTCTGGTATTTCGCATACGGCTCGAATCTCGATACGGGCGGGATGCGCTCCCGCGTTGGGGTCTGGCCGGAAGCGCACCCAGCCATCCTTCATGGGTACGCGCGCACCTTTTCCGGCGCAGCCGACATCCGCCCGAACGCCACATCCTATGTGCCGGGCGCAATCTATCTCCTAAACGAGTCCCAGATGCAAAAATTGGACCGGTACGAAGGCGCGCCAAGGGTCTACCGCAGGATAAACGTTTCTGTGGAAAGCGGCAACAGGACGCTTCCCGCAGTTGCCTACCAATATTCGGCGCCGCGCCCGTTCCGCTCCCCGTCACAAGCGTATTTCGACACAATAAAAAACGGCCTCCTGGCGTATGGGTATGGGGACATCGAAATCCAGTCTCTCTACCGCGAGGCGAACCATTCTTCAGGGAATTAAAGTTTCCTTCCAAGCGCAGCGCACAACGCCAGCGTGGCTGCGCATAACCCTACAAGTGGAATCTCATAGTCAGGCCACTTCGGCCTGACAGACAACTCAAATTCCCCTGACGGGACCGATTCAACCAGCCATCCGCCCGATGCCGCGTCTTTCAGGGCGGTGCACGCCATGCCGTTCACCCGGCACTCGGTGTTTTTGGGCAAGTCGCTGAAAAAAAGAATGCCGCAGCCTTCTTCCTTGGCGCATTTCCCTGAAAACAGGGCCCGGTCTAATTTCACGGATGCGTTTTCAAACAGCACCCCCTCACCGTAAAAATCCAGGCCATTCCCCACACGGGCATCGAGCTTGAAGACAAACGCAGTGCCATTTTGGAGGATCTGCGTGAAACGCGAATCATCCGCAAGGGACCTATGCTCTTCCCACCTGCTTTTTCCATGCGCATCTGCGTAGCCCCGCTTGTAATTCCCAAGAATCACGTACCCAATCCTGGCTTTATGCAGCATGTCCACCAGCGCATCCGGGTGTTCAAACCCGATAACAACAGTCCTCGTCAGGTTCCCCTCGAAAACAGGATATTGCGAGGCGGAATTCTCCCCAATATAGGCGGCCCGTTGCCCTTCAATTGCCAGATATGCCCGCTCAAGTGAGGCATAGTCCCTTGCAAGGAAAGGTTTCATGGCTTGCATGGAGTATTGCTCGGTGGTGCTCCCCATGACCACGAAAAACGCCGCGCAGGCAGGGAGCAGGGCGGCAAAGGCAAAACATGCCACAAAGTCATTCCAGGCAATCTCCTGGAAATGCGCTTCCCAAACGAGTCTCAGCCCCTTTCCAATCCAGGACCATGCAGCTGCCGCGCCAATTCCCGCAACGAAAAAAGCAGGCAGGAAAAAAGATGGAAGGTGGCGAAAGCCGTCCACCGCCGGGAAGGCGCGGTTTATTTCCGGGCTTATTGCAATGGCAAATACCGCAACCGCTGATACAAAAAGCACGGCAGTGTTGCGATTGCGCATTTTCCATGCGGAATAGGCTCCAACCGCGACCAAAACAGGCGGCAAGAGGTAGCAGGCAACCACGAAGGAGGAGAGCGCATCCGCATAACCCAGGTATTTCACCCCCTCCAGGGGCCCGTATCCTTTGATTGCCAGTAGCCCCTCCCCCGCCTCTCCGTGCACGACATCCAGGGTCTGCAAGTACGGCACAACTATCCACGCGCTTGCCGCCGCACAGGCCGCGCCAAGGACGACCAGCTTCCGCCAGTCCGCCCTTGCCCACAGCCCGAAAATGCAAAGCGTAGCGCACATGGCGGCAAGCGTGAGGGCGATCCGCGGGTTTGAGGCAAAGGCGAATGCAAAAGCTGCCGCTGCAATGAGGAACCCGGAGCGTTTATCCTCAAACAGGTATTCCGCCGCAAAATAGATGAAGAAGAGGGAAGCGTAAGTCGCAAGCGTGTGCGCGGTCATCCCCAGCATGAACAAATCAGCGCCCCCGCCCACCGGGAGCCCGGAAGCTGGGAGGTAAAGATACAGCAGGGCGGCGAACAGGAAGCTCGAGTCGCGGTGTTTCGGAAGCTTTCTTGAAAACAAATAGAACAACAGAATCGGAACAAAAAAAAGCGCAATTGAGTATACGCGATATGCAAAATGTCTATCCGCCCCGAATAGTGCGATTAGCAAGGCAGGGGGCAGATTTGAAAAAATCCCATATGCCTCCTCCGGCCAAACACCATTGCGAAGGTACTCCGCGACAACCCCAATCCTGTTCAGGTGGTAGGGCGCATCTATAAAATAAACTGACTCCGGCATCTCGCGGCTGTGCATGGCCCGCCAGCCCCCATCCATCACTATCTCAATGCCGGGCGCCATTTCGGTATCAAACCGCTCCCTGAAAAAACTGGTTCTGTTGCCCAAATGCGCGCCCGAATCCTGGGGCGGCGCGTCAATTGCCGCGCGTATCCAGATTTTTCCCGCAACTGGGGCGGGCAGCAGGTATTTTTTTCCTGTTTTGCATGGCGAGCACACAGGCGAGCCACCGATTTCTACAGAAACAATAGTATAGTTCTTCATGGCAAACAGGCTGATGCTCTGCACATCCCCCTCCCCGCCGAAGATTGCGCTTGATTCGGAGGCTCCGTTCCCGTTGAATGGGAGAACCACGCGGTTTTCCAAAGCGTAGGCGTAATCCTGCCTTTCATGCTTCGTACCGTTTTCCAAGAATCCGACAACCGCTGTGTTTTCGGCATACCTGATTTTTGGCTGGAATGCGCCCAATTGCACTGCATAAATGAGGCAGAGCGCCAAAACCAGGCAAACCGCAAAATTCCTGCCCACAAGCCTGACGATGCCGCCGACTGCCCCTGCGCCACCTGGCTTTTGGGCATCCATTCCCGCGCGGGCTGGAGCAGCCATTCATTTCCCCCTCTGTTGGAGCACGGCTTGCAAAGTATAGATGTTTATACCTATCAAAAGAAGCACCAGCCCCGATATCCCGAAAAAGACCGTCAGGAATGCCGAGCCTATCGGCAGCACGCCCTTGGTGTAGAACACATCAAGCACGAAAATGCCGGCAAACAACGACGCGAAAATAAGCGCGGTACCGAGTCCCGCAAAGAAAAGAAGCGGCTTATGCCTTGCAATCGCCCCAAGCGCGTACTTTGCCACGCCCGCCCCGTGGGCGACCGCGCCTGTTTTTTTCGGTTCGTCAAAATAGCGGATGGTGGCAGGCATTTCAACTGCGCGCATCCCTTTTTTTACCAGCCTTTCAATCATTTCGGAGCACGCAGAATAATCCTCCTCGCCAATTTCAACCGCCTCAAGCGCGCGCCTTGAAAGGGCGCGGAAACCGGACTGGTAATCCATCTGCTTCCCCCCTGCATGCAGGCTTGAGAGGGCATTCAGCGCGATTACCCCGGTTTTCCGATAGTATGGCGCGCGCACGGTCTTTCCAAGGAAACGCGAGCCCACGCACACGTCCGCCCGCCCGGAAAGCACGGGTTCGCAAACAACGGGTATTTCCTTCGGGTCGTGCTGGAAATCCCCATCCATAATGACAATCACTTCCGCGCCTGTTTTTTTTGCGTGCGCAACCGCGGTTTTCAACGCAGCCCCGTATCCCCTGTTTTTCTTGTGGGCCACCACCCGCGCGCCAGCAAGCCGCGCAATCTGCGCAGTCCCATCATCCGAGCCGTCATCCACAACCGTTACGGCACCGTATTTTTTCGCAAGAAGCGCCACTGTGCCTATCGACCTCTCCTCATTGTAGGCGGGGATGAAAATCGCTATTTTGCCAGCCATCAAATTCCCTTCTGCGCATCAATCACATTTCTTTCTGGCAGCAGCCTTCTTTTTTGCGCCTGCCGCTTCCTTTGCCTTGGGCTTCTTTTCAGCCTGTTTTGCCGGCGCAGCCGCAGCAGCGTTTCCAGCCGTTTTTTTCTGCCCCGCACCCACTCCTGGTTTTTGCGCGGCAGCCGCGGGCTCTGCTTTCAAAGCGGCAGGAACCGGCGCTGCGGTTTGCGGTGCAGCGCCGCCAGCATCATATTTGCACGATGCGTTCGGGCATATGTCGAAAACCTTCCTCCCCCCGGCAAAACCGCGGACGATGGGTGCGCCGCAAAGCGGGCATTTCGCTCCGGTGCCGACTGCCTTGACCCCCATCGGTATCGAGTAAGTATTGGTGCAGGTCGGATAGTTTCCGCAGCCTATGAACTGCCTGCCTGTTTTCATTTTTATTATTCTCATGAATCCTGTTTTGCAGCGGGGGCATGCGCCAAGCTCGGAATCCCCTGTCTCCTTTCTTCGAAGGCCGGAAAGAAGCTCCAGCCCTATCTCGCGCTCATGCCCGTCGAACTTCGAAAGTATTTTCTTGAGCACGGCCTTGCCGCTTTCAATCGCCTTTTTCTCATTCTCGCCGTCGCGTATCTTTTCCATGTCCTCTTCTATGGCGTGCGTCAGTTCATCATCCAATATTTCGGGAGCCGCGCTTGAGAGGAGGTCGAAAACTGCGATTCCAAACGGGGTTGCGGCAATGCTCTTGCCATCCACATATCCTCTTTTGAACAGGGTGTCCACAATCGCCGCCCGCGTTGCCTTGGTTCCCAGCCCCCTCTTTTCAAGCTCGGAGATGATGGATGCCGCGGTATACCTTTTTGGCGGCTGCGTTTTTTTCTCATCTACCTTAAACCCGCTAAGCGGAACCGATTCGCCCTCATTGAACTCGGGCAGCGTCACTTCCTCAAGCTTCACATAGGGCGCGTATATTTCAAACCATCCCTGCCTGACCGTACGGTTGCCGGAGGCAGCGTATTTTTCCTTGCCTGACAGCATTATGACTTTTTGCGATTCGCGCGCTGCGTTTTCTGCGAAAGAGGACAGGAACCGCTTCACGATGAGGTCATAAAGCCTTCCCTCGCGCTCGCCCGTGCCGCCCATCTGCCCTGTCGGGTGTATTGCCGGATGCGCAGGGTCGTCTTTCTTTCCTTCAAGGGGCACCACCCGGTTTGCCGCAAGCAATTTCTTTGCCGATGCGGCGTATCCCTGGTTTCTGGAAAGGGACTCGATTATTTTCTTGAGATTGAGCTTTGCCGGAAGCTTCTGGGAGCTGGTGCGCGGGTAGGATATGAGCGCAGACTCATATAGGGTCTGCGCAAGCTCCAATGTGAGCTTCGGGTCGAACCCAAGCGCGCGGTGCGCCTCCACTTGCAGGCTGGTGAGGTCAAAAGGGGGCGCGGGCGGAACAATGTATTCCTTGCGCTCAAGCTTTTGCGCCACCCCTGGGCTTTTCGAATTGGCAAGCGCAGACTCAGCATCCTCCTTTTTCATGTATCTTCCATGAGTGCTTTCAAACCGCACTCCCTTGCCCACGCACGAAAGCTCCCAGTATGGCTGTGAAACGAACGCAGAAATTTCCTTTTCCTTTTTGGCAAGGATGGACAGCGCCGGCCCCTGTACCCTGCCTATGCTCATCACTTGCCGCCCTCCAGCGCTTCGCAAAGACGCCATGAGCGCGCGGCTCAGGTTTATTCCATAATACCAGTCCAGGATGTGGCGCGCCTCCCCTGCAAGCGCGTTTTCCAAGTCCAAATCCCCGCGTTCAAGCCAGGCATTCTCAAGGTCTTCCTTGGTGAGGGTGGAGAACTTCATCCTGCTCCCCTTTTCGCTTTTGCATGCGAAGCGGAGGACATTGTAGCCTATAAGGCTCCCTTCAGTGTCAAAGTCGCAGGCGCAGATGTATTCATCTGCCTTGCTTGAAAGCTTTTTTATCGCGTCAAGATAGGGCTTCTGGTATCCGGCATCCTTCTCAACCTCTGAAGTAGGGGCCCACTCGACTTCAAAAACAGGGTAATGCCAGCCCTTTCCGATCTGCCGAAGGGTGTAAAGGTGGCCGACTGCCGAGACCACAACAACCTCCTCGCCATCCCGCTCGGCTTCCCAATAGCCGACCCCTCCCGAATTCTTGCGTGCGGCTTTTCCACTGCCTATTGCGGCGGCAATCTTCTCAGCCGCGTTGGGCTTTTCGCAGATGATGAGCTTCATGCAACCCATTTTGCCAAACGATTTAATAAGCCTCGCTGCGAAGGATTTTGGGGTGGGAAGATGGTGCCTAAGGGCCAGCTTTCTGTTGAGATGATGGTGGTGCTGGTCATCATCCTCGGCTTGGCAGTGGTTGTTGCAAACGCCATGCTCAAATCCGCAGGCAAGGCGTCTGAAAAAGTGGAGCAGAAGACAGACTCGATTCTTGCTGCGTCAGACCAGGGCGTGCCCAAGGGGGCGGATGGCGACTACTGCGCATCCGGCGCGGATTGCAGTTCAGGTTCATGCAACCAATATACGAACAAGTGCGAGTGAGGGTCATGCCCCATTCCGCTTCCGTGGAACCAGGGCGCAGCCCAAAACCGCGCAAGCCTGCCTGGACGGGGCTTGCTTGCATGCACGCACAGCTTTCAATAGAGGTTCTTCTCATCTTCAGCCTTTTCCTCTCCCTATCTGCAATCGCGTATTTTGCAACATCCAAGATCGGCGCTGCCTCGCAGGAAAGGGTTTCCTTCGAGCTTTCCCGCTCGTCATTCCTGGACTTTTCAGGAAGGCTCTCATCCGCATGCGCAATGGGCGAGGGCAATATCCGCACTGTTGCAATAAAAGGCGCCCCGGCGGCAATCCGCGCGGATGGCCGCGAATATTCGTTTTCCGCAGGCAAATTTTTTGCGACGGAAAATTCATCCTGCGAAATATCTGTCTCAAAAACAGGCGCATCGGACACTTTCACAATCGCGAACATTGGCGGGCAGATAGAAATATCCTAGCCCGGATCATTTTTGGCGAAAGCCAACCTTCTGCAGGAATTCTTTGCAAGCAGCCTCATCTGTCCCATCAACAACAAACGTTTTCACTCCCGCCCCTTCTCCCGCCATCTTATCCTCATTGTTGTCCCCGGCAAATACCGCCTCGCTTGGAGAAACGCCAAGCTTCCCGATGGCAAGCGTTATCATTTCCGGGTCTGGTTTTGGGCGTGCGTCGGCGCTTGTCACAACTGCCTTGAAATATCCGGCAACACCTAATTTTTCAAGCACCATTTTCGCGCTTGCCTTCCGGTTGCTTGCCGCCGCAAGAAGGTATTTTTTGGAAAGCTCCGGCAATTCATGCGCCAGGCATGAAGGTTTGACGAGATGCAGGTTTTTTGCGGTTATTCCCGATAGGCGGGAAAGCATTTCGCGAAGCAGCCTCCCATCCCCCCCAAGCGAGGGGACAAGCGAGATGAGCACGGTCTCAGCCGAATGCGCCGAGGACATCGCCTCAATCCTCCCGTCTTCAGCAGCAAATCCATACTCTGCCAAAAGCTCGCGGGTGTTCTGCACAACCGCATTGCGCGAGTCGGCAAGCACGCCGTCAATGTCGAATATTATTGCTTTGAGCACGCATCCCACCGCATTTGGAGTTGTCAGCACCTTATGGCATCCACCGTCAGCTTTTGGGGAGTTTCCGGTTCTTTTCAGTTTCTTCGTCCCTGCACAGCAGCACCACCCGGGATGGCGCATGCGCGTCAGCCACGCGGTAGCCGCTCATTTCCGCAAGCGCTTTCGCAATCGCCTCAATCTCCCCCATCTCAAGCATGCTGCCAAGCGAGAGGCCGCGCTTTGGGTTTCGTGCGCCGCCCACAAAGACCATGCTTTTCACTTCGACATAATGCGGCTTTGCGGAGTTTATCTGCGCAGCATAGCCTTCCAAATCAGAATCGTTTATGCCCCTGCAAAGCGTCATGCGCAGCACGGTCCTGCACCGCTTTCCAAGCTCCGGCATGAGCGCGAGTGTTTTTTGGTATTTCTTCCAAAGCCCGCTTTGCGCGGGGCGGATGTATTTTCTGTAAATTTCATCATTTGGCGCAACCATCGAGACATAGAATTGCGTCGGCAGGGTTTTCCACCCCGCGATTCTTTCCGGGAACGTGCCGTTTGTCACAAGGAACGTTGTCATTCCGCGCTTGTGGAATTCCCCCAGCAATCCTTCCATTTTCGGGTACATCGCCGGCTCGCCAGTAAGGGAAAGCGCAACATGCATCGGATTTCTCGCCTCATCATATTTCTCCCGCAGGACTTCCCCGTTCCCCCCGTAGCCAGAAACAATCTCCTTCTGCGCGGCAACCAGCCCATCTGCAACCGTTTTTGGGGCATCCCATCTGAAGCCCTCGCAGGGGGAGCCGTAGATTTTCCTCTCAGGCATGAACCGCCAGCAGAACACGCATGCATGGTTGCAAAAGGAGAGCACAGGTGTGCACTGCAGGCACCTGTGCGAGGCAATCCCGTAAAACCTGGATTTGTAGCATTCCCCCGCTCCCTTAAGCGAGTCATCCGCCCACTTGCACAGTTTTGCGGCGGAATGCTCGCCTACAACATGGTATTTTTGCTTGATGAGAAGCGCGAGCATGCCATCAGGCAAGCTCCTGTTTTTTTTGCGAACTGCGGCAAAGTGCCTTCCGCTGGCAATTTTCTTCACCCTGTGCCTTGGCATATCCCTCCTTCGAGCCAATCCCAATTAAAAACCCCCATCCCAACATTAAAGCGGGAAGAAAGACCCGTGGGTGAGGCGCAATGCCCTCCTAAAACGGATTTTTCATTCGTTCGCGGCTTCTTCTCGGTGCCGTTATGGCTGTGAAAATCGATTTTTCGCCAAAGAAAAAGGGTCTTTCTGTCAGCGAGCCCGAGTCAGTCTCCTCGCTGGTCAATGGATATTACGGCAACATGAAAAAAGGAGTCATACATCTTTTTCCCGAGGAAGCGCTTTACCTCATGGACATAAGAAACGCGCGCTGCCACGATTCCTCGCTCAATGAATACAAATTCAATCACATAGCCTCAAAATTCCCAAGAAAAAAGGAGATGGCGCGCTATTTCACCTACAAGGACTGGCGCGACCGCGGGCTTATTGCAAGGCAGGTTTCCGAAATATGCGAGCGGTATGGCAGGAACAATGTGAAAAAATACCCGGAAGGCAAGCTCACGCTTGACCGCTTTGCGATTTTGGCGCGCTTCTATCCAGACGACCTCTGGTCCATAATAGACGATGAAACCGTTGGAAAAGAGCTTTACGAGCGCCATTGGTTCGGGCAGTTCGGCTCCTACAAGGCCGAGCAGAGGGGCAAGCTCTCCAAGCTTGATGCATATGAAACGCTTTTCCTGATGCGCCACGCAGGCCTCCGCCTGGAGAACGCAAATGAGGGGGCGGTGGTAAAAGCAGCCAGGCGCGTCCACAAGGATTTCCTGCACCTTTACGATGTTTACGAGGACTGGCGCCTTCAGGGCTTTGTGCTGAAAACGGGCTTCAAGTTCGGCACGCACTTCCGCCTCTATTTTCCCGGGGCATCGCCAGTGCGCGACAACAACGAGTGGATACACAGCAAGCACGTGGTTCATTGCTTCCCGCGGCAAAGCAAGCTCTTGATTTCAGAATGGGCGCGCGCGATACGCGTGGCGCACTCGGTGAAAAAGACATTCGTGCTTGCCATACCGGGCGTTTCTAAGAAAAAGGGCAAGGCGGCAAAAAACAAGGATGCGTTTTCCACCACGCTTGATTTCCTCCTTTTCCACCGCCAGCACGGGGGCATAGAGAACCCGAAGGCCGGCAAGCCCAAATACCTGATGCTCTCCCTCTCGGAAGAGGAATACATCGGAGGGGAAGAGCTTGCCGATGCGATTGGGCAGTGCAAGAGGATAGGGCTTGAGCTCCTTCTTGCAATCTGCGACCGGGAGACATCGGTCACCTACTACCTTGTCAAGCGCATCGAGGTTCCTGGCAGCAAGTACGAGTACTATGAAATAGAGTGGGTGCAGCCCTGATTGCACAGCACGCGCCTGCATCTGTTCAAAGCGCCTTCTTCAGCTTCTCGACAAGCCAGCGGCTGCCGATATAAATCGGCGTCCTCACATCCGCGTCCCTTCCTCTAAAATCAAGAAGCGAGCACTTTCCTGACCAGCTTGCGCCGCCAGCCTGCTCCATGATAAGCGCCATTGGCTGCGCCTCATAAGTAAGCCGCAGCTTCCCTTTCGGGTTCTTCCTTGTGGCAGGATACGCGAAAATCCCCCCATAATGGAGTATCTGCGAGAAATCAGCGACAAACGTGCCGGAATACCTCGCCTTGAGCTTTTCCTTCTTGAACAGGCTCTTGGCAAACGCCATGAATTTCGGGCTCCAGTCCAAAGGCGCCCCACCTATCCCGAAAACGCCTCCCTTCGCGGGCATTGCCAGATTTTCGGCCAGGAGGAAAAACTGCGCATTCCCCTCGCCATCATAATGCTTGACGAATTCATGTGCGCCCTTCCCAACAGTGTAAACCAGGGTGTTCACCGGGCCGTACAGCTTGTAAGCCGCGGCAAGGAGCTTCCTCCCCGGCTGAGGCAGGTCTTCGGAATAGACCCCAAATATCGAGCCGAAAGCGTTGTTGCTCACAATGTTCGACGAGCCGTCAAGCGGGTCAAGCGTGACCACGAACGGCGCGCTTGGCGAGCCTAAAATCGGCTCACGAAGCTCTTCAGAATATATCTTCCGGACCAGCCCGGTCTGCATAAGGCAGTCGCAAAGGTAGCCGTTCACCCAATTGTCCAATTTCGCAACCGCCTCGCCATACTTGTTCCGGTTCCCCATGGTGCCGCGAAGGTATTTCGGGAACTGATGCTGCGCGTCGAGCGCGGTGAAAGCAAACGCATTCATAAGCCTTCTAAGCTCGTGCGAAGCTTCCGCCCTCTTCAAATGCTGCGACAGCGTGACTATCTCCTCAACCATTTTCCCACCCCTACTTATAGACGATTTTCTTTATTTCCTCGGTGATTTTCATCGGGTTGTCGTTCTGCCAGACATTCCTGCCAACCGCGAGTCCAACGCCGCCCGCAGCCATCACTTCTTTCACCTTTGCAAGGAACTCCGCATCGCCCTGCTTGCTTCCCCCCGCGGAAATCACCTTGCACCTGCCCGCTGCGGCAACGACTTTCTTCATCCCGTCCACGCTTCCAGGATAATTCACCTTCACAACATCCGCGCCAAGCTCCAAAGCCGCGCGCGCGGCATAGGCAATCGTGTCTGCGGATTTCTCATCCTGCACGTGCCTTCCGCGAGGGTACGCCCAGACGATTGTCGGAAGCCCGTATTCCTCAGCTTCCTCCTGCACCCTGCCAAAATCGCGGAACATTTCCGCCTCGCGCGGAGAGCCGACATAAATAGTGTATCCAATCGCATCCGCGCCCAGTTTCACGGCCTCCTTCACGGACGCCACCTGGGAAGAGTAAATGTCATCTTTCGGCACGATGTTCGTCCTTCCATTAAGCTTTAGCACCAGCGGAACTTTCCCGGACCAGCACTCCTTGTAGTGCTTCGCAACCCCCTTTTGGAGCGCAAGGCCGCTAAAGCCTCCGCGTGCGGCAATGTCAAGCACATATTCAGGGTTGATGTTCCTGCTGTTGAAATCAACCGGGCCGTGCTCAAGCCCCTGGTCCATTGCGAGTATGAGTATCTTCCCATTTTTCATGATTTCCCCAATGCGGGAAGGCTTGTCTTTCATAGAAAACACCTCTTGGAACATCGCGCCCAAGGGTTATAAAGCGTTCCACTTAGGGCAAAAGAAGATAAAAAGGGAAAAATGAGAAAAGCTACTGGCCGCTTTGCCCGGCTTTCGCAATGCTTTTCTCAATTTGCGGCATAACCTCAAGCACAAAATCGATTCCTCTCCGTGTTGCGGCTTTGCCGACCGCCACGATTGCCTCTGCCATGCCTGCCGCTAGGAATACTGCGCCTGAAAGGTAGTTGGCTGCCGCGCAGGCGACTGCCCCATAGCCGATGGCCAAGATGGAGATTCCTGCGGCAAGCCACATTTTCACGCCGGCATCCTTCCTCACTTGCGCAAATACCCCGCAGCCTCTAAGCGTTTTTGCAGCTTCATACGCTTCCGAGCCAATGAACTGGTCCCGTGCCGCATTCTCCCGGAAACGCCTCACGACAGCGGTTACGGCCCTCTGCCGTTCCAGCATCCGATTCAAAAAATATTCCTTGCGCACCGATATACTCCTGGTCGGCTGCGTCAGCACTATCGTTTTTCCAGCGGTTTGAATTCCCATCCACACACCCCTCATTTTCAAGATGCAACCTTCTTTTATTCCTTGTGGCATTTTGCGAAGAAAAAGAGCAAACGAGCTAGCATCCATTGAACCCCATTCCATCCGCAGCCATCTGCCTATCGATTATCTTCGCGCCTTTCTCGCTCACATTTCCCCATGCCGCTTCGACCTCAAGCGGCTGCTTTTCGAACATATGCTTGGGACGCTGGTCATATATGCTGCCAAAACCCCGGTATTTTTGGACGAACTGCGCGATTTCCGCATCGGTGGCGGCATTGCCCCTCATTTTTTCCCTCAGGGCAGCAAGCTCTTTCTGGAAACGCGGAACATCCTTTTTCGGCGTCACATATGCTTTCACCATGCTTTGCACCTCGGCTTCCATCGGGCACCGTCCGCTTATTTAATCTTCGTTGCACCCGAGGCAAACAGTTCCAGGCAGGACAAAAACAGCCGGCTGGCCGCGCCAACAATTAAAAACACTTTATTATATGTTTAGCGACAGTGTTTGCATGCCATTCCAATCAGCAATCCCCCAATTTCCAAAAAAGGGGCTTTCCCGCCTTGAAAAGATGCCTGTGGAAAAAAGAATCGCCCGCGCGGAACTTCTCACCGAGCCATTCACGTCAAAGACAAACAGGATATCCTCGCTTTTAAGCGAAGGTTCATCGCAGGCGCAGCAGATTGGGGCGAACCCCGGGCGGTGCGCCAAAGCATGGCACTCCGCCTACCTCCAGCTTTCCGAATTGAATGCCCTCCGCAATCTTGGCGCTCTCGACCGGAACATGCACTGGTTCAAAACGCGTTTCCACAGCACCACAGAGCGCATGCTTCAGGCTTGCCTTGCCCAACCTATCAGGCTAAGCGAGGGCGCACTGGGCTATAGCTGGATAAAGGCAGGCATCCTGGCATACCCGGTATCCTGGCTGCTGGCGCAGGTTTCAACTGCGATTAGCGAGGCTGCAGAAGCGCCACTAATCAGCATGGCGCCAATTCTCGCAAACTGCTGGGCGCTTTACAAGACAATGCACGCAATCGTTGCGAAGGACATCCGTTCCACAATAGGCTATCAAATCAGCATACTGGGCCTCGTCCAGGACTACCTTGCCGAGTGCGACAAGCCCGAATGAGCGCAATCCAGTCCGGCAAGACAGAAACCGCGGTTTCCGCCGTTGGCACTAAAGCTTTTTAAATTTGAACAGAAAAGTAGCAGCAACAATCTTTATATGAAGGTGAGCTCATGGTAAAAGTAGTCATTGCAAAGCAACTGGCCGGAAAGAAGATAATCACGAATGACGGCGAGGAACTCGGAAGGCTTATCGACCTTGAAGTGTCCGAGAACTCCGGGAAGATAACCGGGCTTCTTTTGGAGCCCAACCTTGACAACCCGTCCGCGAGAAGGCTGAACAAGGAAGACGGCCTGATAGTCATCCCGTACTCTTCGGTTCTTGCGGCATCCGACCACATAATCGTCGACAAAAAGACGATTTGAGGGGCTTCTTTTTCCCTTATTCTTCCCTTCGCATCTTTGCATGGCTTTCCAGGAGGCGGGCAAATGGTTCTTGAGACAATCGCGCTTGTTTTCGCCGGGATGTTCATACTGGCCATCCTTTTTTTCATACTCACCTACAACTTCCTTGTCGGCAAGCGCCTGCAGATAGACAACGCCTGGTCGCAGATAGATGTCCAGCTCAAGAAGAGGTACGACCTTGTGCCGAATCTCGTTGAAACGGTAAAAGGCTACGCAAAGCACGAAAAATCGGTTTTCGAGAATGTCACGCGTGCGCGTGCGGCAGTAATGGGCGCTTCCGGCATTGCAGACAAGGCAAAGGCTGAAAACACGCTGTCCGCCACGCTCAAGAGCATCTTCGCAGTCGCGGAGAACTACCCTCAGCTCCGGGCGAATGAAAACTTCAAGATGCTCCAGGAGGAGCTTTCGGGCATAGAGAACAAGATAGCATATGCGCGCCAGTTCTACAACGATTCCGTGCTTGCCTACAACACTTCGATTCAAACCGTCCCTGCCAACATGGTTGCGGGCATATTCGGCTTCACGCCGCGCGAGTTCTTCAAGGCTGGCGAGTCCGAGCGGCAGAATGTGCAGGTCAAATTTTAAGGGTTAGCCTGTTTGCAAAGGCGGGTTCCGCGGCTTGCCAACCATGCAAAATCCGCAGCTTGTGATTCCCATGGCAAACTTTTTCGACCAGGCTGCGGAAAACCGGCGCAACTCCTACTTCCTTATCCTATTGGTGTTCGCTGCGGTGTTTGCGGCGGCGTATGCGTTCTCGCTTCTTTTTTTCGGCGAAAGCCAGCTCGGCTTTGCCATAAGTGCAATCCTCTCGGCAGTTTACATCGCAGCCACATATCACGCCTCAGGAAGCATAGTGCTTTCCATTTCGGGCGCAAGGGAGGCGCAGAAGGGGGAGTTCCCCTATCTTGTGAATATGGTTGAGGGGCTCAGCATCGCAGCAGGCATCCCAGCGCCCAAGATTTATGTTGTGGACGACCCGGCAGCAAACGCATTTGCGGTCGGGACATCGCCGCAGAAGGCAGCGGTCGCGTTCACCACCGGCCTTCTGAACCAGCTGGATCGCGCCGAGCTTGAAGGCGTGGCCGCGCACGAGATTTCCCATATAAAAAACCTCGATTCGCGCATGGCGACCATCGTGGTGGTGATGGTGGGGCTCATAGCCATACTCTCCGAGCTTGGCCTCCGTTCAATGTTCTGGGGCAGGGGCGGCTCACGCGGCAGGGATGGCGGCGGGCCGGCAATCCTTCTCGGGATTGTCATAATCGCCCTCGCCCCATTGGTTGCCCAGCTTGTGCGCCTCGCGCTCTCCCGCCAGCGCGAATTCCTTGCGGATGCGACCGGCGCCCAGCTGACCCGCTATCCCGAGGGGCTCGCATCCGCTTTGGAGAAGATAGGGAAAATCGGCTCAAGGACGGCGCGCGCATCGGATGCCACCGCGCCCCTGTATTTCGCAAACCCGCTATCCGGATTCCAGCTTTTCTCGACCCACCCCAAAATAGAGGAAAGGGTGCGGCGCCTCAGGGAGATGTAGAAAGGAGGAAGGCTACTTGTTTTTCGCCCAGCGGACAACCTTTGCGATTCCGCCGACATGCTTTGGGCCCACCACGCCCGCAAAGCGCGAAACTTTCTCCTTTCCCGCCATTGCGCGCCAGTCCCTAAGCAGCTTGAAGCCTATGTAATACGAGCCGCCTATCGCGGCAACGCTTGTCGCTACCGCAAGCGTGGTGAATGCCGCAGGGAACGTCACCGCTATCGCAGCAAGCGAGGTGCCAATGATGAGCTCCCTCACATGGTCTGAAATATGGGGCACATGCCGCTCGATTATCCCGTTCACTTCCCCCCTTGCCCGCGCAAGGAGGGTTGCCTTCTCAGCCACGTATTTTTCCGGGTCCTTTGAACGGAGCTTCTCGATTCCGTCGAGCTCCTTCTCGGTTTTTTTGTAATTGTTCTGGAGGTCGTAGATAAGCAGGTTCGCAGTCTCGCGGCTTCCGCACGCCTGCACAACGTCCCGCAGAGCCTGCTCATAAGCGCCGATGTAGTCGACAGACTTGCTTTCAGCCATGCCAATCTGCTGGTTTGCCATGGGTTGGAACCCACGGTTAACTTTTTTATAACCTTTGGCTATGCGCGTTCCCATCGTATGCCCGCCGAATCAAGCGCGGCAACAAGCTCCCCCCTCACTGGCCCCTTGACCCCCTTCCAGTCTATCTCGGCCGCCTCGACGGGTTCGACATTCCTCTTTGCAGCCTGCGCAAGCATCTCATCATCCACTCCGAAGCGCTCAAGGGCGTAGCCCGGGATTATGTGCCCGAAAGCGGATGGCCCATTGATTATTTTTGGCGTGAATTTCGGGGCATAGTGGCTCCCTCCGAACCCTATCCTGCAGGGGAACCTCAGTTCGCTTTTCATCGCCCCGATTATCGCCTGCGCCGCAATCTCCCCTGCCTTCCTGTTTGCCCATTCGGCAGGCCCGCTTCCGATTTCCGCGAAAAGGACTGGCGCCTCCAGGCTCGGGCCATGGTGGTCTACCTCGATTGAAACCTGCCAGCCAAGCTCCCCTGCGCGTGCCGCCATCCCGCAGGCAATCTCCTTCACCTTGCTCGCATAGGCGAAATTAAGGCGCCGTGGGCTTCCTCCTAGCTCCGCGCCCCCCCAATTCCCTGGCGTATGCGCAGTAAGGCAAGGCGAGCCTGACTCGCTTTTGTGCGTGCTTGCAAACACATAATATTCGGCATCATGCGAGGGGATGATTTCAACTATGCTTCCAGGGTATTCAGCCATGCAAAACTCCCCGCATTGCCAAAATCCGCGTTCCGCTTCCTCCAGCTGGGAAAGGGCGAGCAGGCTGTCCCTTATGTTTATGCTGGCCTCGTTCCCGCCTGATATGACCACCAACGGCTTTTCCATGGCTGCGCTTTTGCCGGAGCGGGATTAAATTGCTTTCATGCGGACGGTTCTCATGGCATGGGAAAGATGCCTTCAGGCGAACATATCTGCAATCGGGAAGAATGGCCAGCAAAAGCTCTCTTCCTCGACATTCGCAATAGCCGGCCTGGGGGGCGTAGGCGGGACAGCATTCGAGCTTCTGGTGCGCGCCGGGGCAAGGGAAATCAGGATTGCCGACGGCGACTTTTTTGAGGAACAAAATGCCAACAGGCAATCC
>CAYWFJ010000013.1:4384-24224 GCA_964458205.1 Microcaldota archaeon | reverse complement strand
TTGAGTTGTTCGACCTGCCCCCTGTCGGGCGGACGCTCGCTTTTGCCCTTCAGGTAGAAGGTGTCCGCAAGGTCGCGCGCAGGATGGTCCTGCGGCTGGAAAAGCGCATCGAAATTCCAGAAGGACGACTGCGTCTCCGGGCCTTCCATCTCCTCGAAGCCCATATCTGTGAAAATGCGGCTTATCCTGCGCCTGAGTGCGGAGATTGCGTGCCTTTTTGCAGGGCAGGGCACATCGACCGGGGCAGAAACATCGTATTTCCGGAAGAGGGCACCGCGCCATGCGCCCGACTTGAGAAGCTCGCGCGTGATTGCGCTTGTTTCCTCCTTGCCGGAAGAGCCTGGTTTTGCATTTTTTATTGGTGAGAGGTATACTGTCCTTGAAACCGATTGCGAGGCAAGCCTGCGCTTTTCCAGAAGGGCCCCCTGCTCCCCTTCGACAGGCTGCCCTGCAGCCGCCTTCCTTATCGCGGCAAGCGGCGCGTAATCACCCTCTGGCTTTTTGAGCGGGATGAGCCTGCCAGACTCGACCTTCACCCACCCGTTGCGGATTGCCCATTGGAGCCCCACTGCCCTTTCTTCGGGAGTGAGTGCGGAGACTTCCTTTTTCAAAAGCGCAGCCGCGTAGACCCGCTGTTCTGGAAACCCTTCCGAAAGATAGCGCTTTGCCTCGGATGAGAGCAGATAGCCCAGTTCTTCGCGGGATTCGACTTCCGCCAGCCCTTTTTCCTTCAGGCTTTCCGAAAAAGAAAGCACCGCGCCAATGTCCACGCCGGCCTTTTTAGCAAGCTCCTGCGCACTCATGCGCCCGAAGAGCGCGGAGAGGATTTTGGTTTCTGTCGGGTGTAGCATGTTTGCACCGTTAAGCCGCGCTTAGGCGGTTGAAATAATATGCCGATGCCCCGCCTGCCGCAAGTATGAAAAGAGCTGCAAGGCCCTCAGGCCCGGTCAGAAACCGCACAACGGCATGCTGCAGCTCGCTGAAGAAATCAAGAACCTCTGTTTCAAGGGGGGACTCCACCTCGAATGTGAACTCGAACTTGGAAAGCGCGTCCCCGCCCCATGAGAACGTCTTTTCGCCCCCCATGTAATACCTTAGGTTGGATTGCGGGTCGTATCTGAAATTCACTGCGCCGGAATTGACATTCTGGGGCGGGGATGAGAAATACACCTTCTCGGAGGATGCCGGGATGGTGATTGAGATGGTGGTTCCCTTCGGGAGCACCAGGTCGCCTGTCTTTGTCTGCTCGAATGAAAGCGCATCAGGCACCAGCGAGTAAAGCGCGGTGCGCGGCTTGTAGCGTGAAACCTTCACAAGCCCTGAGCCGTTCTGCGCTGCCGGCACCGAGTAGTCCAGGATCACGGTCGCGTAGCAGACGCCCAAAAACGAATTGCACCCCCCCAATGCCTGGGGAGTTATGCGCAGGTTCTCGATATTGAGGTTGGCGCGGCTCACGTGATGGCGCATCTCCGTGAGCTGGGTGCGGTTTTTCCAGGTTGCAAGGTCGGAATACGCCGCCCGCGTCGCCTCATAAAGCTCGCGGGAGGGCTGCCCGTTCACCGCCATTTCAAGGCGCTCCTCGACATTCACGCTTCCGTCCTTGTTTATGTTCGCCTCGACTGACAGGGAGCGGAGCGAAAAATCGGCAAGTGAGGACCCCGCAAGCAATGCTAGGAAAAGCGCTATGAGAAACTGCCTGTTTGACGACGGCGCACCCATGGAAGACCTTTGGGGCATTATGTATTTAAATATGAGGAATTAAATCGCCGCTTATGCGCTCGGTAACGTATCTAGGGCATTCCTGCTTCCAGGTAAGGCTGGGAAACGTGGTCATGCTGTTCAACCCCGCGGTAGCAGATGCGGTTGGCGGGCGGCAGAGAAGGGAGAAGTGCGGGCTTAACTACCATTCCGTGCGGGAATGCGACCTTATTCTCCTGTCGAATGAAAGCCCCTGGAACTGCGAGCCGGATGTGGTGAAGGAGATTTCCGAGCGGTGCTTTTCAAGCGTGGTCGCGCCCCG
Source organism: Microcaldota archaeon (assembly GCA_964458205.1). Lineage (GTDB taxonomy): Archaea > Micrarchaeota > Micrarchaeia > Anstonellales > Anstonellaceae > UBA10161. The sequence continues at coordinate 22,204 of CAYWFJ010000013.1, read as the reverse complement.
CCCTGCGCTCTCCAAGATAGGGGTTTCTGACCGGTTCAAGATAGACGTTCGCGTAGGGGACAAGTTCTCGGTCAAGGGCGTCGACATCGAAGTTGTCAAAGCCGTCCACCCGCAGGTGCAATACCCGGTCGGGTACCTGGTGAAAGGCGACGGGCTGGCAGTCTACCATGCAGGCGACACATACAGCTTCACGGACATGGCAAGGATAAAGTGCGACGTGGCGCTTGTGCCCATAGGCGGAGGGGGGACAATGGACCCTTTTGCCGCGAACAGCTCGATAAAGGAGATGCGCCCCAAAGTCGCGGTGCCGATGGCCTACAACACCCATGATGGGATAATGCAGGATGCGCAGGAATTCACAGCCGACCTTGGCGGGCTGACAAAAGGGGTTGCGCTCCGCATAGGGCAGGAGATGCGCCTATAAGGGCTGCGGCTTCTTCACAAACATGCTAATGGAGGGATTGGAATGATAACTGGGATAAAAATAAGCAAAGTCGAGGCAAAACGGGACAAGGATGATGAAGTTGCGGGGCTCAACATAAACATCGGGATAGACGCAGTCAATGTGAAAGGCGGCGAAGTGAGCATCGCATTCAACTATGTCGCATCCTATATGGAAGGCGTCGGCGAGCTTAGGATGAACGGCACGGTCATGTCAAAGGAAGAGGCGAAATTCGCAAAGGAGATTGCGGATACATGGGAAAAGAGCAAGAAGCTTCCGGACAGCTATGCCGAGCTTGTGCTCAATGCGGTGAACTACGCATGCGGGACCAATGGCACGCTCGTGGTGCGCGCGATAAACCTCGCCCCGCCGATTGTGCCCCCGAGGATACAGCTCGGGCCCCAGGGCAAGCAGTAGGCTCCCTTTTTTTTCCCTGTTTTTCTGCTTTTTCGCATTTTTCCAGCGCGCGCCTGGGCTATGCCCTCTTCCTCCCGGAGAGAAGCAGCCTGGCTGCGGACGCGAAGCTTTTTGCCGCGAACGCGAAAGATGGGAGGGCGAGTATCACCGACAGCGAGGAGGGGGCGAGGGAATACGACCAGGAATACGCCCCGCACAGCAGCAGGAAGAGGCCGCACGAGATAAGATGCCCCAGTGCTGCGTATTTCGCCCCTGAGCTTGAGCGCACCATCATCTTTATCAGGTTGGATATTGCCGAGCGCAGATTCACCAGGAAAAGCGCGGACGAGACCAAAAAGCCGATGAAGATGAATGCGAAAAACGATTCGAGGAACTGCCAGTCCGGCGACTGCATGAAAAAGATGGCGAAAAAGCAGGCAGCTGAAATGAACGCGAGTATGAGCGAGTTTTTCGCGGTGAGCGCCATCTGCTCCCTGGTGGAGAACTGGTCGGTATGTGACGAGATTGATGGCAGCTTCTCGACCACGCGGTAGTATTTGGAGGTCTCGGAAACCGCGCGGCGCATCCCAAGCACGGTTGAGCGCAGGAGGCGCAGGTTGCCGATGATGAGCTGGGGGCATGCCGCCTGGATGGCATTGTAGATTTCGTTCTCGCGGGAAATCAGCCAGGAAGAAATGAAAGACGAGGTGATTATCGCGAATGCGAACACTCCGAGGAAGCCGGGCAAGACCAGCCCGGCAGCCGCCCCGTGGCTAATCACCAGGAGGGAAAGCTCGGAGAGGGGAAGGAGCGTTGCCGCGACGAAGCATGCGCTCCTGCCAGGGAACCCTGCGAAATATGCCGATATGCCTGCTGCCGCAAAGCACGCGGCTGCGCTCACAAAGATGAAAAAGAACAGGAGAGGCAGGTCGGAGAACACGGCGCCTATGTTCACCAGAAGCCCTATGGAAAAGAAGAAGAAGGATGAAAAAAGCGAGTTGAACGGCTTTATCTTCTCTTCTATCTTGCGGGAATCCTGCGAGCCGGCTATCGCGCTTCCCGCGAGGAACGCCCCGACCGAAAATGACAGCCCTATCCCTTCGGATATGTAGCCTATGACCAGCACCAGGCTTACGGTCGAGAGGATGAGCAGCTCGTCGCTGTGCGAAACCAGGGCAAGGAACCTGCTTATCACTCGCGAGAGGACGAGATAGGTGAATATGAAGGTAAGGATCATGCGGACTATCGAGAGGACGAAAGAGAACTCGGTTGCGCCTTCAACCGGCTTTGCCACCAAGCCAAGGCAGAAGACGGCCGCAAGGTCCTCCACCACCATGCTGGCTATGACAAACGGAACCTCTGGGCGGCGTATCCTGCCGCCCGCCTCAAGAAGCTTGATGATTATCGGGGTTGAGGAAAATGAAAGCGCGATTGCCACAAGGACCGATGTCGTAGGGTCGAACCCCAAGAGGAGCAGCAACGGGTATAACGCCAGGTAGATTAGGCCCATTTTGAGGATGGCGGCAAGGAGGGTGAACACCCCAAGCTGCGCTATGCGTATTATGGAGAATTCCAGGCCTATTCCGAACAGTATGAGCGCGGAGCCTAAGACCGCAAACACGCTGACAAGCTCCGGCTCGGAGATTACTATCCTGCTGAAGTCGATCCCCAAAAATTCGGCGTGCGCAAGCGGGCTGTATGGCCCCATCAGTATTCCGGCAACCAGCACGCCTAAGATGTTCGGGAGGCGCAATCTATCGAAGATAAGCGCGGAGAGCATGATGACGGTTATGCTTATTCCAACTGCGAGCCCGGGCTCCATGCGGGTGTGAAGCGGGTTTCAAGTTAAAAAAGCATTGCCACTGCTTCACGGGATGCTCGCGATGTTTCTTTAGCGGATGCGAATCATCGGATTTGCCGCTCGATTAAAAACAGGGCGGATAGGGCGCGCCTATGGGATGCCCTACGCAGAAAAAATAGAATGGGGGCGATTAGCACGCCCCGGAAACATCCTGCCCGCTTATTATGTCAAGCATCGCAGGCGCGATGACCGCAATCATTATGCCGATAAGAGCGCCTGTAAGGCAGGAGGTCGCCCATACGTTCGCCCTTGCCCTCGTCTCGGCGCCCATCATCTGCCCGGAGGAGTAGATAACCGCTGCAAGGAGCACCATCAGCATTGCAGCAACCGGAACGAGGTCGCGAAGGCCGACGCACAGGCTGGTAAGCGCGCTTTGGAGCTGTGATGTTGGGTTGGTCGGGAAAAGCATGCCGCATAGAATGAATGAGAATATTGCCGCATAAAACGCCTTTTTGAAATCCATAAATGCACCGCTTGTATTTGGGGGGAAGAGATTTTTTAAACATAGCCATTCGGAAGAAAACGGGCGTTGAAAATGAGGATAATTCTGGATTGGCGCAAAAGCATCCAGGAAAATGCGGATGCGTATTATTCGCTTGCGAAGGAGCTTGCGAAAAAGCAGGAAGGCGCGCGTGCCGCAATAAAGGAGACGGAAGCGCAAATGGCGCAGGCGCAGGTGAAAAGGCAGGCGGCTGTGTTGGGAAAGGCTGCGCCGGCCATGAGGAGAAAACGCGAATGGTTCGAGAAATTCAGGTGGTTTTACACTTCGGGGGAAAAGCTCGTCTTGGCGGGCAGGGACGCAAAGCAGAACGACCTTTTGGTGTCCAAGATGATGGAGGATGGCGACCTGTTCTTCCATGCGGACATACAAGGGGCGCCCGCCACCATCCTTAAGGGGGGCATCGGCGCAACCGGGCAGGAAAAGAAGGAGGCTGCGCAGTTCGCGGCAAGCCATTCCTCAGCTTGGAAAACGGGCGCCGCGGCCGTTGATGTTTATGCTGTCCAAAAGGGGCAGCTTTCAAAGCACGCGCAAGGGGGGTTTGTCGGAGCGGGGGGCTTTGCAATAACGGGAGAACGGGAATGGTTCAGGGGAACGCCTTTGGGCGTTGCGATTGGCGAGAAAGAGGGCGTGGTGCTCTGCCTCCCTGAATGCCACCCTGATGCCAAAAAGATGGGGTTTGGAATCGGCTTGGGATTTGTGGAAAAGGGGAAGGCGGCAAAAACGATTGCGCATTCCCTCAAGGCGAGTGCTGACGAGGTCATCTCCGCGCTTCCTTCCGGGAGATTCTCGGCCAAAGAAAGGAAATAGGTGGGAATTTGTTCAAGAAAATCGCCGATGGCACCTTCATGCTAAGGACGGACGAGAGGGTATGCGGCACGGTTTACCTTATCGAGGAGGAAGGGAAACGGCTGATTATCGATTCAGGCGATGGCGGGCTGGAGCTTGGCTTCGTGCCGGACATCTGCATACTCACGCACGGGCATTTCGACCACTCGAAAGGGGTGGATGAGGGCTGGAAAGAGGTGCTTCTCCATCCGGCGGAATTCGATTTTGCCGGGCCGCACCTATACATACCCAAAAACGCAAGGAAAAACCCCATGAAGCCGCTTGCCTTCGGCTCGCATGGGCTGGAGTTTCTCCATACCCCCGGGCACACGGATGGAAGCGTTTGTGTGTTTGACCGGAAAACCCGCGCCCTTTTCTCAGGCGACACCAAATTCGCGGATGGCGGATGGGGGAGAACCGACCTGGGCGGGAGCGACGCCGAAATGGAAAGGAGCCTTGGGCTTATCGGCGGGATTGGCTATTCCCTGCTTTGCCCCGGGCACGGCAAAATCGAGAAGAAGGATGGCATTTGCGCCAGGTGAAAGGGGCGGGCCATGATGGAAAAAAATACGCTTGGGCGGCGCCATAATGAAATGAGGCCCATGATTGAAAGCCGGCTTGCGCATTTCAGGGGAGTCGGGAAAATGGGGGGGAGGCGGCTTTTTGAAGAGCTTGCCTTCTGCATCCTCACCCCGCAAAGCAAGGCGCGCTCGTGCGATTTGGCGGTGAAAAAGCTTGCAGGAAGCGGGCTTCTTTTCAAAGGGGGCGAAAGGCAGATGGCGGCAGTCCTTGCAAGGCATACGCGCTTCCACAACAACAAGGCGAAATACCTGGCGGAGGCGAGGGGAAAACTTTCGCAGGGCGGCTTTGCGCCGCTAGTGAAGCTCACTTTTTGCGGAAGCGAAAAGGAGGCAAGGGAAAAACTCGTGCGCGAAGTGACGGGGATAGGCTTCAAGGAAGCGAGCCATTATTTGAGGAATGTCGGGAGGGGAAGGACGGTCGCAATACTGGACCGGCACGTCCTGAAAAACCTTGTCTCCTGCGGCGCCATCCCATCGATGCCGGAAAGCCTTACCCCGGGGAAATACCTTGAGATTGAGAGGCAGATGGGGCATTTCTGCAGGAAAACAGGGGTTCCGCTCGCCCATTTGGACCTTGTTTTCTGGGCAGAGGAGACCGGCGAGATTTTTAAGTGATTGAGGGGAAATGGTAACCATGCCAAAAGCCTACCTTGACCACGCAGCTACCACGCCCGTCTCAGGCGAAGTGCTGCGGGCAATGATGCCGTTTTTCTCAAAAAAACCAGGCAATGCCTCCAGCCTCCATGCATATGGGCGGGAGGCGAAGGAAGCGCTTGATTCTGCAAGAGCGCAGGTGGCATCCGCCCTCTTTTGCTCCCCGGATGAGATAGTCTTCACTTCAGGCGGGACGGAAAGCGACAACCTGGCGATTAAGGGGGCGTGCCTGGCGAACCGGCACAAAGGGAACCATATAATCACATCGAAAATCGAGCATCCGGCAGTTCTTGCAACCTGCAGATTCCTGGAAAAACAGGGGTTTGCCGTAACCTATCTTCCGGTTTCAAAAGATGGGTTTGTGAGCCCGCAGGATGTTGAAGGCGCAATCACCCAAAAGACAATACTCATCACCGTCATGCATGCGAACAACGAAATAGGCACCATACAGCCGATTGCAGAAATAGGGAAAATTGCAAATGGGAAGGGCGTGCTGTTCCATACAGATGCCGTGCAGACCGCAGGCAAGATAAAAACGGATGTGAACTGGCTTGGGGTGGGCATGCTTTCGCTTTCGGCGCATAAGCTCTACGGGCCGAAAGGCGTGGGCGCCCTCTTTGTGAGGAAAGGCGTGCGCCTGGAGCCGCTGGCGCATGGGGGCGAGCATGAGAGGTCCCTGCGGGCCGGGACCGAGAATGTTGCGGGAATAGTGGGGCTTGGGTGCGCAATGGCGCTTGCGCAAAAGGACATGGAAAACGAAGCCTTGCGGGAGCAGAGGCTCCGCGACAGGATAATCGAAACTGCGCTTTCGGAAATCGGGGATAGCTGGCTCAATGGAAGCAGGCAGAACCGTCTGCCCGGAAACGCGAACCTTGGCTTTAAGTACATTGAAGGGGAGGGGTTGGTCCTGCTGCTGGACGGGAAGGGGATTGCGGCAAGCACCGGATCCGCCTGCTCCTCGATGCGGCTGGAGCCGTCGCATGTCCTCACAGCAATCGGGCTTCCCCCTGAGGACGCACATGGCTCATTGAGGCTCACGCTCGGGAAAGGCACTACTGAAAGCCAGGCGGATCATCTCCTGGAAGTGCTTCCAGGGGTTGTAAGGAAGCTTAGGAAAATGTCGCCAATGAGGAAAGGATTGGAATGGAAAGGAACGGAGGCGGAGCATGGCTGATATGTATTCGAAAAAAGTGATGGACCACTTCTACCGCCCAAGAAACACAGGGGTGATGAAAAAGCCTGATGCGGTCGGCGAGGTAGGCAACCCTGTGTGCGGAGACGTGATGAAAATCTACATCAAGGTGAAAGGCGGGAGGATAGATGACATAAGGTTCCAGACAATGGGCTGCGCGGCTGCGATTGCCACCTCATCAATGGTGACCGAGCTTGCCAAGGGAAAAACCCTCGAGGATGCGCAGAAGATAACCCGGCAGGATGTTGCGGATGCGCTTTCCGGCCTGCCGCCGATAAAGATGCACTGCTCCAACCTTGCTGCGGATGCGCTTCATGCCGCAATCGGCAACTATTTGAAGGGTGCGGAAAAGGCAAGGGCAGAAAAGAAGGATTAGGTGGTGCCCGCCATGCGTTTCGGCCCGGCAGGAATACCGATTGGCACACCGGACAGCGGCGGCACTGCGGAAGGCATCGCATACTGCCGGAAGATAGGGCTAGCCGCGATGGAAATCGAATTTGTGCACGGCGTGAAGATGAAGGAAGGCTCGGCTGCCCTTGCCCGCGCAGCCTCTGAAAAAGGAGACGTCTCCCTCTCCTGCCATGCGCCATACTACATAAACTGCTGCGCGAAGGAAAAGGCGAAGCTTGACGGGAGCGTGCGCCACATTGCCGAATGCGCGCAGGCGGCTTTTTGGCTCGGCGCATCCCCCGTTGTGTTCCATCCTGGCCACTATATGGGGCGGCAGCCAGCAGAATGCAAGAAACTCGTGGAAGAGACGCTTGGGCGCTGCTTTTCAGGAATGGATGCCAGGCGCATAAGGGGGGTGAGGCTTGGCGCAGAGCTCACCGGCAAGAAATCCGCATACGGCTCGCTTGAGGAGATAATCTGCCTCTCGGCGCATTTCGGGGCGGACAGGCTCGTCCCGGTTGTCGATTTCGCGCATTACCATGCCAGGGTGAAACGGCTTTCCTCCAGGGAGGATTATGCCGAAATACTCGCTAAATTGGAAACTGTGCTAGGCAATGCGGCTGTGAAGGGGTTCCACTGCCATTTTTCTGGGATAGCCTTCACTGATGCAGGAGAGCGGAACCATTTGCCGATAAGTGCCGCATCGCCCCCGTTTTTGCCCTTTGCCCGTGCGCTAAAGGAGAGGGGCTTTGAAGGGACGGTAATCTGCGAAAGCCCGCTGCTTGAAAAGGATGCGCTTCTGCTGCAGAAGGAATACGCCCTGGCTTAGGTGCCAGGCCAGCGCGGAGGGGCTTGCGGCGGCAGGCGGAGAAGGGGTTTTTTAAACCTTCTTCGGGATAATAGGGGGTTGCCCCCTTTAGGGTGGGGGCTCTGATTGCGAAAGATGGGTGCTCATATGTACTATGTATTATCCTGCAAGGACAAAATCAGGCTTCCGGCGCAGTTTTTCTCGATGAAGCTTGACGACTCGCTGACCCAGATACTCCGCGAGAAATACGAGCGCAGGATTGACAAGGATGCCGGGATACTCCTCGCGCTTTGGAACGTCAAGCCGGCAGGGGACGGCGTGGTTATTGCGGGAGACAATGCGGCTTATTATGAAGTTGGCTTCGACGTGCTTGCCTACCACCCGGTGGTGAACGAGGTCATCGGGACCGAAGTGTCGGAAATAGTCGAATTCGGCGCATTCTTGACGCTTGGGCCTATTGAAGGGCTGGTGCACCTGTCGCAGATTGCCAATGACTTTCTGACCTACAACAAGAAGACCATGTCGTTCACCGGCAGGGAAAGCAAGAAGGCGCTCAAGAAAGGGGACATTGTGTTTGCGAAGATTTCAACGGTCAGCATGAAAAACAGCATCCCTGAGACGAAAATCGGCCTTACTATGAGGCCGGACGGCTTGGGCAAGGAGGAGTGGCTGGCTGCAAAAGCCGCTTCTGTTGAATCTGCGCCCAAGGAGAAGAAAGAGAAAAAGAAGAAGGAAGACGCGTCGTAGGGTGGTTTTGTGAAGGCATGCACCAGCTGCAGACTGATTGTCGAAACCGGGGAGGAGTGCCCTGCCTGCCATTCGCAGAACCTGACTGAGAAATACATGGGCCAGCTCATAGTCATGGACCCGGAAAAATCCGAGATTGCGAAGAAGATAGATGCGAAGCTTCCGGGAAGGTACGCGATAAAGATACAGGAGCGTTAAGGGTTTTCAAGGAGTGGGACGATGGTAAACAAGACTCGTGGAAGGGAACGGCTGATAAACTGCGACGCGTGCGGCAGGATGATGCCCAGGGACAAGACAATCACGTACAACACGATGAACGTCTATTCCACCGACCTTAAGACCGCGGACGACGTCCGCGCGACCACCCATGTGGAAAAGCATTATTGCATTTCATGCGCGAAGTCCAAGCGGATTTTCGAGAAGCTCAAGAACCGCGCGATAAGGACGGCAAGCAGGGGGGACCGCCCGGAAAGAAGGCAAAGCTCGGAGCAGTGGAACAGCGGCAAGAGATGGTAGCTGCTGAATCAGCCGGATGTGGGAAGGAGGCGGTTATGTGGAAGAGAAACTTGCTTTTGAAGGCCGCGAGTACCTGGGATTGAGCTTTCAGCTTGGCAATGTCCCGCTTTTCATAGTGAAGGCTAAGAAAGGCTATGTGGCATGCAGCTACGTGAGCAAGGATGCGGCTGAGAAATACGGGGACGTTGCCGCATTTGTCACGGGCGTGAAGACATATGAGGACTTCTTCAAGGCGAAGATAAAGGCATTCACCACCTGGGCGGACGACCTGGGCATCCGCGAAGGGATGTCGGTGAAGAAAGCCCTTGAGCTGATGGACCAGTAGCCTCTCTGGTCTTTGCCAGCCTGGTTTTTCCCGAACAAAAAACGGCTTCTTTTAAAGCAGTGGAATTGGAGCAATAGCATGGCGAATTACAACGCATTTTTGCTGGCGGCGGCAGTCTTGCTTGCGGCAAGCGCAGTCATTGTGGGCGAAATGGCCCGGCCAATCGCAAGCGAAAGCGCAACCGGGATAATGGATGTTGCCGAAAATCCCAAAAAGTTCGCCAACCGAACAATCACACTTGAAGGGACGCTTCGCATTGAAGGGGATTATTGGGGAGGCGGGATTAAACGGTTCTACCTTGAGGATGGGGCGGGAAGCCGGTTTGAAATCGTCAGTTGGAAGCCCCTGGAAGTTTACCGCCCGCCTAACTGCGCCACCTGCAACACGCCAGCCACCATGATGGAATATTTGGGCAAGGGGCTGGCCATTTCCGGCGCGGTGATGGAGGCGCCGGATGATTATTACGATGCCGCGGCTGGCAAATGGGTTGCCAACGGGACAAGATACGTCTTTTCGGTAAGCGATGCGAGAATAATTGGCTAGCCATGTTTTAGCTTCAGGAAAATAAGCACGGACAGCAGGCTGGTTGTGGCTATGTTTGCGATAGTTACCGGCGTGCTGCCGATCATCAGCCCATAGGCAAGCCAGAGCAAAACGCCCAAGGTAAACGCCGCAAGCCAGACCCATGAGAGGTCCTTGGTGCTTTTTGACCGGTAGCTTTTGATCACTTGGGGAAAAAGGGACATGGTTGTGAAGAACCCTGCGGCAAGCCCTACCAGTTCTGATACATCCATGAAAACGCCCAGTTCAGTGTTTTTCCAGCCTCTCAAGCGCCATGCCCATGAGTTTCTTCCCGGATGGGCTTTTTATTTGCGATGCGGCTGAGGCGAAAAACTCTTCGAGCCCAGTGTTCCCCGTGTTGGAGTATTCTACCGCTTGAAAGAGCATGTCGAGCTTGTCCGCGTCCAAAAGGAGCATTTGGAGCCTCTTTGAAGCGAGAGGGCGCGCCTCCGATGCAAGGGGCGTGCCTGAAAGCATGCCCTTCTGCGCGCGGGCTGCCGCGCCGGCTTTGAGTGTGTGCTTCTGGCTTGGCACGACATCGCCTATCCTTGCCTCGTGGAGGTCATGGAGGATGGCAAGAGAAAGGAGCCTGCGCTCCCCGTCTTCAGAAAGCCCCTCCATGCGCGAGAGCACAAGCGCGCAAAGCGACACGCCGAATGAGTGGGCTGCTATTGACTCCGGGTTTTCCACCCTTCGAAGGGCCCAGCCTGTGCGCGGGATGGCTTTCAGCGAGAGGGATTCGAAAATAAGGGAGGCTGCGCGCCGTTCCCCATCCGCGCTTTTTGCTTTTGATTTTGCCATAAAAAAACGCCAAACTCGATTCATGATTCCCTGTTTTTGCGCGTTCGCAGTCCTTTTCGTTTATTCGGGCGAATCGGATTCGATTATCGAAAAATTCTTCTCTATTATGCGCTTCACGTCTATAGCAGGATAGCCTATCCGGATGAGGCGCGTCCTCCCGCGCATGCCCAGGCCAGATTCGATTGTCGTTATCAAACCGAGCATTTCAAGGTCGTTGAGATATTCGCGGTACCAGCGCGCGCTCCGGTGCGGCTTGCGGAATTTGCGCGAGGTTTTTGTATACTCCTCGTAAACTTCGCCGGAGACAAGGAAGGAGTCTTCCTCCTGCGGCGTGCCCCCGGTAAGGCGCGTGTTCCTGCCCTTGTCAATCGAAAGATTGGCGATGGCAAGGAGAACCATCTGCTGGTGCTCTGGAAGGGTGGAAATCGCCTCGAATGCGACATCGGAATCGACGGCGCGGCGCGCTTCGTCCACTTCCTTGTCGGTTATCTTCTTTGCCCCCTTCTCGTCCGCCACTTCGCCGGCCTTCATGAGAAGCTTGAGCGCATAGCGCGCATCGCCCGTCTCTGCGGCTGTGAGCGCCGCCGTGAGGTTTATCGCCCCTTCCTCGACCACGCCGCCCTTGAATCCGGTCTTCGCCCTGCCGGCTATTATCGCCTGGAGCTGGGGAGGGGTATAAGGATGGAAAACAAGCTCGTTTTCGCAAAGCGAGCTCTTGCTCCGGCTCCCGAGCTGCTCCTTGAAGGAGAGCCGGTTGGTTATCCCGACAATGCTTATGCTCCCCGCTTTAAGTTCGTCGTTCGCCCGTGTGAGCGTATAAAGAAGGTCGTCAAGCTCCTTTACCATGTCCACCTCGTCAAGCACTATGATGAGGCGCATGGGCTTGCCATCCACTTCATGCATAACTTTCTCGTAGAGCATGGCAAGCCCGAATCCCATGGAGTCAAGCTCCGGAAGAAGCTCCTTGGCGATTTTCTGTATCACGCGGTAACGCGAATTGAACATCCTGCAGTTCACATAGACTGAGATTGCATTTGACTTGTGCTCCGGCATCTTGCCGACCACGTGCTTTACCGAGCAGGTCTTGCCCGTGCCTGTCTTCCCATAGATGAAAAGGTTCCTCGGGCGCGCGTTTTGTAGCGCGGGCGAGAGGCAGGACATTATCTTGCCGATTTCAGCCTCTCGGAACGGGAGCGTCTCCGGTATGTAATGCGGCGAGAGCACGTTGCGGTCGGCAAAAACCGATGGCCTGTTGAGTATTTCCGAAAAAGTTGGCATGGGCTGCACCGGGTATTCTACGAGGATGATGTGGGTGAGAAAAGCCTTATTAAGCTATACTCCGAATATCCGAACATTAATACAGGGGTGAAACGATGGGCATACTCGACAAGATTACCAAGAGTTTTGGTGGAAGCAAGGAGATGAACCTTGAGGAGTACATGAACACGGTCGAAATGGAGAACGTGGATGTGCTTCACGAGGCTGCGGACTTCTATGTCAAGCCGATTGCCCTTGAGACCGAGTCCGACGTGTCGGTCATCATGGACGAGCTTAAGGCGAGGAACATCATCCTCCTCAATGTCTCCCCGATGAGCAAGCAGCCGAACAAGCTGCGCCAGACCATCGACAACATAAAATCGCACATCACCAAGATAAACGGGGACATTGCGCGCCTTGACGAGAACAAGATACTCCTCACACCCTCAAAGGTGAAGATTGTCAAGAGCAGGAAGAAGTAGTTTCCCTTTTTCTCATTCTTTGTTTTTTTTGTTTCCCCAGCGCAAGCGCCATGAAGATGCCGGCAGCATGTTCATTTCCGGCGATTGGTGATGATGGACTCTGAAAGGCAGCTGTTTCCGGATTTTGCCGAGCAGAAAACGCGGTTCCCGCCTGAGCAGGTTGAGCGCAGCAGCACGCGCGTGCCGCCCTCGCCTTTTATCTCTACCGCAAAAACGGGCCGACTGTGGGGGCAGCTCCGTTCGTACGGGTCTTGAAGGTCGACTACCTCTTTCAATTTCCTAATCTCCCCCGCCATGGCAATTTGTGTGGTACGAAGGGTTTTTACGGCTTTCTGACCCTGTTGCGGGGAGGCTTTGACGGAATGGCGGCAAGCTCGGAGCCTGCGCGGCGCACCACCCCGAGGATGGAGGCGCATTCCTTGTCGGTGAGCATCGATTTGCCCACCATGCGCCGGAATGCGATTTTCACCTTGCGGGGGTTGCGCATCACATGTTTGTAGCGGTCCACCATCACTGAAAAGCCCGCTATCAGGTGTTCTTTCTCACTTTCGCCAGAAGGGGTGAAGGTGCGCGGGCGGATGGCGGAAATCTCGTAGAGGCAGATTGCGACTGCGTGCGAGAGATTGAGAATGGGATATCCGTTGGAAGAGGGAATGGTGATGAGGAAATCGCATTGCGAGATATGCTCTTCTGAAAGCCCCAAGCCTTCACTTCCGAATACGATTGCCGCTTTCCCTTCCTTAAGCGTAGCGAGCTTTTTCTTCAAGTCCGAAAGGAGAATCGGCGAGCGGATGGTCTCCGCCCAATGGCGGTAAAGCACGCCGGTGGTGCCGATTGCGAATTTGCAGCCGCGGGTTGCCTGCGAAAGCGTTTTCACCACCTTCGCCCCTTCGAGGACGTCGCGCGCGTGCTTGGAGTATTTTATGGCGTCAAAGCCCAAAGGCTCGCACTTCGGGGAGACCAGGTAAAGCTCGGAAAAGCTGAAATTCTTCATTGCGCGCGCCACTGCGCCGAGGTTGAGCCCGTATTCGGTGCCGACCAGGATTATGCGGAAACGCCCGTTTGCCATTGTGAGAATAGCCTGCCGCCTGCTTATAACTTTTCCCTAAGGCTGCCTTGGCTTGATGATTTGCGCTGGCACATCCTCCCCCTTGAAAGTGCTCCTGCTTTCGTCCTTGCAGCCCGCCCCGCAGGCAAATGGAAGCCCTGGCCCCTGGAAAATGGCGTGCTTGAGGAATTCCCTTGGTGCCTGACTTGCGCAAAATGCAGTTGGCCTGCCCCCGCCGAAATGCCTTGCCTGCCATTGGCAGCTTTGCGGATTTTCCGGGCAATGTGTGTGGTTTGGCGCAACTAACCGGTTTGGAACGTTGTCAGCCATGCTCGTACCTCTTTGGTCGTTTTCTTTCCTGCCGGGAAGTTTTTTTAAGGCTTCATTTTGCCTTCAAAACGCGGGGCAGACGTTTTTCAGATGGCGGCGGTTGCCAAAATATTGCCTGCCTCGCCCGCATCCTTGCAATGCCAAAGCTTTTGTGAAAAGCCGTCCCCGAATTTCATGTCAAGGATGGCGCTTATCGGGGAGAGGTCGCCGCTTAGATGGGCATATGCAAGAAGAGTGCCGGCATCCTCCCCAAGAACCCTTGACAGCCTTGAAAACAAGTCCACTTCGAGCGGATAGCCCACATAATTCCGCTTTATCCGGAGAAGATCCATCACCGAACGGGAATAGATTCTCTCCGATAGGAAATCGGCTATGCCTTCGTTTACCCATCTTAGGCTGATTATCCTCCCAGAATCGGTGAAATGCTGGTTTGACCGGTGAAAGCCGGCAAGCGCATGGAGGGACTCGTGGATAAGCACGGCTGATTTCATGAGATTGGAGTCGCCAATCTTCTGCGAATAGGGGGTGGTGAAGACGTATCCGCCCTCATACATCCCCGGATATGGCATTGCCGATTCGAATGCCATCGTCTGGAGCAGCACCTGTTTTGATATCTGCCCGCAGCCCAGGTAAAGGAATTCGGAAAAGACCCTGCCGCGGACCGATTTCCAAACCTGCTCGCTTATCGGGGCAAGTGTCTTTGCAACCAGCTCCTCAGTCAGGGTGTTTGCCGGATCCGATGGAGTGGCAAGAAGCCTGTGCGAACGCAGTTTTGACAGCAGTGCTGAAAGCGCCGTTTCCCGGGTCCGAGGGGTTTTTATGGGCATTTGAAAAAGTTCTGGGTGCCTGCGCGCCGAATCTTCCATCGTTTCAAACGCATCCCGGGTGTATTGCGGTTTCCAATCAGGGGAATTTTCCTTGAATGCCTCAAGCGCGCATTCTTCCAGCCTCGCCCTTTGCGCGCCCCCCACCGAAGCCGCAGCAACCGATTTCATTGCCAAATCATAATACTCCCTTGCGCATAGCTTTGCCGCCTCTTCTGGAATCCACCTATTGAGATAATGGACTTCCAGGCGCTTAAGAAACCTTTTTTCGAATTCTGCCGAGGCTGGTTTTTTCACGGAATGGCTTTGCTGTTTCCCGTCTTCCAGGAGCAAGGCATGGAAATGGCGCTGGCCTTGCTGCGGATTTTGGGCATGCCTTCGCCTATGGCGCCCCCCTGCGAAGCTCCCGAATGCAAAAGCGGCAAGCTTCATCACTTTTTTCGCATGGCAAGGCGGGAGCTCCCCCTGCTTAGATAGTTTTGCCAGCGAAGCCAGGTTCGAGAGAATGTCCTCCTCCGAGAATTCGGCTGCGCCTGATTGCAGGAATTCTGATGAAAGCGCGGCTATCTCATTGATTTGACTGGTCGAAAGCGTTTGCCTCGCCTGCAAAGCAACGCCTATGGTTGCCTTCTCTCCCAGGTTGTCCGGCATGCCCATAGTAGGGCAAAAAAATATTATAAAGTCCTTGCAGTTGCCTCTAAAAGCGCGATTTTTTCGAAGAAGAACGGTTCCTGCGAAACTGTGCGGGCGGCGCCTACGTGCTTCTCCAGGGCGCGTGCGGTCTTTTCGATTCCTCCCCCAAGCGAAGTTGCAATCACCGCCACTTTGCCGCCAGGAGCAAGGTATGGTGGCGCGGATGCCGCGAAGCGCATGAAAACTTCCAAGCCTGTCTTCCCGCCGTCGTAGGCGGCATTCTCTTCCGCGTTTTTGAGCCGCTCGGAATCGGTTGTTGGCAAGTAAGGCGGGTTGAAAAGGATGGCATCGAATTTTTCGCCTCTTGGAATGGCTGCGAACAAGTCTGAAACAAGGAATTTGCAGTTTGAAATTCGGTTTGCCTTTGCGTTTGCAGCGGCGCATGCCACTGCGGCAGAGTTCGTGTCCACGCCGAGCACGGCGTTTTTAGGATTGGCTGATGCGGCGGAGAGCGCTGCTATGCCCGTCCCTGTGCCGATGTCAAGTATCCTGCCCGAAAGGGCGGATGCGTAATTGGCAAGAAGGAACGAGTCCTCCGCAGGCTCATAGACCGTTCCGCAAACCGACAATGAGAGGGTGCCAAACGCTGCCTTTTTCACTCAATCAGCCCACTCTATCCTGTCGCCTTTCCGCACCGCGCCCTTGCGCAGCACCTTCATGCGGACGAGGTCTATTACCGTTGAGCCTTGCGCGTAGCCGCAATCGCCGCCGTCGATTATCACGTCCGCTGCCGCAGCGACAGACGGGTCAAGGGAAGAGAGATTGGCGGCATCAGGCTTGCCTGAGAGGTTGGCGCTAGTGGAGACTATTGGCAGGCCCAGCTCTTTGCTTGCCTGCCGCATGAATGCGTGCTCCGGAACCCGCACGCCGATTTCCATTGTCTGCGATGCAGGCATGGGTTTTTTGAGCGGCAGGATGAACGTGTAGGGGCCGGGAAGAAGCTCGAGGAGGATTTTCTTCTGCCCGGCTGTGATTTTGCAGAAGCGGGAGAGCATCTCGAAATCAGAAACGATTATGGAAAGAGGCTTGCCGCGCTCGCGAAGCTTTGCGAGGCGGACATTTTCGACTGCCTTTTCCGAGAGAGCGTTGCAGCCGATTCCGTAAAGGGTGTCTGTCGGGTAAACCACCAATCCATCGGCTTGGATGGCTTTTTTCACAGCAGAAAACGCGGAATCGTAGTCTGAAATGAGAGAATGGCGTTCTGCCATAGAATCAACATGAAAGGAGTGCGGCTTCGAAACTGCGCGCTTTTCTTCCCGTCTGCTTGGCCTGCCTTGCGCCCGGCATTCCTCCGGCGCTATGCCTTCTTCTTGCCCGCCTCGTGGACCGCGCGCGCAAGCTCGGAGACTTTTTTCTTTACGTCCCCTCCCTTTTCAAGCGCCGTGCCAACCTGAATTGCCCCTGCCCCGGCGCTTATGACCGCTGCAGCCTCTGAAGGCGTCCTGATGCCGCCTGCTGCGATATAGGGGACTGTGAGCACCTTCGCGACTGCGGAAATCATCTCAAGGGGGATGTGCCCTTCCTTGGGGTTGCTGCCCGCATCGGTGATTACGAAGCGCGAGCCTGAAAGCTCGGCTGAAAGCGCAAGAGCCGCAGCGATTTGGGGCTTGTTCCTCGGGACAAGGTTGACGTCCCCCACCCAGCCCACCGTGCCGCCTGGCTCCACCACTATGTAGCCGACCGGAAGCGCCTCTATGCCGATTTTTTTCACTGTCGGCGCGGCAAGCATCTGCGCCTGCGAAATCCAGTAGGGGTTGCGGCTGTTCAAAAGGGACATGAAATAAAGCGCATCCGCGTATTTTGTCACTGTGGAAATGTTGCCCGGGAAAAGGACCACAGGCACGCTCGACTTTTCCTTTATGGATTTTGTGACGGTGTCCAAAAGCTCGCCTTGCACCCCTGTGCTGCCGCCTATGAGCACGATGTCCGCGCCTGCCTCGGAGGATTGCACGCCCACCGAAATCGCCTCGGCCGGCGTCTTGTAATCCACCGGGTCGATAAGCGCAAAAAGAAGCCCCCCCTTCTGCGCTATGCCGTCCTTGATATAGGTTTCAACCTTTCCCATAAGAACTACCCGTTCCCGCCTTTCGCGGTGAAATCCCTTACGACTCCTTTGAGACCCTGCCCTAATTTAACCTTTGCGACAAACCCGAGCTCGCGCCTTGCGCGCGCTGTCGAATAGGCGCGGTCAAGAGCCAGCTGGCGGATGTTCTCAGGCGTGAAAGATGGCCTTTTCCCAAGCCCGAGCCGATAAAGCGATTGGAGCGTGCTTGCGGCAAGCATTGCAACGAAAATCGGCATTTTTTTCCCGGGCGAGGGAACGCCAAGCTCGGATGCGGCAAGGGCGAAAAGCTCCTTTTGAGTGGGCTGCCCGCCGCCCACTATGTTGTAAGCGCGGCAGGGGGGGGTTTTCTTCCCAAGGGAAAGCATGATTGCGGAAACTGCGTCTGATGCGTGGAGGAGAGGCAGGCGGTTTTTTCCGCTGCCGATTATTGGCATCCTGCCCGCCCGTATTCGCCGCAGGACCCCGAAATAGCCCTCCTCGAAGAGGGAGCCGTAAATCATGCCGAAGCGCAAAAGAACGA
>CAYWFJ010000013.1:0-4284 GCA_964458205.1 Microcaldota archaeon | reverse complement strand
TGGGTGATTCCGCTGAATGCCGATTCTGGCAGTGGGCCTGATGCCAGGTCCCATTCGAAGCGCGCTGCGCCTTTTGGAAGCTGTTGGAGGCTACCTGGGCGGAGGACTGCGCGGACGCTGCCGCGGGCAAGAAGCCTTGGCAAAAGGTGCCTCCCGAGCCTCCCGGTTGCCCCGGTGACAAGATAGGATGCCATCGGTAGCTAGTGGCGGCGCTGATAATTAAATCCTTGCCCTTGAAAGAGCGCATATGCTCATAGTATTCGAGGGGATAGACGGCTCTGGCAAGGGCGCGCAGATACGGATGCTGGCGCGGTTTTTCAGGCAGCACAGGGTCAGGTACAAGCTGCACGCTTACCCCACAAAGAAAGCAAAGGATGCGTTTTTGCACCTTTCTGGCAAAAAGACGGTGCCTGCCCGAAAGCTTGCGGAAATATTCGCCTCTGACATAGTTGCCGAGAAGGGTAAGCTTGAAGGCGAGATGCGGCAGGGTTTTGTGGTGGTCTGCGACAGGTACCTCCATTCCACCCTCGCATACCAGGGAGTGGGCGCGGGATATTCCGAATTGAAGGGAAATCTCGGGCGCATGGGCGCGATTGTGCCAGACTTGGCTGTGCTTTTGGATGTCGACCCGGCGCTCTCGTTCAAAAGGAAACGCGGGCAGAAAAAGCCCGACCGGCACGAGAGGGACTTGCCGTTCCTCTCAAAGGTGCGCAGGAATTATTTGCGCATGGCAAGGGGGCATTTCCTCGCATACAAATACGCGCTTATCGAGGCTGGCAAGCCTGCGGACGAGGTTTTTTCAGAAGTTGTGATGCAGGTCGAGCCGTTTGTGACCGGGATGGGGCGGAGGCGCTAATAGCCTGCCTTTTCGCAGCGCAGCTCGCTTTTGAGCTCGCATCGCTCCCCGATTGCCCCGTCTTTCCCATAGCCGAAAAATGTCAAGCGGATTGCATAGGTGTCCGGGTATGAGCTTGCCCCTCCGTAAACCTTGAGTTTTTTTGAAATCCTCTCCCCTGCAAGGGCGATTCCTATCCGCACCCTCCCTTTTGCAAGCGAGCGGTCCGGCGCAAGCGAAATCGCCGCCGGCACAACGACATCCGCCTCTATCCAGAGGGGCTCCTGCCCTTCGTTCCTGACTATCAGCTCGAGGTCCACCTCGTTGCGCATGTCAGCCTCCATGCGTATGGGCGAGAAGTGCGTCGAGGGGTTGAGCATGGGCATCCGCCAGAATATCCCAGTCTGACTTTTTAAGTTTTGGTGCCAACACTATTTTGGTCTTATGGGAATGCCTGAAAGCGAGCTTTTGCGGGGGGAATGCCTGGTGCGCGACCTGCAGTTCTCGGAAGAGGTCAAGCTCACCAGGAAAGGGCTGGTGCGCTACCTTGCGCTTTCATTGGGGCTCATTTCGGCCAATGAAACAAGAACTGGGCTCCTGGAAGTCATGGAGGCGCTTCTTGCGTTCCATTATGAAAGGAGGGAGACCAAGTCTGACCCGGACATACACCAGCTCCTGGAAAGAATCGCAAGGATAAAAAAAAGGGCCCCGAACCCTAAGGCGGTCCGCTACCATCTGCTGCAATTGAAAAAGCTCGGGATAGTCGAGACTAAACGGAGGCGCTATCGGTTCGTTCTTGCGCCAATGCAGGAGAACGACGATTTGGGCGCGGCGCTTGCCTATGTGTATCGGCAAAAGATAGACTCGTCGTTCGCCAAAATAGGTAAGGCGCTTTCCCTTTTTGAAAAAAGCCTCTAGACCGTGCCTGCGTATGGCAGGAGGACCGGCGCGGACAAAAAGCCGTAAAGCTCAAGCGCAGCGACTAACGATATTGCAAGCGAGATTAGCGGATACAGCAGCAAATCAGACTGCGCTGAGGAGACGGCGCGGCTGGCTGGGGACAGCACCGACTCCGCAAGCGATCCGAAATCTCCGCCCGACATCCCGCTCACCATGTCGCGCACAGCTGAAGTCTCGTCCAGGTCAAGAAGCGGGACGGAGGCGAATTTCCGGTTGAATGAATCCGAGGCCGCAAACGCCTCCGATGCTGCAGCCCCGGACTTGCTTACTGAGAACGAATAGAGGAAAAACAGGGGGTACACCGCATATGCCGAAATCGCGATTGCCATTGCGGCTGCGCCAAGCTTCCTTGTGGCGAAAAATGAGCGCAGGATGAGCCCGGCCGGGAGGAAGACCAGGAGTGCGGATGAACGTATAAACTCGGCGAGGGAAAGCTCCAGGTATGCAAGGGCGGAAAGCTG
The DNA here is from genome assembly GCA_964458205.1 of Microcaldota archaeon. Taxonomy (GTDB): domain Archaea; phylum Micrarchaeota; class Micrarchaeia; order Anstonellales; family Anstonellaceae; genus UBA10161. The sequence continues at coordinate 2,028 of CAYWFJ010000013.1, read as the reverse complement.
CCGCGCTTCCCCTGAGAGGGCGGAAAATGAGCGTGATGCGGATTCGAGTGCGAAAAACGGCTGCGCAAAAACCGCCCCTGACGAGATGCGGAGGGAGGAAGTGAAGCCGGTTATGTCCGCAGTGCGCGAAAGCGAGGAGGAAAGCGTGCGGAACGAAGACTCAAGCGATATGAGATGGCAAGAATAGAAAGCATATGGCGAGCCTGCCGGGTTTTCTACAATGGGGCAGGAAGGAAACGATGCGGAGGGCACAATGGAGGCGAGAGCCGAGTCAAGGACCAGGATGAAGGCGAATATCGCCCCGACCATTGCGGCTGAAATGGCGCCTTGCCCGATTTCCTCTGCGCCCAAAAGCCGGATCCTGCGGAAATTGAAGCCGACCCCCACCCCGAAAAGAATCCCGCCCAACAGTATGGAGATTGTGGCTGCGACTACCGCTATCTCGAAACCTGCGGAAGACGGGGCTGCCAACTCCTGCGGAAAGGGCATAATTGCAAAATCATACTTCCCGGATGAATTTCGCGACAAGCGCGCCGCCGAGCGCGCCAAGAACCGTGTCCATTGCGACTATCGCCAGAAGCGAGACATAGAGGAAAATCCCGGTTATCCCGCTTCCGAATGGGGCTTTCTTTGCAAGCAGGTCCACAGCAATGAGCACCAGCATGGAAAAAAACGAGCCTGCAAGCGCCGCTGCTGCGCCCACCATGGCTCCGCGCTGGAGGGTCAGCGTTTTCTTGCGGAGCTTCTCGAGCACAAGGGTGCTCACCACGCCCGCAAGAACCGGCATTATGCAGACCACCGGAAGGAACGAAACCGCGAGAAATTCGCCGCCGATGAAGACCACCGCGACTTCGGCCAGGATGAAAAATGCGAAGAGAAGGATTGCCCCTGGGGCAAGCGCCGCCAGGTATTCCGCAATGCTCCGCGGGATTCCGGCAGGGATGAATGAAAGTAAGGACTCGTCTTGCTGGGCAGGCTGTTGAGGCTGGGCTTGCTGTTGTGCCTTTTGCGATGGCAAGATAATCACCGAAAAATGAAAGCGAATGGAAAGTATATAGGCTTAACGCCTAAGGCGCTTGGAACGCCCTGGCTTTGGGGAACCGAGGCAATGCCGTGTTTTGTAAGCGTGTTATTGGACTTTATAAACACTTCCTGACACATTCAAACAGACGAGGTGTGCGTATGGGCTCAAATATCATTGCAGGCAGACCAACTATCCGGAAAGTGGCCAGGTACGAGGGCAATGAGGGCATAACGCATAGGGGGATTCTGGACTTGGCAAAACAGGGCACACGCTTGATGCCGCTTGATTTTTACCGTGAAAACAGGGCAGAGATTGTAAGGGGATTTCTTGATTGCTTCCCGCTGGCATCAGATATCCATGGCTCAACCGCACCCATAAATAAGACATTTCGGGAGGCAAACCAGACGTATTGGCCTGAATATGAAGGCTACCATGTTTCAAGAGACAAACGGACGGGCGAAAGAATCCTGTTTCCGCTGCCAAAAACATTGCCGGATGCCGATGGGAAGGAAATAAGCGTCTGGGATGCCAAAAATTCGATCGTTTTGGTAAGGATAGGGAATGTGGATGGAAAGCCGGCAATTGAATATGAGTATGATGGCAAGAAAGGCGAAACCTTGCTGCACCTTAACACAAGCGAAATCCTATGCGCCCCTGCGCCCAGGACTTTTGAACATTATGAGTGGAAAGATGGCGTTTTTGTCAAGTCGGATAGCTCCAATTATGAAAATGCTTACTCGATGGCCATGCATGAGCATAAAAATTGGAACGGGATTGCAGCCATCGGCGGCGGCTGCATTGGCCATTGCTTTGGGATAGGGATGAACCTTGTATTCAATTATGACCCATCACTTCCGCTAGGGGTGTTGGCAATAGACAAAGCAGATGAAAGTGAGGCTAAACGAAATCGCCCGCTTGGATGGGTGCAAAGTTTGTTCCGGAAGCCTTGAAGCGCGCTTTGGAACAGTGCATTTGGTTTCCACTCCTTTCTTTCCCTAAGCGTC
>CAYWFJ010000012.1:22876-24334 GCA_964458205.1 Microcaldota archaeon | reverse complement strand
GTAGGCGGCAGGCTCGATTGCAAGCGCGGAAGCCTCAAGCGAATCGCCCGATTTCCTCCCCAAGTGCGGATACTCATGCACTTCCATGCCGATTCCGTGCCCGATTGCATGTGCGAGGTCCGGAAGCCCCCCCTCTTTCATGAGCTTCCTCCCAAGCGCCGAAACATCGCTTCCCCGCCCGCAGTCCTGCAGCGAATAGAGGATTTCGCCGAATATTTCGCGGCACTTTTCGTATGTTTTCTCCTCTTTCATCCCGCTTTTCCTGAAGTAGCACCGTGTCAAGTCCCCGCAATAGCCGTTCAGCTTCACGCCGAAATCCACCAGCACATTGTCTGCAAGCTTCGCCTTGCCCGCGCGATAGTGCGGGAAGCGCGTGTTTTTGCCGGCCGAGACAATCGGCTCGAATGAAGTTTCCGCTCCATTCTCAAGCGCAAGCATTTTCAGACTGCAGTGGAGCTCCTCTTCCGTCTTGCATTCCCACGGGTCCAGCCCGTCGAGTATTTTCCGCGTGATAAAAGCCGCCTGCCTTATTTTCATTATTTCATAAGAAGACTTCCTTCCCCGGGCAGCCATCGCCCTCTCGCCCAGATTGACGAAATGAAGGCGCGTCTTTCTCTTCAGCGCAGAATACCTCGCGCAGGTGAATTCGTTTGCCGCAAAGCCCACCTTCCCGCTTCCGGCCGCATCGCGGATTTGCCGCACGGCATCTTCCCCAAGAAGCTTTACGGGATATCCGGAAAGCTTTTTCGCAAGCGGATAATTCATCACGTTTGTCAGGAGCGCCCCGCCATTCTTGCGGAGCACCAGGTAGCTTCCGTCGATATCGCAGCCCGAGAAATACCTGAAGGCATTGCTGCCCCCCTTGGTTGAGTCTCCATTGTAGAAAAGCGCGCTTTGGAATTCCGCGCCTGAAAAAAGGCGTTTTCGCCTATCCTCAAGCTCGGCAGCCGATGCATCGCAAGCCATGCCATCTACTCGCATGCGGCATTTTTTATTCTATTGCCCCCAAACCCCCATTATGCGCATCATGGCATTTGCCCCACGGCACTTTCCCGCATTCAGGAAAATGCTTGCCGATTCCACCAACCTTTTCGGCGCCGCGTGGAAAAGGCACATGCTTGACTTATTCGGAGGCAAATGCAAGCCCCACAACGCAAAATGCTACGCGGCGCTCGATGGCAGCAGGCTGATAGGCGCATTCTCCGCCCGCCGCGAAGTGGAGGCGCTCGTGCTCTATTTCATAATAATCGACAAAGACCAGCAGGGCAAGGGCATTGGCAGGGCGATTGTCGAAAGCGTCGGAAAAATGGCAAAGGAAGAAGGCGCAAAGTTCATCCGCTTGGACGTTTACGCCTGCCACGACATGCTTGGCTTTTACAAGAAGCTCGGTTTCAAGCCAGGCGGGCGCGTCCGCTACTACGAAGAGGACAATGATGACCAGATTTTCCTTTACAAGAA
>CAYWFJ010000012.1:0-22776 GCA_964458205.1 Microcaldota archaeon | reverse complement strand
TAATCCAGCCTCTTCCGATAATGCACAGACAGCAAAAGCATGCGCACTTCGGAAGGCGTTATGCCTTTCTTCAGCAAGTCTGGAAGCCTTACGACATTCCCCTTTGACTTGCTCATTTTCTTCCCGTTTATGATGAGGTGGCGCACATGCATCCAGTATTTCGCATAGGTCCCGCCATACCTCGCTTCAGCAATCGCGCGCGTGTTCTCATGGTGGTTGAACAGGTTGTCCCTGCCGCCCATCGCCAAATCAACATGCGCACCCAGGGTGGCAGTTGACATGACCGCGCACTGTATGTTCCATGCGGGCTTCCCTTTCCAATGCGAAAGCTCGCCGCAGCCGTGGCAAGGGTGGCTGCAAGGCTCCATAAGCAGGAAGTCGCCGGACTGGAAGGGCTTGTACTCCTCGCGCATGAGGGGCCTGTTCCTGTCGGCGATTCTCTTTCCGGCAAGCTCTCCGTAAGGCCGATACGATGTAAGGTCAAAATAAGTCTTGCCGTCAATCCGGTACGCCTTTCCCATTTTCACAAGCGAATCCGCGAACCGCGCCATTTTGCACGCGTATTTGCTCACGTGCGGATAAATGCCAGCGGGCAGGATGGAAAGCGAGGCAACATCCTCCTTGAAAAGCTTCTCGTATTTTGCCGTGAGCTTTTTCCTGCCCACGCCCGTTTTCACCACTTCCTTGATTATCGTATTGTCAAGGTCGGTTATGTTCATCGCATGCCTTACGCGGTATCCGTGGCAGAGAAGCAGGCGCTTCACCGTATCCTCTGCCACATAAGTCCTGTAGTTGCCGATGTGCGGGCGCGAGTAGACGGTAGGCCCGCAGGTGTAGAATTTCACCCTCTTCCCATCTGCGGGGCGGAAAATCTCCTTTCTCCTTGAAAGGCTGTTGTAGACCCTCAGCATCGGAAAAACCTAGACCTGCATTTTTTCAAAGCTCCTGCTTCCGATTGCCATGAACACGGCTGAAACGGCAAGCAGGATGGCAACATCCGCGGCAACACCGAACTCCGTCATCCCGAGCAGCGCATAGCGCATCAGGTCAACCCCGTATGTCAGCGGGTTCAAGACCACCAGGAAATTGAGGTGGGATGGCAGGCCTTCGACCGGGAAAAGCGCGCCTGAGAACATGAACAGGGGCCACATCACAAAGCTCATCACGAGGTTGAAGCCTTCCGGGCTTTTCATGCTGGCGCCGATGATGAGCCCCAGGCTCACCATGCACATCGAAACGAGCATCGCGACGCAAAGCGCTGCGGAAGCCGCCCAAACGCCTGGCACAAACCCGAGCGCAATGCCAATAATGAGGAGTATGGCGACCTGCACGAACACATCCGACATGCCGCCGAGCATCTTGCCAACGAAAACCGAGCTTCGGCTCACTGGGGCGACCAGCACTTCCTTGAGGAAATCAAGCTTCCGGTCCCATATTATGTACAGCCCGTAGAAAATCGAGCCGAACAGCACGGACATCGCGATGACCCCCGGGAATATGAACTGCTGGTAGTTCATTCCGGATATTTCCACGCTTGCGCCAAGCCCGCCTCCGAAGACCACTATCCACAAAAGAGGCGTCACTATCGCGGAGATTACCCTCTCCTTCTCGCGCGTGAAAACCTTTATTTCACGGAGCCAGAGTGCATAAACCGCGTCGAAAAATCCCATAAGCATTCCCGTATCCGGATGGTAGCCCGTTCCTACTTGCTGTTCATTATCCGTTCCATTATCCCGCCTTCGCCGGATTCCTCGCGTATCGCCCTGCCGGTGTATTTTATGAAAACGTCATTGAGGCTTGCAGCATGGATTTCAATCGAGTCCACGTTCGATAGCGTTTTGAGGAGCCTTGGGAGGTTTTGCTGCGGCTTTGAGATATTTGCAATGACGGCTGTGCCGTCCATCCTCACGTTGGTTGCAAACTTCATCTTCCTTAGCTGCGAAAGCATCGCTTTCGGGTTTTTTGAGGATAGCCTCACGCTGTCCCCCCCAAGCGAATCCACCATCTCTTTCGGCGTGCCGACCTCGATTATCTTCCCATGGTCGATTATCGCCACCCTGTCAGCGAACTGCTCGGCTTCTTCCAGGTAATGCGTGGTGAATACCACGGTGGTGCCCTCGCGCTGCGACATTTTCCTTATGTATTGCCATATGTGCGCGCGCGTCTGCGGATCCAGCCCCACGGTCGGCTCGTCGAGGAAGAGTATTTTCGGCCAGTGGAGTATCCCGCGCGCGATTTCCAGCCTTTTTCGCATGCCGCCGGAATACTCCTTCACCGGGCTGTCCTTGCGCTCGGTCAGCCCTACAAGCCGGAGCATATCCTCAATCCTCCCCTTCCTTCTTTCCGCAGGGACTCCGTACAAAAGCGCGTGCATTTCCAGGTTCTCCTGCCCAGAGAGCAGGTCATCGACAGACGGCTGCTGGAAAACGACGCCTATCATCTTCCTTACCGATATCGGGTCCTTTGAGACATCGAAGCCCGCCACATCCGCGCTTCCGCTTGTGGGCATCAGGAGCCCGCATAGCATGGAAATGGTGGTGGTCTTTCCCGCGCCGTTCGGCCCGAGAAGCGCGAACACCTCGCCGCTAACGACTTCCAGGCTTATCCTGTCGACTGCCCGAAGCTTCTTGAAGTGCTTTGACAGGTTCTTGATCACTATCGCTGGGGATTTTTTCATTGCCTAACCTAATGGTAAATCGTAGCCAAGCTTATAAAACCGGCACGCGCGCCAGATAAAGCCGCATCAGTCTGGGCGGCTAGTCGCTGTCTATTCTCGGCGCAAGATAGTAGACCACCTTTGCCGACTCCACCTCATACTCGATTTTCAGCGGCTTGTTGGTGGAAAGGTTTATCGTGAGAAGCGCATTGTCCGGGCATGCCTTCACGATGTCCTCAAGGTACTGCAATGGGAACGTTGCGCGCGAGGGCTTGGCGACTTTCAGCTCGGCGATATTCTCGCTTGCCTGCTCGTTCTCCTCGGTGAGGTCTGTCGAGTCCCCGTGCACCTCGATGAAAAAGCCCGTTTCGTTTGCCTCAAGGGAAATGTGCGAGCTCACAAGAGACGCGTCGCGCAGCGTTTCCTTGAAGTTCGAGCCGGTTATTCTGACATATGCGTCGTGCTGGATGGGCGGCTCCTTGGTGGCGCCCGCAGGCATGTCAAGTATGGGCACCTTGAAGCTCCTTTTCCTCTTGTTCGCGATGAATTTGAGCTGGAGCTTGTTGCCTTCCTTCGATATTTCAAGCTTTTCCGCGCCCCTTGTCCTTGAGAGTATTTTCGATATGTTGTCAAAATTGAGCCCGACTTTTGCGGAAGGGGCGGGCGCGCTGTACTCGGAGAACGAGCCTTTGGGCATGGAAAACGACACCATTGCGATTTGCGACGGGTCCATGGCGCGAAGGGACAGCCCTTCCTCGCCCACTTCCAAAAGCCCCTCATCGATAAGGTTCACGATTGAGTCGGTAGCGCACTTGTATCGCTTGGCATCATCAACTGCGAATTTGAACATAATACACCCTCCCAAGCCCGATTTGGCGGTGCAAATTTTTAAAGTGTTTGACCGATAAGGGGCGCATGGCTGACGCACTATACCTCAACGACAGCTGCCTTCAGGAATGCGCGGCAAAGGTCGTTTTTGTGAAGGACGGGAAATTCATCGGGCTTGACCGGACGGTCTTCTACCCGCGCGGAGGCGGGCAGCCAACTGACATCGGAAAGCTGATGCGCGGAGGCGAGGAATTCACGGTTGTCTCCGTGTCAAAATCCGAAGGCAGGATACTCCACGAGGTCTCGCGAGAGGGGCTCAGTGCCGGGGACGAAGTGGAATGCCGAATCGACTGGCCGCGGCGCCACCGGCTCATGCGCATGCACACCGCAGGGCACATCCTCTCCGCAATAATGTTCAAGAGCAAGGGAATACTCATAACGGGCAATCAAATAGACACCGATAAGGCGCGCTTCGACTTTTCCATGGAGAATTTCGACAAGGCGGCATTCCAGTCGCTTGTGGACGAGGCGAATGCCGCGATAGCTCGCAATTTGGAAGTGTCGGTTTCCTATTTGCCGCGAGAGGAGGCAATGAAGCTTCCAGGCGCCGTAAAGCTTGCAGCAGCGCTTCCGCCCGAGGTAAAGGAGCTTCGCATGGTGAAAATAGGAGACGTCGATTTCCAGGCGGACGGGGGCACTCATGTGAAGAACACTTCAGAGATAGGGAAGATAATCTTCGTAGGTGCAGAGAACAAGGGAAAAGCGAACAGAAGGATTTACTTTTCGCTTGAGCCTTGAGGTGGGCCGATGCTTGGGGCGTTTGCAGGCCATATTGCATATTCTGTTTTGGGTTTCCAGCGGGGCAGCCCTTTTGGCGCATCCGCGGAATTCTTCATCTATGATTCGATAAAAGTCACGTTTCTTCTTGCAACGGTTGTTTTCATCATGGGCGCGGTGCGCACATTCGTGACTCCTGACAAGGTGAAGAAGTGGCTGCACGGCAAGAACGAAGGTGTCGGAAACGCAATGGCCGCGCTTCTTGGCATTCCCATCCCATTCTGCTCCTGCTCCGCAGTCCCCCTTTTCATGGGATTTGTGGGCGCAGGCGTGCCGCTTGGAACCACTTTCTCCTTCCTTATCGCATCCCCGCTCATAAACGAAGTGGCAGTCGCCCTGCTTTTCGCAATGTTCGGCTGGCAAATCGCGCTTCTTTACATTGCAACAGGTTTTGCGATAGCCACGTTCGCAGGCATTGCGATAGGCAGGCTCGGGCTTGGGGGCGAGGTGGAAAAATTCGCCCTAAAGCCTGTGAAAGCAACAAGTGAAAAGAAAATGAATTGGGATGAGCGGCTTTCATTCGCTGCAAACGAATCGAAAACAATAACGCTTCGGGTGCTGCCATACATACTCATAGGCATTGCGATAGGCGCGCTAATACATGGCTATGCGCCCGAGGATTTCCTGCTTAGCATCGCAGGCAAGGGCAATATTCTCGCAGTCCCGATTGCCGTCCTCATCGGCATCCCGCTTTACTCAAACGCAGCGGGCATGGTGCCCATTGTGGGCGTGCTTATCAGCAAGGGCATGGCAGTAGGCACCGCGCTTGCATTCATGATGAGTGTCATCGGGCTCTCGCTTCCTGAAATGATAATCCTGCGCCGCGTGCTTAAGCCGAAGCTTCTCGCGGCATTCGCAGCTATATTGTTCATAGCCTTCGTGCTGACCGGCTACCTTTTCAACGCGGTTCTTGGCTGAGAAAGCGGATTATTTCTTTTCGTATTTCGCATAGTACCTGTCGCACCCGTCGGGGGTCAGTATCGCCGCAGGGGAGATGAAGAGCTTGAGGTAGCCGACATAGGGCACGCTTAAAAGAATCCTGCCCTTCGAGCGCTCGACTTCGACCGGCCTGTTGCCCATCCCGCTTTTCTCATCATACACCTGTATGTCAAAAATCGGGTTGTTGTCCCCTTTTGTCAAAAAATAAGTCTGGCTGGGGGTTTTGAGCCTGATGAACGCGCGGTGGATGATGTCCCCCACGCGCGAGTAATACTCGTTTTTGTTCGGCTGGTAGACCACCACGTCATTTGAGAGGTTTTCAAAGTAGCGGTTGCCATTCACCTCGAGCCATGCCGCGCACGGGCCAGCCTGCCTTGCGCCTGTCTTCGGGTAGAGTATTTCGCACCGTTCATAGCCTATGGCGAGCCCGCCATGCCTCTCCACGTAATCTTCCGGATTGAGTATGAAGCTGTTGCAAAGCGGCGTGCCCTGGTGCTGCGCGCAGTAGGCGTACATGGAGCCGTTCGTCTCAAGTACCAGGCTGCCCTTCAAAAAAACGCGCGCGCTTCCAATCCCTTCAAGCGAAGCTACCTCTTCCTGTGGCGCCAAAAGCCGGTCGCCCGAGAGAACCACCATGTCGCCCCGCTGTATGTGCGGAAGCATGGAGCAGGAGACAATCGCGTTGAGGGGCGAGGGCGTCTGCAGCAGGAAGCCGGAGCCGAACCAGATGACAAGCGCGACAATGAGCGCGATTGCTGTTTCCTTAAGCTCGTTTTTTATCCCGTGCTCGCTTGCGCCAAGCACGAATTCAAGCGCGACCGCCCATACTATGCACAGGCCTATGAACAGGCCGAAAAGCCAGAAGCCAGACACCATGTACAATATGAAGAATGAGAAAATGAGCGCATAGACCAGCTTGTGGCTGGAAAGGACGCCCAGGCGCTTGCGGATTTTTTCCGCCCTGCTGCTTTCCACAAGGACCAGCCACTACTGCTTTTTCGGCTTCTTTGCATCCTTGAGCGCATCCTTGAATTCGGCGGCCTGCTTCTTGAGCTTTTTAACTGCGAACTTGAGCGCCGAGAGCGGGTTTCCCTCCGATGTCCTTATCATGAGCACGGGCGCCGCGGTAAGCGGGTGGTCCAGGCGGTATGCCGCAAACTCCACTCCCTTCTCTTCAAGCAAATTCTCCTTGAGCGCGTTGACCAGCCCTATCTCCACTCCCTTTATCGTGACCTCAAGGTAATCCTTTTCGTTCTTTATGACTTCGATTTCCATTCCATCCCCTCGCGTTGGCGCAAATCCCTGGCTTGGCGCGCCGTTCCTGCCGATGTGCTCTCCTTACCATCCCTTGCCGTCGATATTCGCTTTCCTGTAATCCTTCGCAATCTTGCGGTTGTCCTTCCATTCGCAATCCTCGCATTTGAGTATGCCGCTTTCAACCTTCATGCCGTGGCGGCATTTCGGGCAGAAAGCCTTTATCGCGCCAAGCTCGTCCGAGTCGGTCGCAAGCCGCAATTCGCCGTTGCGCATGTCCACGATTTTCGCCCTTATGATGTCGCCGACCTTGTACTCGTCGCGCACGTTCTTCACATAGCCGCGCTTTATCATCGATGCGTGGAGCACCGCGTAATCGTTCGTCTCGCTGAAGCGTATTTCCGCCCCCCCGACCATCACGCTCACAAGCGCAATCGGCTCGGAGATGTTCTCAACGCGCCCGAGTATCACCATCCCTGGGGCAAGCGCCTTCCAAGGCCTTTTCTGCTGCACCGCAAGCGTCCTGTCCTTGTCGGAAATCTCCCCTGTGAGCGCCGCGTATACCTTTTCATTGTCGGCAAATGTGCCGGCTCCCGGGAGATATTCCTCCTCTATGCCGATGAAATCCCCTGGAACAACTAGTTTCTTGTCCATGCCAATCCCCAAGTCACAATCGCTAAAACGAGCGTGAATGCCTTTTTCTGTTTCAGTAAGTATTTAAATAGCTTTTCCCAAACACCCAACCATGGCAGTCAAGAAGAGCAAGCTGGTGCTCTGCATCGACCGGGACAACGACCTTTACGAGAAGGCGCGCGTCTCAGGCCCGATAATCGGCAGGGAGGCGAACCTCGAGGCGGCAACCAAGCTCGCGCTTGCCGACCCGACCGAAACGGACGCCAATACGATGTTCCGCGCAATCGGCATCCACGACTCGCTCCTCCAGGACTGCGATGTGCGCGTGGTCACCCTCACAGGCTCGGCCTCGCTCGGCTATGCGGCTGACCGCGAGATAACCGCGCAGCTGGAGCGCGTGCTGTCCGATTTCCCGACCGATTCGTGCATATTCGTTTCCGACGGGGCGTCGGACGAGCAGATAATGCCAGTAATCCGCTCGCGCCTCAAGATTGACGGGGTGGAAATAGTCACGATGAAGCAGGCGAAGGAGCTTGAGAAGACGTATTTCGTCATCCTCGAGAAGCTCAAGGAGCCGCATTACGCGCGCCTGGTGTTCGGAGTGCCGGCGCTCATCCTCCTCCTATTTGCCGCAAGCAGGTATCTGGGCTGGGGCATCGAGTCAATCGCCGCGGTGCTTGCCATATACCTGGGGGCAAAGGCATTCGGCCTCGAAGAGCGCTTCTTCCGCGCGGCGTCCGCCTTCCGCTTTTCGGTCGACAAGATAAGCAGCATAGTCTACATATTCTTCCTGATAATGGTCCTGATATCCTCCTGGGCAGCTTTCCAGCGCTATGCCGATGCGGCTGAGAGCGGATTCGATTCGGTCAAGACCGCCGCGCTTGTGGTGAAGACGCTTTCCAACCTGATGCTCATATCGTTCCTCATACTTTTCGCCGGCAAGATGATAGACATACTCAACGACAAGGAGCAGAAGAAAATCGAGCTTACGCGCTACGGCATGTATTCGATAACCGCGGTGATAGTGTGGTTCGTGCTTTCGGTCGCATCCGACTGGGTGCTCAACCTCGCCCCGCCTTACGTGTCGTTTGCCGATTTCCTCTTTGCCGTAATGGCGAGCATGGTCATGGGCTTTGCGGGCATATTCGCGATGAAGCAGATAAAAGTCCGCGTGGTTTCGCGCCTCAAGCTCGAGAACAAGGAGGTTTTCAGCGAGAACGGCGCCTACCTTGGCAAGGTGATGGGCGTCGACCCGCGCGAAAGCGCGCTTATTTTCAAGTCGCCACTCGGCCAGAAGATAACGCTCTCGCTCGAGGACATTACATCCGTCGGCGAGCGCGTGATGGTGCGGGCTTAAGGCTGCCGCCCAGTAAGTTAATGGATTAAGGGGCTAAAGGGCCGCTGCCAGGTTCCTGCTTCCCACCAAACCCTTGCCTGCCCCCTGCCCATCATCCTTTTGCTTCAGCCTATCCGCCCTTCCCTTTCCTGCCGATATGCAAAAGCCCCTTCATCTTGGAAATGAGCCTTTTCTTTGCCGCGCAGCCTACAAGCGCCTGCTGCAGCACGTCCACAAAATTCTCCGCAGGGATTATCCGTATCTTCCCGTCCATATTCTTGGGGAGGTGGATGTCCGCGGCATTGCTTTTCGGGACGACTATCTCCCTCACGCCTGCCTCGATGGCGGCCTCCGTTTTCGCGGTCACGCCGCCAACCGGCAGCACTTCCCCGCGCACCGAAAGCGAGCCGGTCATCGCGACGTCCTGCCGCACCGGGATGCCCTCCATCGCGGAGATTATCGCAACCGCAATCGAAATGGACGCAGAGTCGCCTTCCACCCCCTCATATGTCTGGAGGAACTGCACGTGCATGTCATACTGCGAAACATCCCTGCCGATGTGCTTCTTTATTATCGCAGAAACATTCTCCACCGCCTCTTTCGCAATCGTGCCCAGCTTGCCTGTCGCAATGAGCTTGCCTTCCGATTTCGATGATGCCGGCGTGACTTCCGCGACAATCGGCATGATGAGCCCGGCGGAAGATTCGCCCAGGACCGCAAGCCCGTTCACCTTGCCTATCGAGCTTCCATCCGAAAGGAAAACCTGGTAGTCCTTCCTGCTTTCCACAAACCGCTTGCCCATCTGCTGCTCTATGGTCTGCGCAACCCCGCGGGCGCGCATAACATGGTCGGCAGTGACGTATTTCGCCTTCTCCTCGTTTGCAATGTCCCCTGCGGCGCGCACCAGCCCGCCAAGCTCGCGCAAGTTGAGCGAAAGCCGCTTTTTCCTCCCAGCCTTGCGCCGCGCCTCTTCGATTATCTCGGCAACGGCATCAAATGTAAAGTGCGGTATCTTCTTGTCCTTCTTGACTTCCTGCGCCACGAACTGCACATACCTGTCCTCGTTTTCAGGAGTGTCCAGCATGGTGTCCTGCACGTATACCTCGTAGCCGTTGCCCCTTATCCTGGAGCGCAGCGCCGGGTGCATCCCGCCCATGTCCATCGCATTCCCTGCGGCGACAAGCACGAAATCGCAGGGCACAGGCTCGGTCTTCACAATCGCCCCTGAAGAGTTCTCGCTTTGCCCGGTTATCGAATACCTCTTTTCCTGCATGGCGGTGAGAAGCTCCTGCTGGCTCCGCGCCTTGAGCGACGCAATTTCATCTATGAACAAGACTCCCTTGTTCGCGCGGTGTATCGCCCCGGACTCCACCCTCAGGTGCGCCGGCGTGCCCAAGCCTCCCGACTGCAGCGGGTCGTGCTTCACGTCCCCCAAAAGCGCGCCTGCCTTGGAGCCTGTCGCGTCCACGAACGGCGCCGCCTTCTTGCCCGTGTTGTCCACTATGAGCTTCGGGTCGTTGTAGTCGAAAAGCCCCATTTTCCTGCCGAATGTGTTGGTGAAGCGGTACATCAGGTAAAGTATCCCGGCGCCGAGAATCACCGCAAGCACGAACCACTTGTTGTCGTTGTTGAGCGAGCCTGTCGCATAGAGGAAGACGATTACCGCGATTATGGCAAGAAGGAACAGCATCCCGCCTCCTGCGCCGCCCTTGCTTGCAGCCGCCTCGCGGTTTTTCATGGCCTGCAGCATCATCCTGCCCTGCCCGACTTCCTCCTCTTCACGTTCCTTGGGCTTGGCGGGCGTTTTCGGGGCGAACTGCGAGAGCATCTGCCTCATCTGCCTGAATGCGGCATACATCTGCGCAAGCTGCGGGTCCTTTTTTATCTCCTCCTCGCTCGGGTATGTCTTGACCGTCTTCACAAGCGGGCGGTTTTCATCATTGGGATTCGGGTAAATGAGCACATCCTCAAGGGCGGTTATGGGCATCAGCTCAGCCATCGCCTGCGCAAGCATGCTCTTGCCCGTGCCGGGGGTGCCTATCATCATGACATTCCGGCTTTGCGCCGCCGCCTTCTTCACAATCTTTACCGCGTCATCCTGCCCGATGACCTGGTCCACAAGCTTAGCGGGTATTGCGATTTCCTCGGTTGTCTTGAATTTCCTCATAAGCGCCACCTGCCGTCCCACAGCGGAATCCGGATAAACATCCATCTGTCTCGCAGTCTTTGCTACTTCACTCTCACTATCCCAACCACTTCATCTGAAAGCGCATCGATGCGCCCGCTTATCATGCCCGTGAAATCCTGCTTGGCTGCCTGGCAGTCGGTTATCCCGTCGCAGTTCCTCACCGAGAGCCATGCGGCTAAGAATGCGGAATCGGAAAGCGAGCGCACCTGCGAGTCTATCCTGTTGAGCTTCGGGGTGTTCGGTATCTTCCCTTCCCCGTACGCCTCCAAATAATAGGAAAGCGCAAGCTCGTACTGCCCAATCCTTTCGGTTTTCAGCCTCGCGGCCGCAATCGCATCCGCGCCTTCTTGTAACGACAGGAGCTCGGAATCCTTGCTTGCAACCACTGTCTGAAGCGCGCTCTTGTCGCTGTTGCACCTTGAAAGCGCAGCGCCCGCCTCGGCTGTCTTCGCCTTTTCCAGCGCCACCGAGCCGGCAAGCGCACCTTTCTCCTGCTCGCAGCTTTTCAAAAGCGAGTCGTATTTCTCCTGAGTGACGCCTGTGCAGCCGAAGAGGAGGCACAACGCCGCTACTAGGGCGATTGCAAGTTTCATAACTGCCTTTCTGCCTCCCCTTTTTTATATATAGCGTCCTTCCGGCAAAGCCGCCAATAGTGTCAATATCTTCCTAACAGTGTCAATATCATATTAACGCTTTTAAATGTTTGTTAATACAATGTTGACAGATTTGCATGGAACCGAAAAAGACAATCCTCCTGCAGAGGCGGGAGATAAGCGGGGATGAGGAAATAATCTCGCTTTGCCGCATGATGCGCCTGATGAGCGAGCGCGACACCGACGCCACCCTTCCCCAAGTGCTCAAGATAATGCTGGTGCACTCGCGCACCGAGCCTGTAGGGGGGAGCGAGCTTGCCAAGATATCCGGCCTCAACAGGATAACCATCCTCCATCATCTCAAGCGGCTCGAAGGCGCGGGCTTTGTCGTGCGGAAAGAGAGCGGCTATGTGATGCGCGTGCAGTCCGCCGAGGAGATGCTTCTCGAATTCCGCAAGGAGATGGAGGAGTCTTTCCTGCAGATGGACGAGCTTGCGCGGGAGATAGACCGCCGCTTCGAGGGATTCGGGAACGGGATATCCGTGCGAAAGGTGCGGCAGCTTAGGAAATAGGTGCTTTTGATGGACGACAAGAAGATTGCGGAGTTCGAACGCTCAAAAAATGCGGTTGAACAGGAAGATGCTTGCGAATGCGGCAAGCGGGGTGTTGAATGCTGCGGCAAGAAGAGTGCCGAATCCCGCCCTGAGCACAATGAAGATGGCGAATGCTGCGATTCCTGCGTAGAGGAGAAAATTTCCTCCCTTTCCGGGCAGCTTCTGCGCCTGCAGGCGGAATTCGACAATTACAAGAAGAGGACAGCAAAGGAGAAGGAGGCGCTTTCGGCGCAGTCCGAGGCGAAATTCATGCTGCGCCTGCTTCCCATTTACGAGGAACTGGGGCTTGCGGAAAATGAAGCGAAGAAGGTGAAGGACGCCGCTGTGCGCGACGGGGTGGTGATGGTGCTCTCCAAGCTCCGCGCGGCATTCGGGAAGGAAGGGTTGTCCGAAATGAGGCTTGAGGGCGAGAAATTCGACCCGTTCCGGCACGAGACGGCGATGCGCGAGGATTCGGATGCGCCCGAGGGCACGATAGTGCGCGTGATACAGAAAGGGTACCTTTTCCGCGGCGAGATGCTGCGGCACGCGATGGTTTCGGTTTCTTCGGGAAAGAAGCCTGAAGAAAAGAAAAAGGGTGAGGCGGGCGAGGAAAAGGATTAAACGGAAAATGCCTGGCAAGAAACCTGGTGAAAACTATGCGGGGTGAAAACATGGGCGGATTCGCAATAATAAAAATCGAGGCTGACGCAGCCGCAGTGCAGGAGGACATAGTGGCGCATTTCAACGACTACATGCAGGCAACGGGCCATGATGCCGCGGCATCATTTGTCGGAACAAGCGAGGGCTATTTCCGCATTTCTTACAATGATGCTGTAGGGATAAGCTCAGCTGGAATAACGGCATTCGGCAATTTCCTGCAGTCGGCCGGATACGGCGTCAATGGAATGGGCAGCATTCCATCCGAAAACGGCTCGACTGCGGCTGAAATTTCGTTCTCCACAAGCGACGGGAAGACCGGCACAGTCCGGCTTTCAACAGAGAGGGTATACTAATAGAGGTGGGAAATATGGCAAAAATAATAGGGATAGACCTCGGGACATCGAACTCGGCAGCGGCCGTGATGGAAGGCGGAAGGCCGGCAATCGTGCCTTCGGCAGAGGGCGCGTCGCAGTACGGGAAGGCTTTCCCTTCCTATGTGGCATTCACAAAGGAGGGCGGCAAGCTGGTGGGCGAGCCGGCACGCAGGCAGGCGGTCGCAAACCCGAATGGCACATTCTCGGCGTTCAAGCGCAAGATGGGCACCGATTTTCGGTACAGCGCATTTGGCAAGGAATACCGCCCGCAGGAGCTCTCCGCGTTCCTTTTGCAGAAGATAAAGCAGGACGCAGAGATGTACCTTGGAGACAAGGTGGAAAAGGCAGTCATCACCGTGCCTGCGTATTTCGACGACAACCAGCGCCAGGCGACAAAGGACGCTGGCGCAATCGCAGGGCTCGAAGTGGTGCGCATCATAAACGAGCCGACCGCGGCAGCGCTTGCTTATGGCCTTGACAAGGCGGGCAAGGACCAGAAGATAGTTGTCTTTGACCTGGGCGGCGGCACGCTGGATGTCACCATAATGGATTTCGGCAAGGGCGTTTTCGAGGTGAAATCAACCTCGGGCGACACGCAGCTTGGCGGGACCGACATGGACGGCGCGATAGTCGACTACCTGGTCGGCGTATTCCTCCATGACAGCGGCATAAACGTGCAGACCGACAGGCAGGCGATGCAGCGGCTGCGCGAGGCTGCGGAGAAGGCGAAGATAGAGCTTTCCACCGTGCTTGAGAGCGAGATAAACCTGCCGTTCCTGTCCGCAGACGCATCAGGCCCCAAGCACTTTGTGCACAAGCTCACGCGCGCAAAGCTCGAGGAGATAGTCGAGCCCATCGTGAACCGCTGCAGGAAGCCGGTCGAGCAGGCGCTTTCGGACGCGAAAATCCCCGTAGGGTCGGTGGACCGCATAATAATGGTCGGGGGCCCCACGCGCATGCCGATTGTGCAGCGCTTCGTGGAAGGCATATTCGGCAAGAAGATGGAGCGCGGCGTCGACCCGATGGAATGCGTGGCAATGGGCGCAGCAGTGCAGGCTGGCGTGATTGCAGGCGACGTGAAAGACGTTCTTCTCCTGGATGTCACGCCGCTCTCGCTCGGAATTGAGACGCTCGGCGGGGTGTTCACCAAGCTCATCGAGCGCAACACCACCATCCCGACCAAGAAGTCGCAGATTTTCTCGACAGCCGCAGACTTCCAGCCTTCCGTTGAAATACACGTGCTCCAAGGCGAGCGCGCAATGGCGAAGGACAACGTGGAGCTTGGCAAGTTCGCGCTTGTCGGCATCCCGCCTGCGCCTCGTGGCATACCCCAAATAGAAGTGACATTCGACATCGACGCGAACGGGATAATACACGTGGGCGCAAAGGACATGGGGACGGGCAAGGAGCAGAAACTCCAGATTGTCGCGCCGCACAAGATGGACAAGTCCGAAATCGAGAAGAAGATGCGCGAGGCAGAGCAGTTCTCGGACGAGGACAAGCGGCTTCGCGAGGAGGCGGAGCTCAAAAACGAGGCCGAGTCGCTTGTCTATTCGTCCGAAAAGACGATGGGCGAGCTTGGCGACAAGGTCCCAAAAGAGTTGTCGGACAAGGTGCGCGAAGCTGCGAAGGAGACAAAGGATGCGCTTGCGAAAAGCGACATCTCAGCTATAAAGTCATCGCTTGAAAAGCTCAAGAAGGCGATATCCGATGCAGGCGCCTCCATCTACAAGGGGCAGGGGGGCGCAGGCGCCCCTGGCGGGGCTGGCGGGCAGGGCGGTGCCGGCGGGCCTGATTTCGGGCAAGGCGGCGGAGCCGGGCCGCAGGGCGGCGGCCCCGCAAACGGCGGCGATGGCAACGTTTACGACGCGGATTACAAGAAGGTATAGTGATTCCATGAACCCAAGCCAAAAGCTGTTCCTCGCCTGCGGCATCATCGGCGCGCTCGTGGGCATAATCACATTCGCGGCCGCGTCAGCCATGCTTCCCAAAAGCAGCGCGGACGTTTTCCGCGATTTCTATTCCGCCGAAACCGAAGTGAGTGTCAGCCCGTCGGATTACCTCTACGGGCTTCGGACGGGCGGGCAGCCGGGCATCCTAGTTGACCTTCGCACTCCCGAGGAGTATGCGGCAGGGCACATGGTGACTGCGGTGAACATACCTGCTGGGCAGATGGATGCGCCAGCTCTTGTCGCGGCATTCTCCAGGCTTCCAAAAGGCACGGTTGCAATTAGCTACTGCTACAGCAGCTACTGCATGCTTTCGCGCAAAGTGGGCAAAGCGCTTGCGGACAACGGGATTTACGCAAAACATCTTACTGCGGGCTGGCTGGAAATAGGGCGCGATTACGGCGCATATGTGGTGAACGGCACCCTGCCAGGCGAGCTCTCGGCTGACCAAAAGATAAACCCGTTCGCATGCGACCCGCGGCTCGGCGGCGAATTCGGGTGCTGAAAGGTTAATGGGTGCAAAAACATGCCAGCCAAACGCGATTACTATGAAATACTCGGCGTGAAGAGGAGCGCGAGCAAGGACGAGCTCAAGGACGCCTACCGCACGCTCGCGCTCAAGTTCCACCCTGACCGGAACAAGGAGGCTGGCGCAGAGGACAAGTTCAAGGAAATCTCAGAGGCGTATGCGGTCCTTTCGGATGACACCAAACGCGCGACTTACGACCAGTACGGCCACCAGGGCTTTGACCAGCGCTACTCGCAGGAGGACATATTCAGGAACGCGAATTTCGAGGATGTTTTCCGCGAGTTCGGCTTTTCATTCGGCGGCGGAAACTCGCCGTTCGAGGATTTGTTCTCATCCGCATTTTTCGGCGCCCCGCAGGGGCGGAGAGGCCGCGGCCGTGGGGCGGACCTGCGCTACGATATCCACATAACGCTTGACGAGGCGGCAAAAGGGGTTTCAAAGGAAATCTCATTCAGGCGGGAAAAGGCATGCCCGCGCTGCTCCGGAAGCGGCGCCGAGTCTGGAAGCAAAGTCATCGCCTGCCAAAAGTGCGGCGGGCAAGGCCAGGTGAGAAGCACGCGGCGCATGGGCCCGTTCGGAAGCTTCGTGAGCGTGACTACCTGCCCTTCATGCAACGGGCAGGGCAGCAGGCCGGAGAAGCCATGCGGCGAATGCTCAGGCAGCGGCGCGGTCGAAGCAACCGAAAAATTCTCAGTCGACATACCAGCTGGAGTGGACACGGGCTCGCAGCTTCGGCTTGAGGGATTGGGCGCGCGCGGCCCATCATCATCAGGCGACCTCTATGTGTTCATAAACGTGAAGGAGCACGGGCTTTTCCAGCGCGAGGGGAGCGACATCCACCTCGAGACGCCGGTTTCATTCTCGCAAGCCGCGCTTGGCGCCGAAATAGAGGTTCCAACTCTTTTCGGAAAGACGAAACTGAAGATTCCTGTAGGCACGCAGACCGGCACGGTGTTCCGCATGCGCGGCGAGGGCATGCCGCGCGTTGGAGGGAGGGGAAAGGGAGACCAGCTGGTGCACATCACCATCCGCACGCCCACCAACCTTTCCGACAAGCAGAAGAAGCTCCTTTCGGAATTCGACGACACGCCCAAGAAAGGCTTCTTCGACGGGATGTTCAGGTGAATGAAATGAACCTGGACATGCACCCTCAGGTGCGATGTTTCGCTGAGAACACGAAGCGAAACAGATGAGCGAAGCTCGGATGTTCAGGTGAGGAACGAGCCTGGACATGTGCCCGCAGGCACGATGTTCAGGTGAGCGCACGAACCTAAACAGACGGCTCGCAAGCCATCTCGCATGTGCGTATTCTTCCCCTGATTTCCTTCTCAACCAAAACAGGGAGATATGAAAAAATAGTCGCAGCCTGGCAGTCGCGCCGCATGCGCTTCAAATAAATCCCTTCGATTGTCTGCGGGGCAAGGCCGGGGTGCGCGCGGACTATCTTGCTTATCGAGATTTCAACTTGGGACTTCAGCGTCCTGCAAAAATTATCGTCCGGGTTCGCTTTCTTGACAAAAAAGATGATGATATCCAGTCTGGCTTCTGCCTGTTTTGAAAGGGCGTATGCGGGTTTGAGAAAAACGGGCTCTGCCACAGCCGGTTTCTATGCGGAAGCCATTTTATTCCTTTATGCCAACCATCCATCCATGCAAAAAACAGCGGAGAAAATGGAAACCGGGGGCGAAACCGAGGAGAAGAAATCACTCCACTGGTCAGAGCAGCTTGCGCAGGAGATAATATCCACCAAGGACGAGCCTTTTGTCATCAGCGGCGGGCTCACCACTTCAGGCCCGACCCACTTGGGCACCGTGTGCGAATTCCTTTTCCCCCAGGCGGTGGTGGACGCGCTCCAATATTCCGGCAAGAACGCGAAATATTATTTCGTCGCCGACCTTGCAGACTCGTTCGATTCCGTCCCTTCCGCATTCGAGCAGTACAAGGCGCAGCTTGAGCCGCATTTGGGCAAGCCGCTCACCGATGTCCCTGACCCGACGGGCAAGACCGCGTCATTCGGCGACCACTTCCTTGCAGATGCAACTTCAGCAATGGGCAAATTCGGAGTTAAGCCTGAGATAGTGCGCGCCACCGACCTTTACAAAAGAGGCGCGTTTGACAAATACGCGCTCCTGTTCTTGAAAGAAGAGGCGAAAGTGCGCGAAATCGTTGCAAAAAGCTCGCTTCGGGAAAGCCTTCCCGACTGGTGGTCCCCGATAATGCCCACTTGCGGAAAATGCGGCAAGAACGCGACCACGCGCGTCACTTCCCACACTGCGGACGAATACGAATACGCATGCGACCGTGATGTGAAATACGCAAAAGGCTGCGGGTTTTCAGGCAAGGGCAGGATATCCGACCACGGCTATAAGCTCACCTGGAGGCTCCACTGGCCGGCCTGGATGGATTATTTCGGCACGAGCGCGGAAGGCGGAGGGGTGGACCACTTCACGCGCGGGGGAAGCCGAGACACCGCCGAGGCGGTATTCAGGGAAATTTTCAAAAAAGAGCCGCCCATCGGCTACAAGTTCGGCTTCATACTCTTCGAGGGAAAGAAATACTCAAAGTCAAAAGGCACGGGCATGGGCGTAAAGGAGCTTATGGGGCTTCTCCCGCCAGAGGTGCTAAAATACATGCTCCTCAAGCCGGACTTGCAGGAGAATGTAGACATCGTCCCAAAGCCAGTGAACATGCTGCGCGTAATCGACGATTATGAAAAGGCAATCTCCCTATTGGAGCCTGGCGCAGGGAAGGCGGAAACACTGACCCGCGCGGACCACAAGCGGATGCTTGCAGCAAGGCTTGCTTCGGAGTCCGCGGAGCATGGCAGGGGATGGAAAACGCCGTTTTTAGACCTTCTGCTTTTCCGCCAGCTCGCTTATGGCTGGGACGTGATTGCGGAGAAAACCGGGGACGGGAAATCCGTGCAAAAGCTTTCCGCCTATGTTGAAGCGTGGGAGCGGAAGAATTTCATACCTGAAGAATATGCGTTTTCCTACAAGCCGCAAAAGGCGCAAGGCGGCGCTGCACTATTTTTCAGCAGGCTCACTTCGCAAATGGGTGCGCTTGAAATACACAATCTCGCATTCGCGGTTGCAAAGGAAGCAAACGTTCCGGCGTCCAAGCTCTTCGAGGAATGCTACCTGGCGCTTCTTTCGAAGGAGAAGGGGCCGAAGCTTGGCAAGCTTATCGAGGCGCTGGGTGTGGAGCGAGTGAAAAAAGATGTCATCTAACATCCACAAGGCGAACATGGACTACTATTCCTCCAAGGGGCAGGGCATTTACTCGGACTTTTCCACTTTTGCGCAGGGCAGCGCGCTTGCCACCTGCAACGCGCTTGAGTTTGTCCGCGATTTCTCAGGAAGGGAAGCGCCGGTGGTGGTCTGCGAATACGGCGTGGGAAAGGGCGACTTCGCGAAAACATTCCTTGATGCCGTGAAAAAAAGGGACGCGAAGCTATACGCAAAAACACGCTACTACCTTTTCGATTTTTCTGAAAAAATGCTATCAGCCGCGCGCGAAAACCTCTCGGCGCACGGCGGGGCCTGCATATTCGGCAAATTCGACGCGGTGCTTGACGAGCCGTTCCTCCAGTTCGACTACTGCAGGATAAACGAGCTCCTCACCGACCTGCCGGCCGAGCTTTACATGCAAAACGAAGGGAGGGTTTACAGGATGGAAATGGATGGCAAGGCCCTGGCGGGCAAGCTGGTGCAGGAGCCGCACATATTCGCATCGAAATTCCTCTCAAGGATTGATGAAGGAAGGGCGATTCCCTTCAATTTTTCTGCTGAGAAATTCCTGCTTTCGCTTTGCCGCAAGGGCAATGAGGATTTCCGCGTGGACCTTTTCGACTATGGGTTCTATTCCGCAGATGACGTGTTTTCAATGGATGTTGCGGAGTGGAACCGCCTGATGGTCCGGGACTATGGGGGGCAGCTGACCTTCGATTTGAATTTCCCCCAGATGCTCGCCGCGCTTTTGGCAGAGGGCAGAAGCGCCAATGTGGAGCCGCAAAAAAGCTACGCGGAGAGCGCGCTTGGCTTCCCGCTGGAGTTTTCCGACGGGAAAGGGAAGCTTGACTATGTCAAGGCGAAAAAGAAGGGGGATATTGCCGAAGACGACGGGTTTTACCACCTGAGGATCGGTGTATAGCGTGCGCCTCTCCAAAACGCAGAAAGCCGCCCTTGCATCGCTCACCCCTTTCCAGCGCGCGGTGCTTCTCGAATGCGCGAAAATCCCCTGCGGGCAAACCCGTTCATATTCCCAGGTGGCAAAGGCAATCGGCAGGCCGCGCGCCGCCCGGGCGGTCGGCAACGCACTGGCTGCAAACCCGCTTGCACCCATCATCCCATGCCATCGCGTAACCAGAAATGACGGGAAGGCTGGCGGCTACTCCGCAAAGGGCGGGGAAAGGCGGAAACGCGCGCTTCTTCTTATGGAATCTGGCGGCTTTCGCACGCAATCCTGACAGATACGTTTAAAATCACTTTTATACACGAATCCAGCCCGGTGTAGGGGTAAGATTATTAAACAGCAGGGGAATATCTCAGCACTCTTTCTGTAGGCGATGTGCCGTTTGCACAAAGCGCCGCAGGATGGATCATTCGCTGAGGTGCTATTATGGGAATAAGACCGGCAAAGACGTGCAGGACGCTTGAAAAGACGGCATGGGCGCGCTATTCGAAGAAAAAGCCCCGCAAGTCTTACGTGAAGGCGATGCCGCATCTTTCTCTTCTCGTATACGAGATGGGCAACCGCAAGCAGCATTTCGACTACACATACGACCTTGTGGCGGAGCACGACGTCCAGCTCCGCGACAATGCGCTTGAGGCCGGGCGCCAGGCTGCGAACAAGTATCTCGAAAAAACCATACTCGGGCTGTTTTTCTTCAAGGTGAGGGTATACCCGCACAACGTGATTAGGGAAAACAAAATGATTGCCGGGGCAGGCGCCGACCGTCTGCAGAAGGGCATGCGCAAGGCATACGGCCGCTCGACCGACCGCGCCGCGAGAATACATGCTGGGCAGGCGGTTTTCACCGTTGATGTCTCAAAGGAGAACGCAAGCCATATCATGGAGGCGTTCAGGCGCGCAAGAAGGAAGATGTCAGGCAAGTTCAGCGTTGTCCAAAAACCGTTCAAGGCAAACAAGTAGGGGGTAATATGGAGGGTGACGGAAGCATCCGGACGCAACTCGACGATTTGCTGGCGAACCTCAAAGCCGCCGGCGGAAAGCCGCTAAGCGCCCGCGAACTATCATCCTCATGCCATATGCCCGCCTCAGACGTAGTCAAATGGCTTTCCATCCTTGAGCGGAGCGGCAAGGTCCATCTCAAAAACCGCATCGAAGGCGTCTATGCCTCCTGGGCCGGCGAGCGCCAAGCCGGGCCTGATGAAAAGACAAAGCCGTATAGCGAAGGCGCAGTATATGCGGGAAGGGACGCGGTCCCGTCGGAAGTGTCGTCCTACGAATCGGCGCAGGCAAAAAAGAGCGAGCTTAAGCGCAAGCACATGCTCATCATAGAGTCTGCCGATGCCGAGCTTGCGTCCGCCGCGGACAAGCTTGTAAGGATAGACGAAATGCTTTCTGAATACCAGCGGAGGAAAGCCGCGCTTGCCTCGAAATCAGGCGAAAAAGCCATAATTGCGCCCTTGCCGGAAGAAAAGGAAGCGCAGGCTCCGGCGCCGGAAGAGGGGGGAAAAACCCGGCAGGCGGACGGAACGCCCGCCCATACGCATGCGGAAACGGAATCCGTTGAAATAGTGCAGCTGCCCATCCCAAAAGAGGAGCAGCCGGCCCGCGAAGAGCGCCCGATTCCCTCCCCCAAGCCCAAGCGGCTGATTCCGACCATAATCCCGATTTCGCACAGCAAGGCAAAGGCAAAAATAGAAAAGATAAAGAAGCCCGAGCCCGTTCAAATCACAAACATTTCCCTCCAATTTTCTGAAAAGCTGGCAAAGCAGGTCCGCAAAATCGTCTCGCAATCACAGGAAATAGAGAAGCTGCGCATGGAAAAGGAGCGGCTCTTGACCGAGCACTACATGCCGATGCAGCGCAAGCTTGAATGCGAGATAGAGACGATAAGCGAGCGCGTGCTGCGCATGGAAAAGGGCGTGCTCAACATGCAGGAGCGCGCATCTGCGCTTCCGGGCAGCGTTTCATCCGTCGAGAAACTCCAGATTTCAACTATTAAAGCCCACGCCGAGATGAAAAAGGCATACGACGAGGCATCCGCGCTCATTGAAGAATCGACCTTCCAGCTCGCAGAAGAGCGCGAGAAGCTTGAGCTTCTCGCCAACCAAAGCCGGGAGGACATATTCTCGCACCAGATGAAAACAAGCGAGCTTCAAAAGACCCTTGACCGCATATCTGAAATGGAACAAGAATCGGATGGGATGGTATCGTCCGCACGTGCGGCGCTTTCCGAGCAGGCCGAGAGGCTTGCGGTGGCAGAATCGCACTCGCGCGAGCTTTCCGCCCTCAAAGAGGAAATCTCGGCGGGCGTGGAATCGATAAAGCGCGAAGTGTCGGTCACAAAAGGCATGCTCACCAGCCTTGAAAAGCAGATGGAGGAGATGCGGCACGTGGAGGAATGGGCTAATACCGTGCGGCAGGATTACGAGGGGAAGATGCGCGAAATAGACGAATACATACGGAGCGGCAACCGCGAGTTCGAGGCCCTGCGCGAATCCGTAGAGGCGAATTTCGTGCGCCGCTATTTGCACGAGCTTCGCTCGCTCACGGACAGCTATTCCTTCGAGTTCAACCAGGCGAAGAACAGCGAAGAGACGCTCGAGGAGAGGATTTCCAAGGAAAAGCGCAAGCTTGAGCAGATTATCGAGGATGGCAGGCAGCTTGCCTACCTTTACGAGACGCGCGCCGGCAAAGCTGACGCAGGGCTTGATTTCGAGAGGCACGGGGCTGCGTTCGGCAGCATGTCAGACATTTCAAGCCAGAGGACGCAGCTTGAGGCGGCAATCGCTCAGGTTGTCGGAAAAAGGGGCGGGCACCAGCGGGTTTCTGCGCAGGGCACTTTTGGGGCGGAAGAGGGAAGGAAGGATAGCGAAACGCGCGAGGAAGAAAAGCCCGTGTTCGCGAAAAGGCAGCTTCTCGCGCCAAGGACGATCGACAAGGTTCACATCAAGCCAGTTGCAGCTAAAATTGTGCCGAAACTGATTCCAGTAAGGCGCACGCCCTCGAAGAAAGTTGCATCCGCAGCCAGCAAGGCAAAAAACGCGGCGAAGAAGGCGACGAATCTTAGCGGCAAGAGCAGCATAAAGAAAACAATCCGCAAGAAAACAAGCAAGAAGGGCAGGTGCTGATTCTTATGCCAAAGCCTGCCTGGATGCGTGAACTACCCACGCCTGAAGGCGTGGGCTTCTAGCAGAATGCTGCTAGGCTCAT
>CAYWFJ010000011.1:0-24779 GCA_964458205.1 Microcaldota archaeon | reverse complement strand
TGCTAGAAGCCCACGCCTTCAGGCGTGGGTAGTTCACGCTACTCCGCATCAATGCATGCGCCTTTTCCCGAAAGCCTTGCCGGATAGCAGGCAAACCCCGTCCTTTCGGCTATCCTCTGTTTTGCTCCCCCCATATCACTGTTCTTAAAAAGTGCAAGCACCGCACCGCCTTCCCCGCCGCCGCCCGTAAGCTTTGCCCCGTATGCGCCCGCCTTCTTCGCTTCCGCGACAGCCGCTTCAATGCCTTCCGTTGACATCTTCCTCCTCAAAAGAAGCGCATGGTTCTCATCCATCAGGCGCCCCAGCCCCTCCGCAGTCGGGCGCCTCAGCTCGTCTTCAATTCCGGCCCAGACGCGCGCATATTCGGAAAGGACGGCTTCCCTTTTTCCATCTCCCGCATCCTGCGGCGCCCCATCTATCCCGAACCCTGCCGCGAACCTTGCCAGCATCTTCGATGTCCCGTCCTTTTTCCCCAAATTCGTGTCTATGATGAGGAGAGAGCAGTTTTTCGGAAGGGCGAATTTCACAGCCGCAAAGTCAAACCTTGGCGGCTGGAAGCTTCTCCTGAAAACAATGGGGGTTCCCAAGCTTACCGTGCGTGCGTCAATCCCGCTTGCCCTGCCCCCGTGCGCAACCAAATCCCCTTCCTGCGCGGCTTCAAATACAAGGTTCCCATTGTGCTTTTTGCCGCAAAGCCGCAACATGCCTGCCGCAAATGCCGCGCAAAGCGAGGCGCTTGAACCGACCCCTTTCAGTTTCCATGCGGACAGGAACTCTACAGAGCAGGAGGGGATTGCGCGCCCATCGGCTATTTTGCGTGCGACTGCGGCAAAAATCCCAAGCTCTTTCACGCCTTCATATCTCCCCGAGGGCAGTATCCGCCCTTCCCCGAAAGGCGAGAAAAGGCGCGCTCCTGCCCCTGGAGGGGCATCCGAAAAGACAGCCGAGTTCCTAGGCTCGATTGCTGCCGAGAGGGCGGGCGCGCCGTAAACCACATAATGCTCCCCAAAGAGTATGCATTTGCACGGGGCGGACGCGGCAAATTCCATGAAAACAAGTCTGCGCCACAGCTTATATAACCTTTCAGCGCATTCCATCCGGCATGGCACCTGACGAAACCGCCCTGTTGATGGCCTTCTCGTGCGCAGCGCTCGCATTCCTGGTATATCTCATGTGGCGTTCTGCAACCGCCGAAAGCTGGAAAAAATTCACTGCTGGCGAAAAAAGCGAGTGGCGGTCGGAAGAGGCAAGGCGCAAGAATTAGCGGTGGCTGGATGAAGGGGAAAAAGAGGGCTCAAACCGCGGTCGCTTCAAAAAGCATGCCCCTCGCCAAGCCGCTGGCGCGAGGTTCCCAAAACGGCATCTTCGGGAGAATTTACGCTTCCTTCCCGCCCGTCCCGTTTCTTGACCGGCCCACTTCCGCCATCGTCTATGCCTCCCTGTCAATCTATTTTGCCTTCACCGCATTTGTCTTCCTAAGCGCCCCCCCGCTCCAATTCCAGGTGGATTTCACCGAGGGCCAGCTCCAAAAAAACATGCAACTTCCGTTCCTTCCTGGCGAAACATACGAGTTTTCGCTTTCCAGCCCTGAATCGTCAGCACGCGCATCCTACCGCACCTATTCTGCCACTTCCTGCCCGGGCATAGTCCTTGAGTCTGTGCGCTCGAAGGAGAAGGTGTGCCTGTTGAAAAACGGCCTTGAGCACGGATTGCCTGAAGGCGGGCAATCGAACGCAGGGCTTGGCAACGGCACGTTCATTCTCTTCTCGCCTTGGATGCTTGCCGCATCAGAGGGTTTCGAATGGCAGACAAGCCAGAAAATAACCGTGTTGGCCGCACAATCCGAGATTTTCACAACCTACCGCTGTGCCGGAAAGCGGAAGATAGCCGGCCGCGACGCGTTTGAAATCGTTTCCATTACCGGCGTCGATTCCCCTGGTTCATTTTCTGGCAATGGCGCGCAGCGCATGTTCATAGATGAAGAGAGGCGCGTGCTCCTTCTTGCGGAGATTGGGAACGTGTCGGCAAAACTCATATCCGCCCCGTTTGCGCTCAACTGGTCTGGCGAAGATTAGTGTTGCGCCTTGTGGCGGGCCTGGCGGCCGCCTTCAAAAGCTTAGCTATTTCTCCTTCTTTTCAATGCACGCCTTCACAAAAGCGACAAAAAGCGGCGCCGGGCGCTCAAGCCTCGATTTCAGCTCAGGGTGCGCCTGCGTGCCAATCCCGAACCCGTCGGGCCACTCCACCAATTCCACGATGTTCCCGTCTGGCGATGTGCCGGAGATGACCAGGCCTGACTCGGAAAGCTTCTGCACAAAATCATTGTTCACTTCATAGCGGTGGCGGTGCCGTTCAGAAACATTCTCCATTCCGTAAGCTGAAAACGCCTTCGTGCCCTTCTTCAATTTGCACTCCCACGCGCCAAGCCGCATTGTCGCGCCCTTGTCTAAAACCCCCCTTTGCCCGGGCAGAAAGTCAATCACGGGATACGGGGTCTTTGCGTCTATCTCGCTCGAATTCGCGCCCGCCATTCCGCACTTGTGCCGCGCCCATTCGATGACAGCCATCTGCAACCCATAGCACAAGCCCAGGAACGGCAGCCCGTTTTCGCGCGCGTATCTTATGCAGGCTATTTTCCCTTCAGTTCCCCTGCCCCCGAACCCGCCAGGCACTATTATCCCGTCGCATCCGGCCAGGAGCTCCTTCGCGGTCGCCTTCCCATCCTCTATGTCTGAAGTTTCCACCCATTTGACATTGACTCCCGCGGAGTGGTGCGCGCCGGCATGGGCAAGCGCTTCCTTGACGCTCACATAGGCATCCTTTACCGCGGTGTACTTGCCGGTTATTGCTACGGTTATCTCTTTTTTCGGGCTCCTTATCTTTTCTACAATCGCCCGCCATCCTTTCAGGTCCTCCCCCTTCTCTTCGATGCCAAGCTCGGCAAGCAGCAACTCCGTCATCTTCTGCCTGTCCAGTATTTGCGGCAATTCGTAAATGGTCTCTATCTTCGGGTCGTCGAACACGTTTGTCGCGGGCACATTGCAGAACATCGCTATTTTTTCCCGCGCCTCCCGCGTGAGCGGCTCATCCTGCCTGCAGACTATTATTTTCGGCATTATCCCCATCGACAGTATGAGCTTGTTCGCATGCTGCGTGGGCTTGGTCTTCAGCTCCCCCTCCGATAGGCTGTGGACATAGGTCAGCTGGACAAAAAGCACACTCTCTTCGTTTGCAAACTGCCTTACGGCCTCCAAAAAGTAGCCGTTCTCCAAATCCCCGACCGTGCCGCCCACTTCCACAATCACAATGTCCGCATCCTGCTCCTCGCCGACCTTGCGTATCCAGCTTTTTATCTCGTCTGTGAGATGCGGCACAATCTGCACGTCACGCCCAAGGAACCCGCCCTTCCTCTCCTTCTCAATTATGTTTCTGAACAGCTTTCCGCCGGTTATGCTGTTCTTGCCTGTCAAATCCATGTTCAAAAAGCGCTCATAGGTTCCAAAGTCCATGTCGCACTCTGTCCCGTCGTCGAGGACAAACACCTCTCCGTGCCGGAAGGGGTTCATGGTGCCGCAGTCAACGTTGAGATAGCCGTCAAATTTTATCGGCGAGACCTTAAGCCCCTTGCTTTGGAGGAGCTTGGAGATGGAAGCCGAGAGGATTCCCTTGCCAAGCCCTGACATCAACGAGCCCAAGATTACAATATACCTTCTTGATTTCAGGCGCATGGGCTTATTGCCATGCGCAGCTATTTATACCTGTTTTTTTCCGACGGAAAGGTTTTTGCGGCGTGGAACCGGGGCGGAGCCACAAACCGAATCCCTGGAGGGTCCAGCGAATCCATGCCAATGCCCGCATCTCTTTTTAAATGTTACTAATTATGAAAAGATAGGTGATTATATCCTCATTAATAATGCTCAAATTCCCGCTAAATCCGCCTCTTCCGGGGCAAACGGCATAATGCCCGGAACATTCGCATGCCCTTTCTACATGCGGCAGTTTGTGGGCGGGAAACAAAAACCGCTATGCCTTCTTGCCCATGCGCGGCCGCACAGCGGAGAGGCGATTATCGGCTGGCTCGCAGACATCCTTCCAAGGATCATGGAGGTTGCGCCCCACGCATCCCATTCAGACCGGGATGCGCTCTATGCCCTAATCGGGCGTAAAATCTACCTCGTTGAGAACAAGCGCTGGAGGGAGCTGGTGCCAGATGCCTATCTCGATTCGCTGAACGATGCGTTCGGCCTGGCGGTTGGAAACAGGGCTCCCCTGCCTTTTGAGCCTTCAGGCAAGGAGGCATGGCAGAGGTTCTATTCCCTCCTCGGCAACAAAGTCGTTTCAAACCACGCCATATTTTCCCTTGCCTTTGAGCGGCCGGATGTCGTTTGCCCGGAAACCCTATCCAGCCACCTTAGCGCCATAGGCAAGCTTGCAAGCGAGACAAACAACATCTTCCTTATGCAGGACATTTTTGATGAAATCAGGGATATAGGGGATCCCGCGGTTCGCAATCGGATATGGGTTGACCTTTACCTGTACGCACAACGGACGGGCAGCATGTCCCTCAAGCACGAGGCTTTCGGGCACCTGGATACCAATCAGCAGGCTTCGTTCATTATGGACGAACTTGGGAAAGCCGCAGGCAAGGCGGATGCCGCCCTCTCATTCATCAGCCATCCATTCGAAAAAATAGTTAGGCTGGTGCCGGGGCTCACCGATGAAGAATACTCCCAAGTTAGGCTCAAGGCAGCATCTGCGCTTTTAGATGCATCAGGGCTATCTGGCGAGGAGAGGGAAGGCGCATCCCTCAGGTTGCTGTCGCAGTTGGACTCATGGCGCGCATCCGGATCCCAGGCGGATGCAGCATCATCCGCCAGGAGCATGATCAAATCGGTCATCAGCACCGCTTCAGCCAAACCGCCTATTGTGCAAGAAGTGCCCAGCGGCCGCATCAGCTATTCCAAGGGGCAAACGGTTTAGCGGCCCAGCCCAAGGGCGCTTTAACCAATGTATTTTATAGCCTTCCCTGCAGACATCTATCAGACATACTTGGCTTATTTTGTGTATCAGCCCTTGGCAGACGCTTTAGGGCTGGCGGCTAAAGGCCGCGCTAAAAGTGCCAAGGGACTGGTGAGATAAATGGAATTTTCGACGCTGGGTTTAACCCCTGATGTATTCAAGGCAATCTCGGACATGGGTTTCAAGGAGCCCACCCCGATACAGGAGCAGTCAATCCCCCTTTTGCTGCAGGGGGAGGATTTGATAGGCCAGGCGCAGACCGGCACAGGCAAGACTGCCGCGTTCGGCATCTGCATCCTTGAGAGGATTGCAACCCGCCCAACCGAAGGGAAAAAGAGAGTGCGCGCACTCGTTCTTGCGCCCACGCGCGAATTGGCGGTGCAGATAACCGCCGAAGTGCAGAAAATAGGCGCGCACCTTCCGGTCCGCACGCTTGCGGTCTACGGGGGGCAGGACATCGAAAAGCAGCTTGCGCCCCTTCATGCGGGGGTCGACATAGTGGTCGGCACCCCTGGCAGGCTCCTCGACCACATCGAGCGCGGCACCATCCGGCTTTCGGATGTCGAAGTGGTGGTGCTCGACGAGGCAGACCGCATGCTGGACATGGGCTTCATAGAGGACATCGAAAAGATACTTTCCAAAACCCCGGACCACAGGCAGACCCTCCTTTTTTCGGCAACCATGCCGCCGGCAATCCTCGAGCTGGGCAAGCGCTACATGAAAACGCCCCAGACAATAAGCGTAAGCTCGGATTCGCTGTCCGTGAAAAACATCAAGCAGTTCTACCTTGAAACCTCGAAATTCGACAGGCTCAACGCGCTTTTGGTGCTTCTCAAGCGCAAGAATCCCCCGCTCGCGCTCGTATTCGTGAGAACAAAGCGCGGCGCTGACAGGCTCGACGAAATACTCCAGGACCGCGGCTTCCGCTCCATGGCCCTCCATGGCGACATGTCCCAGAACAAGCGCGACCGTTCGATGGAGTCGTTCCGCAAGGGGCACATAAACATCCTGGTCGCAACCGATCTCGCATCCCGCGGGCTGGACGTCTCAGGAGTGACGCACGTCATAAACTACGACCTTACGGACGACCCCTACACCTACCTCCACCGGATTGGGCGGACAGGCAGGATGGGCAGCGACGGAGAGGCGATTTCCTTCGTGTTCTTCGACCAGAGCAGCCAAGTCGGCATCATCGAGCGCGTTACCGACAGCAAGATGGAGCAGATCAAGCTCGAGTACACCCAGGATGATTTGCCAAAGCGCGTGCACCATGCGCCGCGCGAAGGCGATGGCGAGCGGCGCGACGGAGGATTCCGCGGCGGTGACCGGCGCGGAGGGAGGTTCGGCTCAGGCGGCAGGCGCGAAGGCGGGAGGCCAGGCTTCGGCTCGGACCGAAGGTCTGGCGGTCGCGATTCCGACCGGCGCGGCGGCTCGCGCGGCAGGGATTCCCGCGGCGGAAGGGGAGGCGGCAGGGACCGCTCCGACCGACCGCGCGAAAGCAAGGAGTATTCCTCGCGCGGCGGGCACTCGTATTTCGGAAGGCGCTCTTAATTTTTTGATTGGAACAAAGCCTGCCTGCAGGCTCGCCCATCCTATATTTTAATGCAGCTAGCTTGCGCACTCCCCAGTCACTGATTTCTCCGCCGTGCGACCGAACAAAAACATATTTTCTTTTTAAAGCGCCCAGCCACGGCTATTTTTGGTGGTTTTGATGGAGTTGAAGGTTGGCGCTCTGTTGGTTTCCCTGTTTTTGCTTTCCACTGTGCTTATTGCGCAGGATGGAACCGCAAAAATCCATCCGAACTTCGAATGCAACGCATCAGTGTCCTTAGCACAAGATGCAGTTCAAATCGGCAGCGCCGTTGTTGCAATCGGCGAAGTTTCCCGCTCCCCTGCCGCTAACCGCGATGCAGGAACCGAAAATTTCAAGGTGGTAATGGGCCTTGTCGGCCCAGGCGAGCGCCTCGGCTTGGCAGCCTCGCCAGATGAATATGCGGGGGAAGAGCAAACACGGTTCTTATCCCTAAATCCCGGGGAGAGCAAGAAGCTTGAGGCGAAGTTCATTGCAAAAGAAGCCGGGCAAAACACGCTGCGCATCCTTCTTTACAAGCTTGTTCCTGCGCAAGGCTGCGAGTCAGACGAGCGCGAGGAGTGCACGAAAGTTAAGCAGGAGCTGATGGGCTGGGGGGAGGCGTATGTGAAGGTTTATTCCCCGGCAGAGCCCGTGGCGCCATTCATTGCCCCTACAATTCCCCCTGCCGATGGCGTGGTTGTTTTCTACAAGGGCTGGAACATGGTTTCAACGGCTTATTCTGGAGTGCTGATGGAAGATGTTGCAAAGGCATGCGGGACAAGAAACTATGCTTGGAGCTACAGCCCGCAGAGCGGCTACCTGAAGACAACCGGGCTCTCACCCGGTACAGGCTACTGGGTGAAGGCAGCCCGGGATTGCAAGTATGAAATTCCGCACAGCGCAATTTTGGCGGACGGCGGCTTCCGTTTCACCCCCGGCTGGCATCTTATTCCGGGCCCAAGTTCCGCAGTTTCGATTTCCGAATTCTTGGGCGACTGTGAAATAACCTCCGGCCCCTGGATTTACAATCCAACTACAGGCAAGTACGATTACTCTGAGAAGCTTGAGCCGAACAAGGCGTATTGGGTAAAGTCGGCAAATTACTGCACGCCGCTTTCAAGCGAGAAGCCCCCTCTGCCGCCATCTTAAGGTGAAAAAATGAACCGTGCCACGCTGGCAATTGCCGCTCTCGCGCTTTGCCTGTTTGCTTACGGCTGCTTTGCAGCCCTTGAGCGGCCGCTTGACCCAAGGCATGGCGAGCCGCCGCCCGGCCCGCCTCAAGACAGCGGGTCGGATCTCATACGGGCAGGGCAGAATGCACCAATCAACATGGAAATTCCTCCGCTTCCGCCATCCTGATTGCGGCTTTGGGAAAATAAAAAGAAAAAAATGGAAGGGGGCGCGCCGCCCCTCATCGGTTTGGCGAGGCTAATAATCCGCGGGAAAGATTGCGCCTGCAGAATCCACAAGACCCATATTTTTCGGGCTCCTGTTGAGATTGCACATCCCGCATTTTACGCACCCTGCTCGGATTTTTCCGCTTGCCTTTTGGAGCCTGCCCCCAAATTCCCCAATCAGGCTCTCCGCTCTTAAGAGGAATTCCTCAAACCTTCCAAAATTCTCTTCAAGCGCGGTTTCCCTTCCGAAGAAGCCGTCATTCACTTTGCTTCCTTTCACGCCGCGGCTGACCAGCAACTCCGGCACAACCCCGATATCAAGCATTCTACTTATCGTGCAAGCTACCCCCTCCAACGGCTCAAGATTGAAATAGTAGTTCATCTGAAGCACGCTTGATACGCCGAAACCGCCTTCCAGGAGCTTTTCAAAAGTCCTGAAATACGTTTCACGGTCTGGCTTTGCAGGGCAGAGCGCCTTTCTCGCAAAATCAGAGGCAAGCTCCAAGTTCACCTGGAAAGAATCTATCACTCCATTGAATTTCCACAAGTCGCCAGGTATGGAGTCCGGCCAGACTTCCGCCGAGATTGCAATCGAGCAGTCGTAGCGCTTGATTTCTTTTGCGCATGATGCAAGCGCGGCAAGCTCGCCGCCATTTTGCATCTGCCCTGTGTTAAGCGACACCGAATATATGCGAAGCCCGCGTTCCCGCACGAATTTTATTTCGGCAACCACTTCCTCTGGTTTTGCAGCAAGCTTGCCATCCGTCGTTCCTGCCGTGCAGAACCTGCACTGCGCCCCCCTGTCGAAATTCGCGCAGCCAGGGAAGACCATCACACCAGCTGTTTCTGTCAGCGTCGGCAGAAGGTATCGTATCTTCGCATCCGGCAGGTCAGCTTTCGGCAATTCCGCCTGCCAAATCTTGCCGGTCAGAGAATTGGCAATCTTCGCCCCGTCGAACTCAAGCGGGCTCTGCCCGCATTTCTCCGCATTGTACTGGCTTGGCACCCGGACAGGCTCGCCTTCCACATACAGGTTCCTTGCACCTGAAAATCCCGCGCGCACAAGCCCCGAAGGATTCATCGGGTCCCTGCCATCCGTCCTGTCCTTCATGCCGAAGAAAAGCAGCATTGGCTTGACCCCTCCAAAGCCATTCCGCGTCCGCTCCTCAAGTTTTATCCATCTTGCCGCAAGCCTTTCGCGCTGCAGGTCATTTCTCTTATCTGCGACAGTGAAGGCATCCGCCTTCCATCTTCCTATTCATTTTCCTTCCCATATTTCTCACCTCAATTTTGTTTTTCTTCCACATAACTCCCGTTCCGGGAGTATGCGCGCGACACCATTCCGTCATCCGGAGCTTTCGCTAGCCCGATTCTGACTGTTTCTCCCTTCGCAGCGCAAAAGCTAAGAAGGATTTTTTCATTCCTCCTGATTCCTAGCTGCTGGCGTATTTCAGAGGGCAGGACTAGCCGAGCCTTTGAATCAAGGCGGATGAAGCAACTCCCTCATGACGAGAGCACCTTTTTTCCCTCATTTTTACACCAACGCATGCTCTGTTTTTCCCACTTATTAATACTATCTGTTTTCGGGATGAAAAATAAATAAGAGCGCTCCCAACGGGACGATCAACTCCGCAGGAGTTGGTCGGATTTTGCGCCGAAGCGCAAAAAGAAAAGGGCTTTTGATGAAGAAGAAAAACGCTCCCAACGGGATTTTCAATCCCCCAAACGCTTTCTTTTGGGGTTGAAAGACCTTTTCTTCCGCGAAGAAAAGGGTTTTCATTTGAACCCGTGTTACAGGCTTTCTTCATCATCCGCCTGGTTTTTCCAGGCGGAAGTACAGGAACCCGCCATCTCTGGCATTTGTGGGTTCCTGCTGTGAAAGGCCCGCGTCCTTACCGGGCTAGACTATGGGAGCCTGAATCGGTTATCCTGGAAGTGGTTAAAAAACCCACCCGTTCAAATTCCATTAAACAAAGGCGAAAGCATGGATTTCCAGCTAGGCGCAATCATCACCGCGTTCATCGCGATTTTCATAGTGATGGATCCGTTCTCATCAGTTCCCGTCTTCATCTCGCTCACCAAGAAATTCCCGCCTGAAAAGAAGAACGAGTCAGCGCGTGTTGCCGGGATGGTCGCGGCAGGGGTGCTTATCGGCTTCCTTTTCTTGGGGCCTCTCGCGCTTTCAATCCTCGGGATAAGGATGGAAAGCTTCGAGATAGCGGGGGGCATACTGATGCTCCTCATCTCCCTCTCATTCGCCCTCGGCATCGAATTCGGGAAAAAAGAGGACACCCCCCTTGAAGCGGTGATAATCGGGGTGCCGCTCCTTTCAGGCCCTGGCACGGTATTGACTGCAATGCTCCTTGCCGAATCGCTCGGCTTTGCGAACGCGCTCATTGCGGGGGCGCTCACCTGCATCGCAAGCTACCTGATACTCCTCACATCCTCAACCATCTACAGGATAGTCGGAAAAAACGGCCTTGAAATCCTTTCCCGCGTGATGGGCGTGCTGCTTGCGGCGTTCGCGGTGGAGTACATCCGGAAAGGTTTCGGGCTATAGCCGTGAAGGGCAGCAGGCAAGCCCAATGCCGCCCCCTTACGTCCCGGCAACCATCCTAAACAGGTCGCGAAGCCCGGGCCCGAACCCCATCACGCCCACCAGTATGAGCACGAATGCCTTGTCCTGGGCTTTCATATCCTCCTTTCCCAGGAAGTAGACGATGGCGCTTGCAAGCGCGACTTTAACCAGGAAGAAAAAGAAAAAGCCAAGCGGAGTGGATTCCCCAATCCCCGCGGATAGGATATGCTGCTCGAAGTAGTTCCGGCCAGTTTCCTTGCCGAAGATGTCAATCACCACGAAAGTCGCGGCTCCGTCGAGCGCCTGCCCGAAAATGGCGAGCCTCTGATGAAGCCCAAGCTCCATCCCGCCTGCGCGCCGCAGGACCTCCCACGCGGCAAGGGAGCCTGCGGCGGCAATCGCAATCGCAAGCGCCCCGTAGTAAAGATGCGCCATGAACGGAAGAAGGAGCAATATGCAAGGAAGCGAAAGAAGGGCTCCTGCATACGCGCAAAACATCCCCTGTTTCATCGCCTTCGAAAGCGCAACCGACAGGAGGTAAAGCGCGGCGGTCACCAGGTATATGCCGGGGGTAACCGTGAGATAGCCGTAGCTGAAAATCCCGCTCGCATATATGGCGGAATATGCGGGGGCAAGCGCCCCAGCGGTTTTTGCCGCAACCGCGAATGCCCCAGCATCCGAAAGATCGGTGAGCACCCTTGCGCTTGCGCCAAACAGGACGAATGCGCCAACCCCGAACAGGAACTCCCGGCTTGAAAAGTCTATTTTCCAGGCTTTGAAGGCACGCCATATCGCGTAAATCGCAAAAAGCGCGACAATCGCATACGTGAGCGTGTTTATCGCATTGTAGCCTGTCCGGTCGAATATCGGGCCTATGAAATAATCCGAAACAAAGTCCCCCATCGGATTGTCTATCTGGACAAAAGGTTAAATTGCTTGGCTGCATACCCGTGTGAGGTGGTCACATGGCAGGCGCTATTGCGGCATTCAAGGAAGCATTCTCGTCCTACAAAAGGAACTTCAAGGATTATTTCGTCTATTCCCTGGTCGTTTCCCTGGCCGCAGGCGTGATGGCTCTCTCGCTCGCAGCCTTCCTCCTGATAATCGGCGTCCTGTCCACCGGCGGGATAGCCGCCACCATGATGTCCGGAAACGGCATCTCGCTCGGCCTTGTCGGGATAGGCGCCACGGTGCTCATACTCGCCGTGTCGGTTGCCGCTTTCGCCTGGCTCCAGGGGGGGCTGATAGGCGCTTACCTTGACACAATAAACGGGATTCTCTCGGGAAGAAAACAGTCAATGGGCGGGCTTTTCGCAGCAATCCCCCGCTTTGCAAGCGGCATATTCGTGGTCTCCATACTGTCCACCATCATCGCCTGCATCCCGCTTGCCGCTTTCGCGGTGATAGGGGGGGTATTAAAAGACCAGGCGGTCGGCGTCTCGCTTATCATAATCGGGATTTTCTTCGCAATGCTGATTGGCGCGCTTTTCATATTCGCGGTCCCGGCGGTTGTCGTGGACCGGAAGGGCGCCCTCGCGGCGGTTTCAGGCTCGTTTTTCAAGGTCACCCGGAATGTCGGAAGCGTCGCCGTCTACCTTGCGGTGTGCATAGCGCTCGCGCTTCCGAACATCATCCCGCTATTCTCGCTTCTTTACGTGCCCGTATTCTACATGCCGTTCACATATGCCGCCCTTTTGCTTTTGTACAAGAGGGCGAACTGAAGCCGCGCCCGCAACCCCACAATTTAAAGCCTTTCTTTACACAATTTGTGCGGGCCCGTAGCTCAGCTGGTTAGAGCGGCATCCGCCACAAAGCAGCGCCTTTGCGGAGGACGCACGTCTTATATGACACGCTCTTGCACAAGTGTCTTGGAAAGCTGTAGGTCACGAGTTCGAACGAGGAACCCATGTTCTTCAGATGGCGGGTTCCTGCGCTGCCTTCCGGTTCCTTCCGGGCAGTAGCGCGGAATAAATCTCGTCGGGCCCATTTTTTTCTGCTGAAAAAAATGCCTCGCCAAACGTGCGCGTTTGTCGATCCCATTTCTTTTCCCATAGCGCCCACCTTTTCCTTCGGAAAAAGGGGCCCCTTTTTGCTTCGCAAAAAGAGGGCTGCTTTGACCATCCCCCTTTGTTTTATTAACATCAGCGAAGCTACTATCCTCATGCCAGCCGCGCCTAGCCAGAAAGGAAGCTTAAGGGAGATAATTGCCGAACGGATAGACCTCCTCTTGGCGCTTTCTGCAGCCGCGCTTCGGAAAAAGGACGAAAAGCGCGCACGGCGCTACATTTATCTTGCCAAAAGGCTCTCCGCCCGCTACAACTGCCGCTTCACCAAGGCCCAGAGGGCGCTTTTCTGCAAGGGCTGCGGCATGCCGTCCATAGCCGGCATGAATACGTCGGTGCGCCTGCGCAAAAGGACAAAAACCGCAGAATACGCATGCTCATGCGGCAGGGTGAGGCGGTTTGGGTACTAGCGCAGGAAACTGGGCCATCCAGCATAGGGTTTTAAATACCCATTTCGTCTTATATGTCGGCGAATTCAGGCTCTTTATATAGAGTGTTCGCGCTTTTGGTTTGCCTAAAAGCTATTGGTCATGCTCAAAATGAGGTGTCAGTATGGTGACAGTTTACGACGTAACCCCGAACAAGCTGGTGAACAAGGTGGCAGAGAAGCTCGAGGCTGCAGGGATAAAGCAGCCGGAGTGGATGGGCACCGTGAAGTCAGGTTCGCATAGGGAGCGGCTCCCGCAGCAGAGGAACTTCTGGTACGTCCGCCTTGCATCCATGCTTCGGAACGCCTACGTGCACGGCAGCATCGGAGTAGGCAAGCTCCGCTCGCACTACGGGGGAAAGAAAATCCGCGGCGTGCGCCCTGAGAAGAAGCGCAAGGCAGGCGGCTCGATAATCCGCAAGGGAATGCAGGCGTTGGAGAAGGCGGGTTTCATGGTCAAGAAGAAAAAAGGCAGGGAGATATCCGCTGCCGGGAAGAAGCTCCTCGACTCCGCCGCAAAGGAAGTGGCATAGGGGTTCAGATGGAAGGGGAGGATTCGCAGCAGGCCCAGCAGCAAAGCCTGCAGCAAAAAAGGATGCAGCAACTGCAGCTTGAGATGCAGAAGAAAGAGCTTTTGCGCAGGATGCTCTCGGATGAGGCGTATTCGCGCATGATGAATGTGCGGATGTCAAGCCCGGAGCTTTATGAAAAGGTCGTAAGCTCGCTCGCATACATCGCGCAGTCGGGCAAGGCCAGGGGCAAGTTTTCGGACGGGCAGATACATTCGCTGCTCGTGAAAATGACCGCCCGGCCCGAGACGAAAATCGAATTCCGCTCCAAATAGGCGGGAAGTGGTGCCATGTACCATCCTGGGAAGGTAATCGCGGTCATTTCGCCGCATGACAAGGGCGTCGTTTCGGCAGATGCGAGCGTCCAGGCGACCATGCGCATGTGGGACGAGAACGTGCTCACCATGGAAGTGGCGAAGAAAATCGCAGGGAAGATAGCCGCTGGCGACATAGTGCTTGCGGACTACCGCCCGCAAAAGGGCATGTCTGTCCCTGTGCCGAGGAACATAATAGTCAAAATACTGCGCGGAAAGCCGGCAGACGCATTGTGGCGCGAATACCGCGACGTATATGAGAAGAGGAAAAGGCACGACACGCGCGAAAAGGACGCGTCGCAAAGCTACATAGGGTGAATTCATGAGCAAAATAAAGACGCCTAGGAAAAAAGCAACGCTTGGGAAAATGATAAAGAGGAACAGGCGCATACCGCTTTTCGTCATCGCGAAGACCAACCGCAAGGTTGTCCAGAACCGCGAGAGGAGAAGCTGGCGCCACCAGAAGCTCAAGATGCGCTCGCAGAAGAGGCACAGGCTGAACTAGATTGTTTTTACGGAGTGAAAATATGGCAAACCTTGAAAGGATTTATACGATTCCGCTCGCCGGCGCGTTCGAGTACGTCCGGACGAAACGGGCCCGGCGCGCGGTAAAGATAGTGCGTGCGTTCGCCCTCCGCCACATGAAGGCGGAAGAGGCGAAGGTATCCGAGGGCGTGAACGCCGAAATTTTCCGCGACGGGATGCAAAAGCCCCCGCGCAGGCTGAAGGTGCGCATAATAAAGGACGAGGCAGGAGTTGCAAAGGTCTGGCTGGTTGGCGAGCAGGAAAAGCTCGCCGCGCTTGCCGCAAAGAAGAAGCAGGACGAGGAAGCGAAAAAGAAGGCGCAGGAAGCAAAGAAGGCGGCT
Organism: Microcaldota archaeon; assembly: GCA_964458205.1. Lineage (GTDB taxonomy): Archaea > Micrarchaeota > Micrarchaeia > Anstonellales > Anstonellaceae > UBA10161. Next base: position 9,973 of record CAYWFJ010000011.1, on the reverse strand, counting down.
TCAAAAAAGCCGGAAGGCAAGGAGGCAGACTCCGCAAAGCCAGCCGGGGCCAAGCCTGCCGAGGCCGCAAAGCCTGCGGCAAAAGAGCAGGCCAAGCCTGCTGCTGAAAAGCCGGCAGCGCCCCCCAAGCAGGAGGCGAAGAAGTAGCTTCTTTTCCATTTTCCCTTTATTTTCCAGTTTATCCATTCCAGGACCAAGGCGGTTTGCATGGGCGTGTTGAAAACCACGAATTTCGGGAACCCGCATATCGGGCTTTTTGCGCGCGCAAGCGAGCGCATGGTCGCGGCTGACGCGTCCGCCTCCCCCAAATTCTTTGCATCCCTTGGGCAGTTTGGGGCGGACATCTTCCCTGCGTCATTCGGCGCATCTGGCCTCGTGGGCGTTTTTCTCGCAATGAACAGCAACGGCGCGGTGGTCCCGTCTTTTGCCGACGCAGCCGAAATATCCGAATTGAAAAGGCGCGGGCTCAACGTCGCAACGCTCCCTGGCCGCTTCTCCGCAGCAGGCAACAACATCTCGGCAAACGACTTTGGCGCGGTCGCAAACCCGGAGATTCCAAGGGAGTCAATCCGCCGGATATCCGACTGCCTTGGCGTGGAAGTTGTCCCGCGGGCAGTAGCAGGCTATCTTACGGCCGGCTCCTGCCTTCTTGCGACGAACAAGGGGTTCCTTGCGCACAACCGCGCAGGCGAGGAAGAGTTAAAAGAGCTTCAGTCAATACTCCATGTCGGCGGGACGAACTCCACCCTGAATGCGGGTGTCGCATTCGTTTCGATCTGCGCAATCGCGAATTCGCGCGCAGCCCTCGTCGGCGAGGCAAGCACCGGTTTCGAGGTGGGGCGGGCCGCAGGCGAGCTCGGTTTCGTCTAATCCGGTGGAAGCATGGCAGACATATCATACGAGGAATTCTCCAAAATCTCCCTTCGCATCGGCACCATCCTGCTTGCGGAAAAGGTTGAGGACGCAGACAGGCTCTACAAGCTGACTGTGGACATGGGCAACAACGAGAAGAGGACGCTTGCGGCCGGAATCGCGAAGTTCTATTCGCAAGAGGAGCTTGCAGGGAAGCAGGTGGTGGTGGTCGCAAACCTTGCTCCGCGAACCCTTCGTGGCATAACCTCCCAGGGCATGCTTCTTGCGGCTGACTCTGGCGAGGAGGTGGCAATCCTCTCTCCCTGCAGGAAGATGCCAGACGGCTCAAGCGTGAAATGAGTATACGGTCAAAACGGTGATAAAATGGCAAAATTTTTGGTGACAGGCTCGGTGGCAGGCAAGAACGGCAGGCGCCCGTTCGAAAAGCTTTTGGAAGCCCAGAGCGAGAAGCTCGCCCGTGAGAAGGCAATGGCGCTTCTAGGCTCCAACGCAGGGATTAAAAGGTCAGCCATCAAGATAGATTCCGTCGAGAAGGCGTGATTTTCGCGGCAAAGCCGCTTGGAGGGGGTTCCATGGCATCCGAAGAGGAGCTTAACAGGGTCGCAAACGAGCTTCAGCTGCAGCAGCAGCGGGGCGAGGCAATCCGCCAGCAGATGCAGCAGATGCAGGCAAGCGCAATCGAGATAGGCTCGGCGATAGACACAATCGAGAACCTGGGGAAGGCGAAGGGCGACGCGCTTTTGCCCATAGGCGCAGGCGTCTACGTCTCCTGCCCCAAGCCGAACCCGGAGCGGGTGGTGATGAATGCCGGCGCGAATCTCCTTCTCCAGAAAAAGCCGGAAGAAGCCATAAAGGCGCTCAAGGAAAGGCAGAAGCGGATCGGGGACGCGATGGAATCCATGCAAAAGGAGATGGGCTTGGTGGTGCGGGAGATAGAGCGGCTCACGAACACCGCAAGCGGATACGCGGCAGATGAGGAGAGAAAGGATGTTCGGGCTTCTAAAGAATAAGCTTTCGAGTTTTATCAAGGGGCTCACAGGCAGGGAGGAAAAAAAGGAGGAGCCGCAAGAAAGGCCCAAGCCTGGTTTTGAAGGGCAGCTTGAGCCAGAAGAAGAGCGGCCCAAGCAGGGGGAACGGCAAGAAGAAACGCGGCCCGAGCCAAAAGCCGAAGGGAAGATGCAACTCCCCACTATGGAGGAAAAAAAGCCCGCCAGTCCGCGTGGGGGGAAGCCTGGGGAAAAAGCCGGGCGCAAACTGCCTGCCGCCCAAGAAACAACGCATGGGGAAAAAGAGGAGCGCGGGCCGGGCAAAGGGAAGCCAATCGGGGAAAAAGCCGGGCGCAAAACCGGGCCCGCCAGCATCCGCGATGAGAAAAAGCGCGAGCCTGTTGCGCCGATGAAAGCGGAAACCCCCAAACCAACCCAAAAAATACTGGTGCAAACAGGCATATCCGAAGAACAAAAGCCAGTTGTTCCCCCTCCCGCAGGGCCAGTCGGGAAAAAACAGGCAGAAGTCCAAAATCAAGCCATCCTCCCGCCCGCGAAACCGGCCGAGAAAAAGCCGGCCGAAGCCCAGGTGCAGCCCGAAACGGCGGAGCAGCCAAAAAAATCGCTTCTCGACTCGGTCGTGGGCGTATTTTCCGGAAAGAAGGCGGATGCGCAAAAGCCCGAGGCAAAATCCGAAGAAACCGCTGCGCAGCCCCATCAGCCCGATCTGTCCCATCTCGAAAGAAAGGCGTCGTCCGCCCACCGCGAAATTGCCCCAAGGATAGGCATCGGCACGGCAGTAAAGTCCCTTTTCTCAAGCGAGATAACGATATGCGAATCGGACGTGTCCGACATGCTCGAGGAGCTCGAGCTCTCCCTTCTCGAAGCCGATGTCGCCTACGAGGTTTCGTCGGAGGTCTCATCACAGCTCAAAAATCGCCTTATCGGCATGAAGGTGCAAAAAAGCCAGGTTGAGCCGAAGATAAAGGAAACCGTGAAGAGCGTGCTTGAATCCGTGATGGAAAGCGACAGGAAGTTCGATTTCCTGGAAAAGGTCAAATCCTTGCCTCGCCCCGTAAAAATACTCTTCGTTGGCCCGAATGGCGCAGGCAAGACAACCACGATGGCGAAAGTCGCCCGCATGCTCATGGATGCCGGCCTGACCGCTGTGTTCTCAGCATCCGACACCTTCCGTGCGGCGGCAATCGAGCAGACCGAAGTGCACGCCGGAAGGCTCGGGGTAAAGGTCGTGAAAAGCAAGTATGGCGCCGACCCGGCGTCAGTGGCGTTCGACGCTGTGAATTTTGCCCGCGCAAACGCAATAGACGTGGTTCTCATCGATTCTGCCGGCAGGCAGGACACTAACGCGAATCTTCTCTCCGAACTCAAGAAAATAAGCCGCATCTCCAAGCCGGACCTCAAAATCTACATCGGGGAGAGCATAGGCGGCAATTCAATCATAGAGCAGATACGCGCATTCAACGAGGCAATAGGGGTTGATGGCGCGATACTCACCAAGCTCGACTGCGACGCAAAAGGGGGGACCGCTATTTCCATCGCGAAATCCACCGGAATACCAGTCATATTCCTCGGTGTCGGCCAGGGATACTCGGACCTGGTGCCGTTTGACGCGGAGAAAATAGCCCGGGAAATAATGTCATAGCCAAGGGGCCAAGGCGTCGCAACCAATATTAATTTTCCAAGAGATTTCTGTCAATGGCAGGGCAGATTGCTGTTTTTGAGGGCAATGCCCCGGTTTCCCGGGATGACGAGAAGAAGAATGAAAAGGAAAATGAACACGAGAAGGCGACCCTTGCCCTCCTGCCCCTTCTGACCTACCAGCAAGTCGGAAACCCCCTTGAAAATGCCAATGGCGCGGTGCGCCAGGAATTTTTCAAATCCCTCTCATCAGCGGCAAAAAGCCCCTCTTCCGCCTCAAGGGAGCGGCCCAGAAAAATAATCCCGCACTCGGTAATGCTTGCGGCTGAAATGGAGCGGGCGAAGGTTTTTCGGCTGAATGCCGAGCTTGCCGCGCAGCAGCGTGCGCAGGCGGCTGCAAGGCTGCAAGAGGATGGGGTGAAAAAATGGGCCCATGCCGAAAGCCAAGCGCCCGCCATCCAAAAGCAAACCCCCGAAGGGCCCGCCCCAGCAATTTCCGGCTCGCTGCCTTTTGCACAGCACCACCTGTCGCTTGTCCTTGACGATTATGCGCGCGGCGATTTGCAAAGGGAATCCTCAGTGCTTTCCGATTTCGAGTCCCGCATCAGGGCGCAGGGCTATAAGGCAGACGACCTGATGGCTGTCCTTTTATTGACCATAGAAGACCAAATTTGGGGCGGGGAGGAAGGCGCGGTTGGCGGGTCGAGGAAGTTCGGGAACCGCGCAAGCGCAGCATCCGTGCCATTGGCGCTTCGCCAAACCGCAAAGGAATCGTCCTACGCCCGCCTGGCCTCGGTGCGCGAGATGCTCAGGTATTATTTCGACCGCAACCCAAAAGACTACGCCGGGGCGCTCGCGATTGCGCTCAGCCTCTCCCCCGACCAGGGGAATGACCCTGCCCTCCTGCAGGAAAGGCTCTCCTACGTGCTTGCCAAAATCGGCGGGTTCGCGCTTTCGCAAAAGCTTTTGGCTGCAATCAAGCTCCAAAAAAAGATGGACACGAAAAAATGCCTCATTGAGCTTGGCTACAGGTACGACATCCGCCAAAAAAAGCTGGTGCTTGGCAGGAGGACCTGCGGCACCCCGTCGGAAGCGCGCGGAATACTGAACCTCCTCCTGTCCTCCGTCAGGAAATAATGGGAAAAAGGCCGGGAAAGCCGCCCGTCATATTTTCATCTCAAGCGCGCAAACAGGCTGTTCGAGGGAGAAGTTGAATAGCGCCTGCGGGGCGATTTCCCCGAAGAAGCCCGCCCGTTTCCCATCGAGGTAAATTGCCGCGCACCTTCCGGGGACAAACGGCCCGAAATCCTCCGCCCTTACCTCGATTTTCATGCCGGCTGCGTCCGACAGGGCAAGAGCAATCCCCTTTATCTCCGAAAACGAGGCTTTCGGGTGCATCGACACAGCGGCAAGCCGCTTTTCAAGCGCTGGCGTGCCAACCGGGCCGATTTCATATAGCTTTATCGGCAGCTTCTCGTTCCTGCTTTCAAAAAGCACGGAGAGGAGGCTGGGAAGGATGGCTTTGCGGAAAATGGCAAAATCCTCCGTAAGCGGGTTTTCTATGCCAATCGCGCCGCTTGCCGGGAGGAGCGCGTTTGCGCACGCCCTCTCGTTCGAAAGGGTCCAGGTCATGGCCTCGTCGAAGCCCAGCCCGACAAGAATCTCGTGATAAGGCGGTTCCGGGCTGGCCTTGCCGATTGAGGGAAAGGAAGGGAGCGTTGGCTCGAAATTGTTGTACCCGTACGCAATTGCGATGTCCTCTATAAGGTCGGCGTCCGACATCACATCTGTGCGGTACCCCTGCACACAAACCGAGTTGCCAGAAACTGCGTGGCCCATCCTTAAGAGGAGCTTTGCGCAAGCCGCCTTCCCGAGCTTTACCCCCAGAAGCCGTTCAGCGGCTTTAAGCGGCATCGCCCGCCTCGTTTCCTCCAAGATCCGGCAAGGCTTCCCGTTTATGGAAATCATTTCCACATTTCCGCCTCTGAACGCAAGGGCCGCCGCAATTATCCCGACAGCCTGGCGGACCGCATCGCCCGACGTTCCCGTGGCGTCTATGAAAATGTTTTTCGTCTTCAGGGCGAGCTTTGTCCTCTCCCCGTTTATTATAGGGGGGAACGAAAGCACCTCCCCCTGGGAATCGGCTATCATCGGGCATTTTTCGCCCACCAGGTGGGCGTATGAAACGCCCTTTTCGTGCTTTTTCAGTATCTCCCCTGGTGTCATTTTTTCGTTGCGCTCGAGGGGCACGAACGAAACCCCGCTTCGCCCGCAGGCGAAATACCTAAACGGCGGCGAAACCGCATCCAAATCATGGATGCCGATTGCGACCTTTCTTCGCTTCCTGCCCAGCGTTTCATGGAGCTTCTCCTGCAGCTGCATAAGCGAACGCAGGAGCGCTTCATCCATGTCCAGTCCGCGCACAACGGCGCCGCAAAAAACGGGCCGGACATCCGCCACCGACTTGTCGACGGCGACTTCGATTCTTGGCGCCCCAACGCGTATCTTCATGGGCGTGCCTGTCTTGTAGGCTGCAATCGCCCTCGCAAGCCCTTCGGCGCAAAGCGCATCCGGGCGGTTGGGCGTGACCTCAACATCAAGATTCCCATCGTCCATTTCCTCGGTAGGAAAACCGAGCATGGTGAGGGTCTCAATCGCGTCTTCCTTAGAAATCCCCGCAAGCTTGCGAAGATCCTGGGGCGAGACATTGACTTGTGCCATATGCAGCATTTTGGCAAAAGGAGCTTTAAAAATGCGAGGCAGGCTTTTTTGGGCCTAGGGCCGTTTCTGCTAGACTATCGCATCAACAGGGTATTTTCTCCCTTCCACTATCACTGACGGCCTCTCTTCTGCGGAATAGGTTCTCCCGCCAAGCCTTACGGTTGGCGCATCACCCTCCATCCTTACAAGCAGCCTTCTGCCTTTTACCTCAAAAGCAAGGCTCTTGCCGGAAATCCCCATAATGCTTTCCATATTTCCACTATATATAACAAAGGTTATTTAAATATAGTGGTTAAAAGCGGAAATATAGGTTATGGTGCCCGGGCATCCCGCCTCCCACTTCCCTAATAGCCCTTTAAAAACAATTCGGAGCAATTAACCACAATCCTGTTCTTGGAAAGGTGATGATGTGAGCAAGATATTCTCTTCAGCAAAGGAGCTCAAGGAGGGCAAGTATGTCATAATCGAGGACATACCATGCCGGATAGTGAACATCGACTCCTCGAAGCCCGGCAAGCACGGCGCGGCGAAGATGCGCGTGACCGGCATCGGGATATTCGACGGGCAGAAAAAGCAGCTTCTGGTCCCGTCCGATGCGGATGTCGAAGTCCCGATAATTGACAGGCAGACTGCGCAGGTGGTCTCGATAAACGGGAACACTGCCCAGCTGATGGACACGACCACGTATGAGGTATTGGAGCTCACCATCCCGGAAGAGCTGCTGAAGGATGCCGCAGCCGGCAAGGAGGCCGAATTGATGTGCGCGCTTGACAGGAAGGTAATCACCAGGATACGATAGGTTTGAGATGTGATTTGAATGGAACTTTCAATAAAGGACAAAAAGGAAAACGCGGCCCTCTTGCGCCAAGAGCTCATATGCGAGCTTACGTACGAAAAGGCAATGCCATCGAGAAAGCAGATCCGCGAGGCGATTTGCGCCGCAACCGGGGCTGACCCGGCGCTTCTGGTCATTGTTTCTGCAAAGGGCGGATTCGGCACCAACAAGGCGGCAGTCCTTGCGAGAATCTACAAAGGCAAGGAGGCGCTTGCCGTCGAGCGGGGGTATCTTTTGGTGCGTGACGGGCTGATTGAAAAGAAGGCTAAGGCGGCGAAGAAGGCTGCGCCTGCGAAGAAATAACCCTCTTTCGGTGTGATACTATGGCAGACCCAAAAGCAAAACCCAAAAAAACATTCAAGAAGTTCGAGCACTCGAAATCATGCCCCAAATGCGGGCCGGGCGTCCGGCTTGCCGAGCACCCCGACAGGCGCGCCTGCGGAAAGTGCGGCTACTTCGAGAGAAAGTAGGGGCAGTGCCGTGGGAAAGCAGCTACTTCTCCTCCTCTTCATTTTCTCGCTTTTTGCCCCGTTCATTATCCTTTCCCCTCCCGCTCAGGCTGGCATGGTCATCGCCTCGTTTTTTTTCTTCATGCTTGCGGTTTTCCTTGCCTCTTTAGGCAAAAAGCCATCCGAAGCGTTAGGGCAGCTTGGGCTTCTTCCCAAAAAGGGGCAAAGCCTTGCAATATTGCTTCTTTTTGGGGGCGCGACCGCAGCAGCGTGCGCAGCGGTTTCCGAGGCAATTTCGCTCACTCTCCATTTTCTGGGCTTCCTGGATGTTTACCTTGTGCAGGCAAAAATCCTCGCCTTTCCCCCGCCAATACTCCTTTTTGCCGTGACTCTCGCCCCGCTTGCCGAGGAATCGCTTTTCCGCGGAGTTCTCTTCAAAAAATTATTCGATTTCGCCAATGCCACTTCGAGTAAAAATGCCCGTAGCTTGCACCTGCCGTTTCTCGCATCCGCGCTTCTTTCCTCCGCGCTTTTTTCACTGATGCACGTCGGCTACGGCTCGATTGCCGAATTGATGGTCGCATTTTCCATAGGCATGGTGCTTTGCGCAGCGACTGCCCGCACGAATTCGCTTATTCCTGCCGTGGTGGCGCATGCCTGTTTTAATTTTGCCTCAATAATATTCACAGTCATCCTGGCTTAAGGTGGGACGATGATCGCACTTGGCATCGAGAGCACCGCGCACACAATCGGGGTTGGCATCGTGGAGGGCAAGCGCGTGCTTGCAAACGTGCGGCGCATGTACAAGCCGCCTTCGGGGCAGGGCATCCTCCCCCGGCTTGCGGCGGACCATCACGCAACGCATCTTGCGCCAGCCATCGGCGAGGCGCTTTCAGCAGCCGGCATTTCAGGAAGAGAGGTCGACCTGTTCTCCTTTTCCAAGGGGCCCGGGATAGGGCAGTGCCTTCGGGTCTCCTGCTGCGCGGCAAAATACCTCGCAGCAAGGCACAAAAAGCCGATTCTGGGCGTGAACCACTGCCAGGCGCATCTTGAGATATGCAAGTGGCAGCTTTCCCTCTCCGACCCGCTTTTCGTCTACGTGAGCGGCGCGAATACGCAGCTTATTGTGGAAAACAAAAAGGCGAAAAAAAGGCAGCCGCGCTTTTCGGTCATTGGCGAAACCTTGGACATGGGCCTGGGCAACCTTTTCGATGTTTTTGCGCGTGAGGCGGAATTCGCGTATCCTCATGGCTCGGAGGTTGCGCGCATGGCGGAAAAAGGCAGGTTTTTTCCCCTCCCCTACACGGTCAAAGGCATGAATTTCGCATTTGCCGGGCTTCTCACCTCTGCGGTCCGCTCATTGCGGGAACACCCTGCAGAGGACGTGTGCCATTCCCTCACGGAGACCGCGTTTGCCGAGATTTGCGAGGCGTCCGAGCGCGCGCTCTGCCTTACGGAAAAGAGGGAAGTGACGGTCTGCGGCGGGGTTGCGCAAAATGCGCGCTTTTGCGGAATGCTCTCATCAATGTGCAGGCACCATGGCGCGCGCTTTTGCACCGTAGCGCCGGAATTCAACGCGGACAACGGCGCCATGATAGCCTGCGCCGCGCTTTCGGAATTCGGGAGGGGGAAGCGGGACGCCCTTTTGGGGCTTTCGCCTGACGGCTATTGGCGGATAGACCAGGTCTGTTGAGAATCGGCGCAGGGTACTTTGGCTTTAAATAGCTTCTCCAATCTTTATCTTCCAGCGACCAACCTAACAGGCAGCAAACACCTTAGGCTGAATGCTGCATGAAAACAGAGGTATCCATATGGACATAAGCAGCGCCCTTGTCATACAGCTTTTCGCGCTTCTCAACCCGCTCTCATCATTCCCCGTGCTGATGTCTGCATACAAGAAAAAGCTCGATGTCAAGCAGATAGCGGTGAAAGCCTCCCTCACTGCATATGCAATCGCGATGTTCGTGCTTTTCTTCGGCCCGCAGTTCTTCGACCTATATGGCGTGAGCATCGACGCTTTCCGCCTTGCAGGTGGCGTGATACTCTTCCTGCTGGGCATTGAAACAGTCCGGCCGAAAAAAGGGCAGAACGGGGATGAGATAGGCGAGGTGGACAGCCTGATAGCAATCATCGCAACCCCTCTTCTTACCGGCCCGGCGGTAATCTCCTTCCTTACCATAAAGGCAATCGAAGTGGGCGCAGGCAGCCTTGCTGCAAGCGTCACCGCGGCTTTCCTGGTGGTCGGCATCACGTTCTATGCCTTCGCGGCAATGCTTCCGAAAATAAACGAGAAAGTGGTGGAGATACTCTCCAAGATAATGGGGCTGTTCCTCACCGCAATAGCCATTGAAATGATGGCGAAAGGCGCGATGGGCCTTCTTCTCTCCAATCCTGTGGCTTAGTTGCCTAGGCGCGGGAAACCCAATGCCTTCAGGCATTGGATGAAAGCG
>CAYWFJ010000010.1:0-27826 GCA_964458205.1 Microcaldota archaeon | reverse complement strand
GGGCCCGTAGTCGAAAGGGAAAGTGGCGCCTGCCAGTTTCTCCGATTATGGTTAAGACGTCGCTCTTACACAGCGAAGATTCGGAGTTCGATTCTCCGCGGGCCCATTTGGACTCTCCAGGGGACTTGCTGACGTGCCGAGATAGACGGAAAGGAGACCATTGACTAGGCGGCTAAGATTTTCGCCTTCCAGCTTTGGGTTTTCGTATATACTTTTATCCAAGGAGATGGATACTTTTGCCTTGTGCTGGGCTTCGGGTTTTAGGGCAGGCCGACTAAGCTGCATTAGTGCTGTTTTTTCCCGTTCGCTTTTGGCAAAAGGATTAAATACTGCGCGGCAGAAGCATATCCGAGGTGAGCAGCAATGGAATATGCTGACATAGTCGGACAGGTGCAGATTGGGACGACCGGATTCGTAGGCAACCTCCTTGAGGGGCTGGCTGCGTTCGGCGTGTTCGTGGTCATCATGGTCGCAGGATGGTATGTTGCAAGCCTTCTTGGGACCCTGTTGAGGCGGTTCTGCAATGAAATCAGGATTGAGAAATTCCTTGAAAAACACGGAGTGCATGACGCATTCGTTGGATTCACGTTCACAAACATAATCGTGTCGCTGCTCAAGCTGTATGTGCTGGTTTTCGCGCTTACGATTGCGGCAGGCGTGGTCAAGGTTCCGATCCTTGCCTATCTTGCGGCGCAGGCAATCGGATACCTGCCAATGCTCTTCCAGGGGCTCGTGATACTGATGGCAGGCCTTGTCGCCGGAGACTACATAACCGACCGCATAAAGGCGAACAAGAAAATGCCGTTTGCAAACACCCTTGGGATAATAGTCTGGGTTTTCATCGCATACAATGCGCTTGTAATCTCGATGCCCATGCTTCTCCCCGCAGCCGACCCGTCCTTGCTGGTCTGGTCCTTCCTGATAGTGCTTGCGGCAGTCGGGATTGCGGTGGGGCTAGGCAGCGCAATAGCGATTGGATTCGGGCTCAAGGACACCGTGTCTGAGGTCGCAAAGAAGCACAAGGGCAAGATAGAAAGCCTCCTGTAGGGGCTTTCTTCCTCCTTTTTTTCATCTTTTGTTCTCTTTTTCTTTCTTCTTTCCGGTTTTCTTCCAAGAATAGCCTTGCTTACTTATTGGCTTCTGCCGCGAAGAAAAATGAGACTGCATCGGTTGTCTTCTCACCTGGCTGACAGGAGCCTTCCGCGGCCCCGAAACACCAGCGCGGCAGATATCAGGTTGGTGAAGAATATCACGAACATTGCCAAAAGGGGCAGGTTTATTGGAAGCGGATTGCCTGCGTGCGCCTGCTCCGCAGACACCACCACTGCAAGGACCGCGGGCGTGAGCCCCCTGCATGAAACAAGCTCCAGAAGGCGGCATTTTGCGGCTTCCGGCTCGATTAGGGCCATTGCCTTTCCGGACAGGCGCCTTGCAAGCGCAAGGAGAAGCGAGATTGCAAGCGCAAACGCGCCCGCCTCGATGGACTTTTCCGAATGGAAAAGGAGAATGCCCAGGTATGTGAAAAAGAACGTGCGGAGGAAAAATGTTATCTCCGCCTGGAAGCGCTGCATCCCTTCCACGGACTTGTGCGAAATGTTGCCCAAAAAGAAGCCGAACACGAATACCGAAACGACCCCGTTTGCGCCGATAAGCCCTGATACGGAATACAGGATGGCTGCAAGGCCGATTGCAAAAAGATGCTCGTTGTCTTCGGCAAGATGCTTCATGGCGAGCCGCCACCCGGCAGCAAAGAGCGACCCGCAGGCGGAAGAGAGCGCCAATGTCAAGAGAAGGCTTAGCGGAATGTCGGAAAGCGGGATTGCTCCGCCGTCATGCGCAAGCGAGGATGCTATGAGGAGGGTTGCAATCACAGAAAACGCGTCGGAAAGCGTGGCTTCGATCTCGCCTATTCCCTTCACCGGTTCTGGCGCGGAAAGCGCGCCAAGAAACCCGGAGAGAAGCTCGGGCGCAACGCTTGAGAAAATCGCTGCGACAAGAAGGGACACGCCGATTTCAAAACCGGCAACATAGTGGGAAACCAGGAATATCGTGAGAAATGCTGTTGAAAAGGAAAGAAGCGAGAAGATGACAGCCTTGTGCGCCTGCTTTTTCAGGCTTTCGAATGGCAGGCGCATGCCCTCGTCAAGTATTATCATGAGAAGGGCGACCGCGCCAAGCGGAAGAAGGAGGAAATCCAGCCCTGCAAGAGTCTGCTGAGGAAGAACGGCACCAACAGCCGCGCCAAATACCAGGAGCATGAGCACATCGGAAAGGCCGCTCCTTTTCAAAAACACCCTGCCAAAAAGCCCGGCTATTATCATCGCGCCAAGCGCGCCTATCTCCGCCTCCTACCCAGCCATGGGATGGAAACGGAGTCAAGGATTAAAAAATGCCGAGACGCAAAAAAAGCCATGGGAAACATTGTGCTTGGGCGGTTCCTTAAGAGGGTGGATTTGGGGATGTGCAGGGCGCATGCCCTCCGCTCTTTTTTTGAGGATGCGAAAAAGGACGCGACAAGCGGAAGGTGCATACCTGCGAATCTCCAGTGTACGGGCAGGATTGTGGCGAAATCGGATTTTGCCATCTGCGGGATAGCTGAAGCCGATGCGATATTCAGGAAGGGGAATGTGAGGGCGCAATGGAAGCTCGATGAGGGGCAGCCAGTGGAAAAGGGGGAGGAGATTTGCATCTTGAAAGGGAACGCACAGGCCGTCCTCGCGTGCGAGCGGACCGCGCTCAACTTCCTCTCGCTTCTTTCAGGGGTTGCGACAAAGTGCAGGCGCGCAAGCGGAAAATGCGGGAAGTGGAAGATAGCCGCCACGAGAAAGACGCTGCCGGGCCTGTCGCATTCGCAAAAGCGCGCGGTTGCATTAGGCTGCTGCCTCACGCACAGGCTAGATTTGTCAGATGGGATTCTGGTGAAGGATAACCATATTGCCGCGATAATGAAAGGTGAGAAAATGGCAAGGACAACTGCCATAGGGGCGGCGGTGCGTTCGTTCCCCAAAGGCTCGTTTGTCGAGGTGGAAGTCTCCTCTGTCCCGGAAGCGCTTGCCGCAATTCGCGCGGGTGCGAAAGCGATACTTATAGACAACCTTTCGCCAGGAAAATTCGCACAGGTTGCAGGGGCAGCCCGCAGGGAAAACGGAAAAACAATCATCGAGGCTTCAGGTGGGATAACCCTGAAAAATGCCGGGAAGTACCTCAAAGCGGGCGCGGATTTCGTTTCCACCAGCGAGCTTACGATGGATGTGGCGCCGGCGGACCTGTCGCTTGAAATCGATTTTTAAAAGTATGCGCGCATAGTTTCCGACGCAGCCCCATCGTCTAGTGGTCAAGGACACGAGGCTCTGATGGAAAACCCACTGATTTTTCAGATGGCGGGTTTCTCCACTTCCTCCGAAAGGTGGACAGAGACACGTATGGAGCAACCTCGTTACACTGGTTCGAATCCGGTTGGGGCTACTGTTTTTTCTATGCTTCGAGGGGGCAGGACATGGCGGATGAGAAACAGCGCGAGGCATTGTCTAAAAGCGAAGTGAGCGTGCGCGTGAAGCGGAGCGGCATGTACCAGCTCCTGCCGTTCAAGGTCATAAGGAAGGACACGCCAAACGGCAAGGTGCCGTACCTCGTGCTTGACCGGTTGCTTGACCTATCGGAGCTTATGCGGGTGTCGGAGGAATACCAGCTGCCCGTCGAGTCGCCAGTGGGGAAGGTTTTCCCGCGAGGCAGGAAGGAGACGGACTTTCTGGGGCTCTGAATTCAGGAAAGGGCTTTGCGCATCTTTTCCCCGGTGATGGCCTCGCGCACAAGCGCGTCGGGCCAGGAGATTTTCTGCTTGCGCCTTTCCTTCCCAAAGATTGTTGCGCCTATTTCATCAGCCACTTCACCCGGTGTGCGGCTGGTGGCGTCAACCTCCCATACCTTGCGCGCCCCGTAATTCTTCTCGGACTGCACGGTGCAATAGTCGAGGGCTTCTGAGAGCGCGTTCTGTGCAATTTTCTGCGGCGGGTAGCCGCGCGGGGCGAGGCGGGCGCGAAGCGTTTTAGGCTCACAACGGAGCACAATGACTTTTGACACTGGCAACTTCATCTCGCAGCCAAGGTGCCCTTCTGCGATTACCGGGCGGAGGGCGCATTCGGCCTTCAGTGCGCTTTCAAGCTCGCTTTCAAGCGCGGAGAGCTTCACCACTTTTGCGCCGTCCTCGGAGTCGGTGTGCGAATAGAGGCCAAGCGCCACAGCCAATTTCCCTATGTCTATGTGCGCAGCCTGGAGCCTCTCGGAAAGGAGCTTTGCCGCCGTGCTCTTGCCTGTGCCTGGGACCCCCGTGACCAGTATTGCGAAATTGCGGGAAATGGGCGTTTTGCCCTGCGCCGTGGTTTTTTTTGCCGCCATCAAACCACGCTATAGCTTCCTTGAAAGGGAAAGGAGGAGTGATTTTGCCTCTGAAAGCGCGGCTTTCCCTTTGCCTGTGATTTCGTAGTATTTCCTGCGGTCGGAAAATTTCGCGGAAATGAGGTGCTCGTCCTCAAGCTTGTAAAGCACGAAATACGCCATCAGCTTGGATGGGCGAAAGCCGAACTTTTTTTCTATTTCATCAGGGAGGATGTATGCGTAGACTTTGCCGGCTCGCATCAATGAGAGCGCCGCAAGCCAGATGTTGCCGTGCGTGAGCGAATACTTTAGGCGTAAAACGGGCTTGCCCCCCTTGCGCGAAAAAGCCGACAGAGGCTCACCCTTCCTCCTCGCACGCGCGCACGCCGTCTTTTGCCCCGGATGCCTTTATCCTTTTTGCAACCTCGGCGCCGAAAGCGGTCGGGTATTCCTCGTTCAGGCAGGCAAGGCAAAGATGCTCGCGCTTCAGCCCGACTGCAAAAACCAGGTCATCAATGGTCTGGAAAACCAATGAATCGGCGCCAGTGGATTCCCGTATCTCCTCCAGCCCCTTGTTGGCAGCTATGAGCTCTTTGTAGGTGGGAAGGTCCACCCCGTAAAAGCAGGGGCCTATCACCGGCGGGCAGGTGATGCGCAGGTGTATTTCCTTTGCGCCGGCCTCGCGCACAAGCCGCACAATCGGGCCCATGGTGGTGCCGCGCACGATGGAGTCGTCTATTAGCACGACTTTTTTCCCTTCAAGTATATGGCGGACCGCGTTGAGCTTGAGCCTGACCGCGTATTCGCGCTTTTCCTGGGAGGGCATGATGAACGTCCGGCCTATATAGCGGTTCTTTATGAGCCCCTCTGCAACAGGTATGCCGCTTGCCTGCGAGTAGCCCTCGACCGCGCTTCTCGCGGTGTCGGGCACTGCGACAACCACGTCCGCTTTTACATGGGATGATTTGGCAAGCGCCGCGCCAAGCCTGTGGCGCGCCTCGTAGACCCACCTGCCGTCAATCTTTGAGTCGGGGCGGGAGAAATACACGTACTCGAAAATGCAGTGCCTGGGCTTGCCCTCGCCTGCGACAATTTTGCGCGTTATGCCGTCCTTGTTCACGATTACGACTTCGCCAGGGGCAAGGTCGCCTTGCAGCTTGCAGCCGGTTATGTCTAAAGCCACGCTCTCGGATGCGAACACTATCTTCTCCGCGCTCCTGCCAAAGCAGAGCGGGCGGATTGCCTGCGGGTCGCGGAAAGCGACTAGCGTACCATCGTCTGAAATAAGGACAACTGAATAGGCGCCGTCAATCCTCGCCATTGCGCCTGCTGCTGCGGAAAAATAGTCCGGGCTTTTTTTGTATTCCTCGACGAACGCAGCCAAAATGAGCTCTGCGTCGCAGACGGAAGTGAACTTGCAGCCCTGCGCTTCCATCGCATGCTTGACCCTGCCGTAATTGGATATGTTCCCGTTGTGCGCAAGCGCGAACACCCTGCCGCCAGCCTCGGCGATGAAAGGCTGCGTGTCTTCAACACCGCCTGCGCCGATTGTTGGATAGCGGACATGCCCGACGCCGAGGAATCCTGGCAGTGAGCTAAGCGCTTTCTCGTCAAGCACCTGTGAAACCATGCCGAGCCCCTTAACTGCCCTTATCTCCCTGCCGTCCGAGGTTGCCGCGCCTGCCGAATCCTGCCCCCTGTGCTGGAGGTTCATGAGCCCAAGGTAAATGTCATGCGCGACTTGGGCGCCTGAGAACGAGAATATCCCGAATGCGCCGCAATACTCCCTTTTGCTTCCGCAAGGAGTATCGGCTGAAGAAAATTTAGAATGCCTCCCCATAGCGGAATTTGGATGAAAAGATTTTTGAAGCTAAGTGGGGAAGCCCATTCATGCCGACCAGACTTGCCTGCCTGCCGCACCCGAAGCCCAACAGCCACAAGGGGGAGAATGGAACCGTTCTCATCTTGGGGGGGAGCGAAACGTACCATGGCGCGCCCGTGCTTTGCGCGATTGCCGCAAGCCGCTTCTGCGACCTTGTCTATTTTTCATCAACACCTGAAAACAACGCAGTCGCACGCAGGATGAAAACAGCGACTCCGAATGTGGTTGTGCTTCCAGGAAACCGGCTGGATTTTGCAATCAGGAGGGCGGATTGCGTTCTGGTGGGAAGCGGAATGGATGATGATGCCGTAACGAGGCGGGCGGTGGAAAGGATACTTCGGGCCGGGAAAAAGTGCGTGCTTGACGCGGCTGCGATAAGGGTGGCGCCCTTGGGGCTTTTGCACGGAAAGGCGATAGCCACCCCGCATGCGGGGGAGTTTGCCGCAGCCTTTGGGATGAAAGCCTCCAAAGAAGCAGCCATGAATGCCTCGAAAAAATACGGCTGCGCCATACTCCTTAAGGGAAAGGAAGACATAGTTGCATTCAGGGGGAAGGCGGCGGAGATACCCGGCGGGAACGCAGGCATGACCAAAGGCGGGACGGGGGACGTCCTTGCCGGCCTGTGCGCCGCGCTTTACGCGAAATGCGGCTCGCCGTTTTCAGCCGCCTGCACCGCCTCGCTTGTAAACAAGAAGGCGGGTGAGATGCTTTTCCACAGCGTGGGCTTCAACTTCTCCTCATTAGACCTGGCAAATGAGCTTCCGTTTGCCGCGGCATGCCTTGGCAATGGGAAAAAAAGCCATGAATAATCGTTTGTGCCTGCCGGTAAAAAATCATGTTGCCGGATGCGAATATTTAAAAAGCGGGGAAGAGAACACCGAAGCGAGGTGAATTTATGGGGGACTGCCAGCCAGGGAAGGAATTCGTATTCAAGATGCCGGACGGAAGGGTGGTCGGCAGGGCGAAAAACGTCCCAGAACTTGCCACCATGGTGAAGACCGCGCCATTGGAGGCTGTCCTTTACCATGCGAAGGGAGGGCATTTCGCGCCGTGGCTTGCCATGCTCAATGAGAAAGGAATGGCTGCAAAGCTTAAGGGCATGCCCATAAACGACAAGACCGTAAGAGTGGCGCTCCTTCGCGTGCTCCATTCCTGATTCCCTTTTATCGTTTTTGGGGAATAGAGTTGCATGGCTGAAAACCCCTCTTTCAAAAGGGAGAGAAGCTCAAGCTCGATACGGGGCGGGAAGCTTTCCGGAATTTCTGGATTCGACGTTAGCCAAAGCCTCACGATTGAACAGCTTGTCGAAGGATACGGGAAAATCGGCTTCCAGGCAAGCCATCTTCACCGTGCGTGCGAAGTTGTGAAGCGCATGCAGGATGGCAAGGCGGCAGTGTTCCTGGCGTTCACCTCAAACATGGTCTCTTCGGGGTTGCGTGAGATAATCGCGCAACTCTGCCGCGAGAGGCTGGTTGACTGCATTGTCACCTCGACAGGCTCCATAGAGGAAGACTGCATGAAGTGTTCGGAGCCCTTCAGGTTGGGGAGATTCGAGGCTGATGACTCCGAGGTCAAGGAGAACGGCATGAACAGGATAGGCAACATATTCGTCAAAGACGAGCAGTATGCTGATTTTGAGAAATTCCACCTTGAATTCATGGAAGAGATGCACCTCAAGCACAACGGGAGGATGTGCATGAGCGAATATGTGTCCGAGCTTGGGGGGAAGCTTTCGGATGAGCGCTCATTCCTCCACTGGTGCTCCAAGAACAGGATACCTGTGTTCCTCCCAGGGCCCCTGGACGGCGCGATTGGTGACCATTTCTATTATTTCAACAAGCAGCATTTCAAAACCCCGTTCGTGATTGATGCGGCAGAGGAAGTGAAGCGGTTTTACGACATAATGCTTTGCGCGGACAAGACAGGCGGCATCATACTGGGCGGCGGGATTGCAAAACACCATCTCATAGGCGCGGCGATACTGCGGAACGGGCTGGACTATGCTGTTTACCTTTCAACCGGGACGGAAGGCGACGGCTCGCTCTCAGGCGCGCGCCCGCGCGAGGCGGTCTCCTGGAACAAGCTCAAAGACGAGCGCAATTCCGCATTCGTTGAGGGCGATGCCACGCTCACCTTCCCGCTTCTTGCGGCAATGATGATAGGGAAGAGGAAGTAAAAAGAAAAAATAGGGAAAATTATCGCTTCAGCGGCATCTTCTTTAGGTAGCCAAGCGAATCGACTTTTGTGCTGTCCGGCATAATGCTGTAATATCTCCTGAATCCTTCGCTCCAGGACTTGTAGCCTGTGGTGTCGCCGGATGCGGCCGTTCTGAGCAAGTCCTGCCTAATTGCAAGCGAATCTGCGAAAAGAGTCGAATCCGGATTGACGGTGGTTCTTAGGAGGTCAAGACCGCCGCCCAGCCCAACTGGGCCGGCTGCCGGAAATTCAACCGTCACGCCGCCCGCGGCAAGCGCGCCCTTCATCTGCTCAAGTGTGCAGGTGATGGTGGTGCCGGGATGGAGGAATGTCGACCTGAGCCCGAAATCGGAGGGGTTCTTGACAATCGCGTCCTTTATCGCGTCCACCACTTGGAGCCTCTGCCCCTGTGGCATGCCGGAAAGCCCGGGCACGTTCTTCTCGGCAATCTTCTCAGCCACATGCCAGATGCCCTGGCCCTTGCCGACTGCGTATGAAGCGTCGCCGGTCACGGTTGTGAGGTTGTTCGGATAAAGCGCGTCCCCTGCGCCATGGATGCCAACAGCCGAAGCTGCTCCGCCTGTGTGCGCGCCCTCGCCTGGGATGCGCATGGCTGCCTTAGGAGGCATTGCTTGCGCGGCTGAACTGTCCGCATGCGCAATGGTGCTGTCGGCATGCGCAACGCCAATGGTATCCGCATGTGCAACCCCTGCGCTGTCCGCCACCGCGGGAGCCTTTGGCTGCGGCACGGCTGAGGCATGCTCTGCCCCGAAAAGCTGGAACATGGGCACCACCGCCGCGGCTGCAATCGAGATTGCTGTCTTATAGAACTTGTTCTTGCGGATGCTGTTCGCATAGCCCTGAAGCGCGGAGTCGAACCCGTCCACGCTTATTTCACGGGATATCGAAGTGGCGGTTGCCTTCTCCATTGCCTGTGTTTCCGGATTCTCGATTTCCGTTTCCTCGGTCTTGGTGTATACGCCCATAATCGAGCGCTCAATCCGTTTATCATCGTTCCTGAATACGCGCGCCGCAATCGCGGTCTCGCCGTTTTTCGCGCGGCCGGTTATCGCAAGGTGGATTTTGTCATAAAGCGCATCCGCCCCAAGGAACCTGCCCACTATGCCGAGCCCGAGACCGATGCCGAAAAGCGCGGTCCCGACTGCGGCAGGGGCTGCGATGAGCGGCGCTATTGCTACGCCCAAAAAGCCGATGGTGAGCCCGTGTATGGCGATTCCGCCCGCCATGAGCGTCAAGCCCAATGCAAGCCTTGCGGTCGATGCGCCAGGCGACCTGAACGCAGTTATCGCCTTTTCCATAAAGCCCTTGCTTTCATTGAGCCCTTTTGAGATTTGCAGCGAAATGTCGTTTAATGCCTTAAGGTTCTGCTCCAGGTTGCCCGCTTCAAGCGCTCCTGCAAGGGCGTCACGGAAATTCTTCGATATTTCCTCCGCGTTATTGATTATTTCCTTTTGGAATTTCGTGCGGAACATGGAGGATTTCGCGTGAAGGAGCGCAATGTAGGCTGGGAGGGGGTCCTCGGGGATGGCGTTTTTCACGCCGTCCTGCCCGATTTTCCCTTCAAGCTGCTCCTTTTTCGCCGCAAGGCCCTCCACCTTCTTCTTCTGCCTGGGATAATTCTTGTCCGTTTCTTCCATGCCCCCCAGAATTCCTGTTTCCATTTCAAGCTCGTCGGTTATCCTCTTCAGCTTCCGCTCGTTTCGCGAAAGCCTTTGCTTTTTCTGCTCAGCCCGGGCTTCGGCGTTTTCCTCGGAATCTGCCTGTGCCTCTTTCTTTTCATCGGCTTCTGTGTTGGCTTCTGCCTCTTCCTGTTCTGCGCTTTCCTCTGCTTTCGCCGAAGATTTCCCAGCCGCCCTGTTCCTGATTTTTTTATTGACCCTGATGGCTGTGAACGCCCCGGCTGAGAGGGCGGCAATAGGCACAAGGACTCCGCTTGCGCCAATGAGGGCCAGCCCTGCGCCTACCAGGGAATAAGCCGCAAAACCGGCAATCATGCCATATGTTATGGGAAGCGCCTTTTTGACTGCGGGGAGCATGTTTTTTGCACGCTCAAACATGCCTGCGGGTGCGATTTCCTCGCCTTCCTGCATTCCGAGGAGCTTCCTGATTTCGGCGATGCGCTCTTCGTGCTTGCGCTTCTCTTCCTCAGCTTTTGCCAGGGTGCGGGTTGCATCTTCAAATTGGCTTTCAAGCTCTGCCCGGCCGCTAGATCCGTCATATTCTTCGTTTTTAAATATCTCGTCTGCCTGTGCGATGAATGCTTTTGCATTGGTTATTAGCCTTTCAAGGTTGGCGATTGCCTGCGCACTTATTCGTATTTCCCTTCTTAGGCGCCGCTGCTCCCTGCGCGAAAGAACATGGGTGGATTCGGCATCCACTGCATCATCGGGATTAACCGTTTCATCAGCCATCAAAACCAACCTCCCAACTGCCGACTCAATTAACACACTTTTGTTTCTTTTCCCCCACAAACAATATATAAATCTTTGTCTTTTTTAAATAAAAAATATGGAAAGGATTCTTTTGCGGTCAGGCGATTTTTGCAGGCCGCAGCCCTATGGCTTTTGAGGCCGCGCCTTGGATTTTTGGCGCGCTGAACGCCTTGCGTTCCCCGTTCAAGGAATCGAGAATCCTGCGGGGGAACCTTGCGCTTGCCGCTTTCCAGTCGCTGTCTTTGAAGACCAGGTCCGCGCCTTTCAAAAGCCCGTTGCCATGCATTGCTTCGGATGCGGTCACCCCAAGCCTTGCTTGGTTTTCGATAAGGTGCCCCATTATCGTCCCAATGACACACTCCCGGTCAGCCCGTGGAAGGGATTCGAGCCCGGAAAGGCGGCTTTGGGCTATCTTTTCCCCTATGTGCCAAAAGCCCCCTCCATCCGGGACAGTGAATGTTTCGACTGCAGATGCGCCTGCCTGTGCGAGTTGCCGAGCAGCGGGCGGTGGCACAATGCTTGCGGACGGATTTGCTGCGGCAGGCGCCTCTTTTTGCGCATTTGCCGCAGGCGCCTGGCTGAACCCGCCAGTATTTTCAGGCACAAACCTGCCTATTCCAGGCACCGCGTACCCTGGCTTGCCAGAGTCGGGCATGCGCTGGAACGGTTCCTCGGCTGCAGGCTTTGGCTGCGGCTTGGCCGGACCGGGCCTGTTTTCGAGGATATTGCCAATCCCCAATTGATTGAGCAATATGAAAAGCGAAATTGACGCAGCCGCAAGCAGCGGGAGGGCAAGCTTCAGGAAACGGCTGTTGGGGCCGGTTTTCCGCTCAAGCGCCTGCTTTTTTGCCTCAAGGAGTTTTGCCTCGTCCTTCAGCTGATCGTGATAGGAATCAAAGCCCAATCCCGCCTCATCGTAGTCAGCAATATGCCATTTTATGGCCGCAAGCTTCTCGGTGACTGCCATCAGTTTTCTTTCTCTTGAGAAAAGAGGGGGCTTTCTTTGGGCGCGCGCTTCATACTTGCTGAGCCTCTTCTCAAGCTTTTCACGAAGGAGCTTCGCTTCGCACCGCATCAGCTCGTTGGAAATTTCTATGCCGGTATCCTGCGCATCGTAGGCAGCGACGTCCCTTTCAAGGGCCTGCATCCTGTTGAATATCTTGAGCCACTTTCCCCTGAAGTGCGCCCCGCCGAATAGGCGCGAGGCAGGATTTTCGTCTAAAATGCCCTCAACCATTCAAACCCCCCACAAAAACACGCAAGTGTACTTTTTCCGACACGAACTTGTTATAAAGCTTTGTCTTTTTTAATGAAAAAACACGGGGAGAGCGCGGCTTTTTAGGAGCAAATCGGCAGCAGCGGAAGGCGGCTTGCAGGATATTGGCAAATTTTGCGAAAAAGGTTCGCCAGCGATTGGAAAACCTTCAGAGGCTGCAATACAAATAATAAGCTGGGCGGCAAACAGGATTGCATGGAGGATTTGGTTTTCTGTGCGCACTATCCTTTTTCCCAGGCGGCAAAAGACTATGTGGCAAAGCAGGGAATGGGGCTCACCTCCTCCATTGTCGAGAAGGCAGAGGAGAGGGTGCGCGCGGCGGTCGTTGCCGGAAAAATACGCCGCGTTGCAGAGCTTCCTTCCGCGCAGGAGGAGGAGCTTGCCGCATACGCCGCTGCAAGGATGATAATTTCCTCTGCGGCAAACCGCTACCTGATAAACCGCTATGCTGTTGCCGAAGCGAAGCGCGCAAGCGAGTATCTTTCAACGGACGATGCGGCCAACCCCGGGGAAGTGGACGGGGTTGCGCATGAGTTCAATGTGGGGTTCGAGAAGGCGGGCAGCGGCTTTCTTGTGCCGCTTGCGGCCTATCTCCGCTACACCCCGCGCTCAATAGACTATAAGCTTTCCAACCGGGATGTCCTTAATGGCAAGGTAAGGGTGAACCGGCACGAGAGGATACGGATTCTCGAGGAGGCGGTCAGGAAACGGATAGAGGGCTCCCTCCCGATAAGGGCGGCTTTCTCCAAGGACATCGTGGAGGCAGGGGCAAGAATCCTTGCGCTTCTCCCCAAGCTTGAAGCCACCATAGTGCAGGTCGGGCAGGAAAATTACCCGCCCTGCATAAGGAAAATGCTCGAGGATTTGTCGCTTAACATAAACGTGCCGCATACCGGGAGGGTGGCGCTTGCAATCTATCTTGTGAATGCAGGGGTTAAGGACGAGGCGGTTGTGGAATACTTCAGGCACGCGCCTGACTTTTCCGAGAAGACGACGCACTACCAGGTGTCTCACATCCGCGCAAAGAAATACCGCATGCCTGCCTGCTCGACCATGGACAGCTATGGGATATGCGTTGCGGAGTGCCGCTGCGGCTCGCCATTGAATTTCCGCGCCAATGTGCACGGGGCGAGGCTCGCGAGGCTGGCTGCCGAGAGGAAAGAGTGATGGTATGGAACACGCACCAAGCCGGCAGCAGGCCGCCGAGGGGATGCCTCCTCGCGGCGACAAACCGCCGGATGCTCCGCATCTGACGGAAAAATTCCTGCGCGGGCTTTTCGCAGGCCACTACAGGGCAGATGGGATAAGCGTGCGGAAGCCTGAAAGGCGCGAGTTCGGCTTCGGGGGCTGGGAGAAAAAAATCGAGTTCCGCCATATCGGCGTGAAAAACGAAGCCGAGCTTAGGGCGAAGCTTGTTTCCGAGGCCCCGCTTTACGTTTCACACTCTGTGGGCTACTATGAATTCCCGGACGCGAGGCCGATGACAAGGAAGAACTGGCTGGGCGCGGATTTGGTCTTCGACTTGGATGCCGAGGGGCACACGTGCGGGAAATTCACCTGCGAGGCATGCATGGAAAAGGTGAAAGGGGACGCAATAAAGCTCATAGAGGAATTCCTGCTTCCCGATTTCGGCTTTTCGAAAGGCGAGCTTTCCATAAATTTCTCAGGCAGCCGCGGCTACCATGTGCACGTGGTTTCCGATGCGGTCATGGGGCTTGACCGCGATGCGCGGCGAGAGATTGCAGATTATGTGACGGGCACCGGGCTTTCGTTCGGGCGGCTGTTCTGGCCGGAGGGCAAGAAGCTGTTCGGGCCGAACACAAGGCAAGGCGGCTTCGGGGGGAAATTCGCGCGCGCCTATGTTAGGCGGCTGGACGAGGATTCCTTCGCCCTGTCAGTTGCGCGCAAGCTAAGAAAAGAGGAAGAGAGGGCAAAGCTCAAGAGCGCGATTGAGGGGGGGAACTGGGACAACATCGGGATTGCGAACCGCGAGAAAAAGCTCCAGGCCGCATTTGACGAGATGAGGCTCACGCTTTCAGGGAGGATAGACGCGAATGTCACCGCGGACGCAAGCAAGCTCATCAGGATGCCGGACAGCCTGCATGGAGGAAGCGGTTTTTGCGCGAAGAGGATGCCCATATCCGGGCTTGCCGGCTTTGAGCCGATGAAAAGCGCGGCTGTTTTCTGCAAGGGCGGGCTGAAGGTGAAGACTTCCGAGGCGGTGCCTGCGCTTTGCATAGCCGATTGCTCGTTCGGGCCCCTGGCGGAGGGCTTTGCGCTTGAGCTGCCGATGGCCGCAGCGGTTTACCTTTTGTGCAAAAAAGCGGCGGTTCTCGCCTGAGCCGGCGTGCGTTTTTTATTATGGCCGCAGCCCGAAAGCCCGTGGCCGCTGAAAAAGCGCATTTGAAGCGTAAACGCGGAACCTGCGGGTGCTTTTTTATACTTTTGGAAACGGAAAAATAGGGGGCATGATGTGGCAGAGGAAATGACCTATAAGCGCCTGCGCGATTTGGCGCGGGAGGAAAAGACAAAGCCCGGGTTGGTCGCTCTTCAGCCTGAATTCTACGCATCCGTCGAAGCATTCCTGTCCTCCAAATTCTCCGAGATGGAGTCCGGAAGGTCGGTCCTGGAGATGCGCGAGTTCGAGAACTCGGTCGCGGTCATAAAGGAGATTTCGTCCGTAAGGCAGCAGAAGATACTCTTCAAGGCCATAAGGAACGGCGGGCGCCACGGGAAAGCGGACGACATGACCCGGGAAGAGCACGAGCTTTATGACCGCTTCTGCGCGGTGATAGAGGATGCGCAAGGCGGGCTTGAGTCGATGCTCGCAAGGTACCAAAGCAGGAAGGCGCCGCAGGCAAAGGAACGCACTGAGGGGGCGCAAGGCGAAACCACGAGGGCGGATTCCAGCACCATTAAAAAGGTGCGATTTATAAAAGACGTCCCGGCGTACAAGGGGCCCAACAACGAGACTTTGGGCCCTTTCAAGCCAGGAGAGGAAAACGCGCTGCCAACCGGGGAGGCAGACTGGCTAATTCGCGGGAAGCTTGCGGAAATAGTCGAATGACCCTGCCTTTTGCGGGCGGGTTTGAGGAGTGTTATTATGAAATATCCGAAGGAAGTCAACGCATACTGCCCGAAGTGCAGGAAGCACACCGCGCACAAGGCAAGGGCGGCAAGCAAGGGCAAGGCGCGCCCGCTGGCAATGGGCAACCGCAAGCACGAGCGGAAGCTCACCGGGCACGGCGGGAAGCGCGCTGGAGAGAAGACGGTGAAAAAGCAGGGCAAGCGCCAGAAGATAATGCTGGAGTGCTCTGTATGCAAGAAGAAGCAGGAGCGCGTAATAGGGACGCGCACCAAGAAAAAAATCGAGTTCAGCGCTTAAGGGTGTTCTTATGGGCAAATTCCTGAGGGTAAAGTGCGCATGCGGAAACGAGCAGAACATATACGCTCACGCTTCGCGCAAAGTCAGCTGCCTTGTCTGCGCAGCCCTGCTCGCGGAGCCTTCAGGCTCGCGAGTCGTGGTGGTTGAAAGCGCCAAGGTGCTCAAAGTGCTTGGCTGAGCCCAGCAGGCAGATGGCGATGGTTTTGATGAACGATATGCCGGAGCAGGACGAGCTTGTTCTAGTGACGGTAAAGAAAATCATGCCGTACGGCGCGTTTTGCGAGCTTGAGGAATACGGCAAGCGGGAGGCGTTCGTCCACATCTCGGAAGTGGCCCCGCGCTGGATAAAAAACATACATGAATTCCTGCACGAAGGGCAGAAGGTCGTGGCGAAAGTCTACCACATCGAGGCTGAAAAAAACCAGATAGACCTCTCCTTCAAGCGCGTGACCGAAAGCGAGCGCAAGATGAAGATAGAGGGCAACCGCCGCGAGAAGCGCGCGGAAAAGCTCTTCGAGGTCGCGGCAAAGATAGCGAAATCCACCAAAATCGAGTCCGTGGCAGCGCAGGCCGCGCTTGAGCAGAAATACGGCAATGTGATGGACGCGATTGAGGAAATCGGGGAGAAAGGGGAAGCCGCGCTTGCAGGGCTGAAAATCGAGAAGGGGCTCGCCAAGGCGATTCTCGAGGTCGCATCCAAGAACGTCAAGAAGGCAAGCGTTGAGATGAACGGGATTCTCACCCTCACCTCCTTTGCGCCAAACGGGGTGGAGGTTGTCAAAGAGATACTTTCATCGGCCCAGGGGGCGAAAGACGGCGCGAGCGTGGAGCTTTTGTACCTTGGCGCGCCGAAATACCAGCTGCGCGTGGTCTCGGACGATTTCAAGAAGGCGGAGAAGGCAATGGATGGCGTGGTGGAAGAGGTGGCCTCAAAGGCGAAGGAGAGGCACGCCGTCTTGGAGTTTTCCAGGCTGGAAGCCTGAGCCCGCCTTGCACAAAACAGGAATGCCTTAAAATGGAGAGGAAAAGATGAATTGCATCCTGCGCTGCTCAGTTTGCGGAAAATACACGCTCGATTTGGCGCATTGCGGGAAGGAAACGCGGAGGGCGCACCCGCCGAAATTCATGATAGAGGACAGGTATGCAAAGTACAGGCGGGAATCGAGATACCCGAAAGATGGTTCGCATGATTGAAACAACGATAATCGAAAAGGGAAAATTCAGCCCGAAAAACCCGGTACTGATAGAGGGCCTGCCTGGCATCGGCCTTGTCGGCAAGATTGCCGCGGAGCATATGATAGCCGAGCTTGGGGCAAAGCGCGTCGCGGACCTTTACTCGCCGCATTTCCCCCATCAGGTCATAATGCAGAAGAACGGCGTAATGCGCATGATAAAGAACCGCTTTTACCATGTGAAGGGGAAGAAGAACGACCTTCTGATACTGGTGGGGGATGTGCAGGCAGTCACATCGGAAGCGCAGTACGAGGTGACGGGCAAGATGCTTGACTACTGCCAGAAGAAAAAGGTGGCGCTGACCATCACGCTCGGAGGGTATGGGACGGGCAAGATGCCGGTCAGCCCGCGCGTGTTCGGGATAGTGAGCAACAAGCCGATGGCCGAGAAATACAAGAAATACGGGATTGTGTTCGGCGAAAGCCGCGGCTCGATAATCGGCGCGGCAGGGCTCCTTATCGGCCTTGGGAAGATACGCGGGATGCCTGGGCTTTGCCTGATGGGCGAGACCCACGGCGGCTTTGTCGATGCGAAATCTGCGCGTGCGCTTCTTGAGACGCTTTGCAAGGTGCTGGACATCAAGATGGACATGAAAAAGCTTGACATGCGCGCAAAGGAGAGCGAGAAGTTCGCGAAAAAGATGGAGCAGGAGGCAATGGCGACAAAGGGGATGGGCGCGCCTGCGGGAAAGCACGATTTGTCATACATACGCTAAAAAGGCAGTTGCGTGCAGTTCGTTTTTTATTTTCTTCCTATCTTAGAATCCCTTGTGGGAGAATGACAGCTTGCTTAAGGGGAAAAACACTAGTTTTTGATGGGAAAGGTAATTCGCCAGAGATACCGCGCTACAGGGATTGGCAGGTTAGTAGGATAAATCCTATAAGGTTCGAAGGCGTGCATGGCCCGCTTCCGGGCTTGAAGGCAAAGGGCTGGAAAGGAAACGGCATTCCTTCCTGGATTGCGAAAAACAGCGGATGCCCCCCCCTGCTTCTCAACTGCGGCGACCCTGAGAGGGTTGCGAAAATAGGCGAACTTCTTGAAGACAGGGCGATTCTTTCCACGGGCAGGGGCAATGTCGCAATAGGCATAGCGGAATACGAGGGCAAAAAATTCCCAATAATGGCTTTTTCAACCGGCATGGGCGAGGCGTCTGCCGAAATAATGGCAAAGGAAACGCTTGCGCATGTGAGCCTTGAGCCGAAATACTTCTTTGATGGGAAGGCGCTCATCACAGGCGGGATCATAGTGCTCATACGGCTTGGAACGTGCGGAGGATGCAACTACAGCCACAAATCAGGGAAGATTCTTGAGCCTGTTGTGGACAGGCCTGCGCTCATAAACGCGACTAACAACCTCACAACCGGCGGAACGATAATGGAATCCATGGGCTACCCGCCGTCTGTCCTCGGAATGAGCAAGAACCATTCGCTTCGCAAGCAGTTTGAGACTGACTGGGCGGCCTATGGCGGAAAGGTGGTGCGGGTGAAGGACTGGCCGCTCATACAGAACAAGAATGATGAGTCGTTGCGGATCGCAATAAGCAAAGCCGCAGGGGAACTCTGCGTGCCCTGCCATGAGGGAGGGACGCTGAGCAAAGCCTCGCTCAACTTCGAGCAAAGCTCTGGAAGGCTGTTTGAGCACCTGAGGAAAAAACACGACAACAAGGCAAGCGAGATGGAGCAGGCGACAATGGCTTACCTTGCCAGCAAGTACTCGAGGGAGCACGGGCTTGACATACGCACGGGAATGGTGGCGCTGGTTGTTGGCGCGCTTCCTGGAACCGGCTACCCCGAAGCCGGGAACCAAGAGCATGAAAACCAGATAGTGACCGGCATGGAGAACATGCTGAAAGTGGCAATAGCAGCACTAAGCAACTTTGCGGGCATAGAAGAAAGGAAATAGGCTTTCATATCGACTTTTGCATTTCCGCAAGCGCTTCCTGCGCCTCTTTTTCCATCCGTGAAAGCGTTCCCTTTGCCTTTGAGTCAAGCCTGGCCGAATGCAATTCTTCCCTGCAATAGTGAAGAAACTCCCCGTAGTGGGCAGCCGGGTTCTTGCAGCGCGTGCCCCAGTCAAACACCGCGCATTTCATGTTCTTCCCCAGGCATTCGCCGTAGCGGGAAAACGCCTCTTTGCGGCTTTCCTCGGGCATTACCGTGTCGGGCATCAAAAAGCGAAGGTCGGTCCCATCTGGCATCAGGTGGAAAAGCGCCTCGCATGCGAAAAACGACACCCTGCAACCCGGATGCTGAGGATGGATATGATTTCTGGCAAGGGCGGCAAGTTTTTTTGCCCCAGCAAACGAGCCTGCAAGCGTGATTGCGCTTATGCTGCGGATGGATGTGCCCTTTGCCTCGGCGGCATCAAGAAGGAGCTGGATGCCCTTGACAAGGGTGGAGCCGGTTGCAACCGTGTCGCCGATTATCACATTCGCGTTGTCGGGAAGCGCCTCGAAATTCTCGTAGCCTGAAATCGCGCGGAAATCGCCCTCCCTGCCCTCCACCCGCTGGCGCTGTATCCCTATGAAGCACTGCGGGATGGCAAACGAATGGGTTTCCTTGAAGCCGTGCGAGAGGAAATAGAAAAGCCCTCCTGAGAGAAAAACAAGCTCGCATATGCTTTGGCGCCTTTCTTTCGGAAGGGCTTTTTTTGACAGCAAGGTTGCAAAGAGCACGCCGTTCTTCTCCATCATGTCCTGCAGGCGCTTTCCCGCAATGTGCGGTGAATAAAGGACGTCGCGCGTTGATTTTGCGCAAAGTATGTAGGTGTCTTGCAAAAGCGAGGGGTCGTTCACACGGTATAGCGAGTAGTTTCCTGTTTTCTCCTCAAGTTTCACTTCGGTCATCGCAATCACCTAAAACGTCACTTTTGTGGAAAGGGCCTTTTTCCCCAAGAGAAGCGCTTTCACGCGCGAAGGCTTTTTCGCATTCACTATGTAGCAGGGCGCTTTCACTGACAGAAGCTCGGCTATCTTTCCCGCCATGCCGCCGGTTACATCAGGAGAGCCTGAAGCGCGCAAATGGCCCTTTATTTTTGCGAAGTTGCGCCGGTTTATTTCAGCCACCACTTTTCCGCCCACCAGGACGCCGTCCACGTTTGTCGCAAGCACCACGCGCTTTGCTTTTTTTGCCAAGTGCGAGACTATCTGGTCGCCGGAGCATACTGAAAAGCCAAGCGCGGAATCCGGCACCATGTCGCCGTAAAGGACTGGCACGGTGCCTTTTTTTAACGCGAGAGAAATACGCGAAATATCCATTTCGGCAATCCTGCGGTTTTTCGACTTGATTATTTCGTGCGGGGGGATGGAGATTGCCGCCACCCCTTTTTTTTCAAGCGAGGAAACCACGAGCGAAGAGAGCCTTGCGCACGCTTTCTGGGTTATGCGGCAGCCTTTTTTCTGCTGCGCAGTCCTCACCCCGTTGTTGAGCTTGTATTTGAGGACGGGCGCGTGCCCGAAAGAGCCTGCACCGTGGATGACTATCAAATCGCGCACGCCTTCCCTTTTCGCGCCCACTATTGCCGACGAAAGCGATGAGATTGCTTTCCTGTCGGCTGCCATATAGCCTTCCTTTTTTGTGATTGCGCTCCCGCCGAGCTTTAGGATCAGCATGCCAAAAGCTGTGCTAAGGTTATTTAAAAAGTTGCAGGGACATCTGACACATGAGGATACTGCTTGCGATAACCGGCGCATCGGGCATCGCCTATGGGCGAAGGCTGGCAGAGGTGCTGAAAGGAACGAATCATGAAACATCCGTCGTAGTGAGCGGCGGCGCGCGTGCTGTCGCGAAAGCGGAAGGGGAGGATCTTCCGAAAACTGATTACGGGGAAAACGACCTGTCAGCGCCTGCCGCATCAGGCTCGTACAAGCTTGACGCGATGGCGGTCTGCCCCTGCTCGCTCAAAACCTTGGGGGAGATAGCAAACGGCGTTGGAAGCAGCCTGATTACCCGGGCTGCCGAAGTGTGCCTCAAGGAAAGGAGGAAGCTCGTTTTAGTGGTGCGCGAGACGCCTCTATCCTACATTGCGATAAAGAACATGGAGAGGGTGACGCTTGCAGGCGCGGTGGTGCTTCCGGCATCGCCCGGCTTTTACCATAAGCCGAAAAAGGTTTCCGACCTGGTGGATTTCGTAGTCGGAAAAACGCTTGACCAGATAGGGGTTGAAAACAGGCTTTTCAAAAGATGGGGCAGGGGAAAGTAGCTGGAATGGGGGGGATCTTATGGCTGGTGCGTCGTTTCGCGATTTTGTGCTGATGCTAAGAAAGGAAGGGAAGCTGGTCGAGCTGAAGCGCGAGTGCTCGCTTTCGCTTGAGCTTGCAGGCGTGCTTGCTGCTCTTGATGGAAAGCCGGTTTATACCGAAAAGGTGGCAGGATTGCCGGGTGCAGCGGTTGCGGGAAACGTTTTTTCCACGCGCGAGCTTGTCTGCGAATACCTGGGAATAGAAAAGGGGGAGCTTGTTTCAAAAATAATGGGCGCGATTGAGAATCCGGCTGCGCCGCGGCTTGTTTCTGCCGAAGAGGCGCAGGTCCTGGAAGTTACGGAAAACTCTGTTGACTTGTCCAAGCTGCCTATCCCCCTTCACGCAGAGAAAGACGGCGGGCCTTATTTCTCATCTGCGATAGTGATTGCAAAAGACCCGGAATACGGCAGGAACTGCTCTTTTCATAGGATGATGGTGATTGGCAGGGACAGGGCGGTTGCGCGCATACTCAACCGGCATCTTGACGAGTTCATAAAAAGGGCAGGAGGGAAGCTGGATGTTGCGATAGTGGTTGGCGCGCCGATAAACGTCCTTCTTGCAGCCGCAACTTCGGTTGAAATAGGCAAGGATGAGCTTGCGATTGCAAATGCGCTTGCGCCCCTGCGCACGGTGAAATTGCCAAACGGCATTGAGGTGCCTGCGGATGCGGAGTTCGCATTCGAGGCGACGATAACCGATGAATTCGCGGATGAGGGGCCCTTTGTTGACTTGACCGAGACGTATGACATCGTGCGGAAGCAGCGCGTGGTGAAATTCAATGCGCTTCACCACCGCAAAAACCCGGTTTGGCATGTCCTTCTCCCGGGCGCGCTTGAGCACAAGTTCCTGATGGGGATGCCGCGCGAGCCCACCATTTTCCGCGAAGTTGGCAAGGTGGCGGAGTGCAGGGGGGTGAACATAACGCCGGGCGGCTGCTCGTGGCTGCATGCGATTGTTTCAATAAAAAAGAAGCGCGAGGAAGACGGGAAGAAGGCGATTGCCGCGGCTTTTTCTGGGCACAAGTCGCTCAAGCACGTTGTCGTGGTGGATGACGATATTGACATATATTCGCCTTCGGAAGTTGAATGGGCAATTGCCACACGCGTGCAGGCTGACAAGGATGCGGTTGCCCTTTGCGGGCAGAAGGGAAGCTCGCTTGACCCTTCGGCAGACCCGAACACCTGCGCAACCGCGAAAATGGGCATTGACGCGACAAAGCCCCTTGTGGCCCATGGGAAGAATTTTGAAAAGGCGGGATGGATGAAAGTCGACACCAAGAAATACGTTGAGGAATAACATGCGGCTTACGGCACAGGAGCAGAAAATGCTCGAGGGGGAAAACGGCGCTGCCGCCCAGCAGTCAATGGAAATACTTTTTGCGCTTGGGAAAATCTACAAGGCGGAGGGGATGATTCCCGTCACTTCTGCGCAAATATCCGGCGTTTCCTACAAGACAATCGGGGATGCCGGGTTGGAGTACCTTCAGGGAATGGTGGCAGCTGGCGCAAGGGTGCGCATGCCCTCTTTCCTCAACCCGGCTGGAATGGACAGGGCGCAGTGGAAGGAAATGAGGGTGCCGCCTGAATTTGCGAAAAAGCAAATCGAAATTCTTGACGCTTACTCTGCAATGGGAATAACCATGACGTGCACCTGCGCGCCATACCAGGTCGGGATACGCCCAAAATTAGGCGAGCATGTCGCATGGAGCGAAAGCTCTGCGGTGTGTTTTGCCAATTCTGTTCTGGGGGCAAGGACGAACAGGGAAGGCGGGCCGTCAGCACTTGCTGCGGCAATATGCGGCGTGACTCCGAACTATGGGCTTCACCTGGAGGAGAACAGGCTTGCCGAGTTTGTGGTGGATATGGAAACCGGACTGAAGAGCTACGCTGATTTCGGGGCAGCCGGTTATTTTGTGGGAGAGAGAACGAAGGGGAAAAACGTTGCATTTACAGGAATAGGAAAAGCAACCGAAACGCAGCTTAAGGGACTTGGGGCTGCGATGGCGGCATCAGGCTCGAATGCCCTCTTTTATGCGGAAGGCATAACTCCGGAATACAGGGTGAAAGAGGGCGCAGAGAGGGTAACGCTTGGCAAGAAAGAGCTTGTTGAAATAAAGGAGAGAATCGGCGCGAAGGAAAAGCCGCAACTCATCACCGTGGGCTGCCCGCACGCGAGCCTGGAGGAGATTGCGCGCGTTGCAAAATTGGTTAGTGGGAAAAAGCTCACTTGCCAGCTTTGGGTGTGCACCGCGAAAAAAACGAAAGAGGAAGCTGCGGCAGAAGGATTTGTCGCAACGATAGAGAAAGCAGGCGGCAGGGTGGTCGCGGACACCTGCATGGTGGTCTGCCCGCTTGAGGAGATGGGCTATTCATCCACTGGATGCAATTCAGGGAAGGCGGCAAAATATCTGGGAAGCCTTTGCAGGCAGAGAGTGGTGTTCGGCGACCTTGAGGAAATATTATGCTGATTGGAAAAGCAGGCGCAAATGGGGAATTTTATGCTGATTAAGGGAAGGGCCATTGCAAAAGGAATCGGGGAGGGGGCTGTCCTTTCAAGCAGCGAAGCAATCTCCTTCCTTGGCGGGGTGGATCCGAAAAGCGGAATTGTCATCGAAAAAGGGCACCCTCTTGAGGGCAGGTGCGTAGCAGGAAAGGTGCTTCTCTTCACGCGCGGCAAGGGCTCCACAGTCGGCTCGTATGTCATGCTCCAGCTGAAGAAGAACGGGGTTGCGCCTGCTGCGATAATCAATGTTGAAGCCGAGCCAATAATCGCAGTCGGCGCGATTATTTCGGGGATACCGATGGTGGATAAGCTCGAGTGCGACCCTTATGCGCTTCTTAAGGATGGAAAGAAAGCAAAAGTGGACGGAAAAAACGGAACGGCTGAATTCTGAAAGGAGGCTCGTTTACCAAGGAACTTTCTTAAGCCCGAGCCGGTTGGCGACTATGTTCGCACCAACATGCACGAAGTAGGTGAGCACGCCCAAGAAGAGCACGGCTTCGATTGTGAGAAGATGGTAAGCGAGCGGGTAGGCAAAAAGAAGCGCGAATGCGAGAAAGGAGAGCTGGTCCAAAATAAGCGACTGCTTGCCTGGCGCGATATCCTGCCTTCGTTTGATGAAGCTCCCCACCAAATCGCCCATCATGGTGCCAAGCGAAAGGAGGAAGCCTGCGAATACGTATGTTGCCGCGCTGCCAGGGTAAATGTCAAATTGGCTCCCCGGCAGGAGAATGGCTTCAAGGCTGGCGATGAGAAGCCCTGCAAAAATGCCGGCAAAAAATCCCCTGGTTGTTTTCCCCTCCCCGAAAAGCCGCCTTTTGTCCGAAAGCTTCGCACCAAAGTCAACAGGTGCGCCGCCGCCAAGAAGCACAGGCACGGAGTTTGCAAAATAGGAAGGGAGTATGAATATTATGAGGCTGATGATAGAAGACAGGATATCCATATGAAAATTCTGCACCTGAAGCTTATTATAAATTTAGAAAGCAAGGGAAGCGGGAGGGAAGCGCATGGCACTCAAAAAGGCAGGAGATGGGAAAAATTATTCGTTTTGGATAATAGGCGGCCTGTTCGGGCTTGCGCTGCTCGTCCTTTTAGCCTATTCCTTCTCGCCGATTGACGGCTGTGTGGGCGTGGTGGAGATAAAAGGCCAAATTGTGGTGGATGACATTGAAAGCACCCTTCTTAGCGACGGAATGCAAGGCTCGGAGAGCATCGCAGCAGAAATTGAATCTGCGGACAAGAGGGGGGACGTGAAAGCCGTGCTCCTCATAATTGACTCCCCTGGCGGCTCAGTGGTCGCAAGCAGGCAGATTTACGATGCGCTTCGCAAGCTCAACAAGACAAGCGTTGCGTATTTGCAGGAAATGGCTGCGTCGGGCGGCTATATGGTGGCTGCAGGCACGGATGAAATAGTGGCAAACCCGGATGCGCTTACAGGCAATATCGGCGCAAGGATGACTTTTGTGGAGTTTTCAGGCCTGTTTTTGAAGCTCGGCATAAACGAAACCTCGATTAAGTCTGGCGCCATGAAGGACATTGGCTCGCCTTCGCGCCCGATGACGCACGATGAGGAGATGGTGCTGCAGTCGATAGTGGACGAGTCGTTCGGGGAATTCCGCTCTGCTGTTGAAGAGGGAAGGGCGGGCAGGCTGAACCGCGCCGAATTTGAAAAAGTGCTTGACGCGAGGATTCTGACCGGAAGGCAGGCGAAGAAGATAGGGCTGGTAGACGAGCTTGGCGACAAGCGGGCCGCAATAAAGAAAGCCGCTGAGCTTGGCGGAATCAAGGACGAGGAGCCCAGGATTTGCAAGCTTTCAAGCTCTGGCGGGAACCGCGGGCTTTTAGGCTCGATAAGCTCGGAGGCGCTCAGCCTGTTTGCAAAGGGCGCAAGCGCCCCTAAGCTTTCATACGATTAGGGTGCTGGGAATGGCGGCGGGCATGCAAAAAAAGAAAGCGGCACCTGATGCGTGGGCGCCCTGGCTTCTCCTGCCCTTGGCGGCTGCCGTTGCACTTGCGGCCTGTTTCCTCGCAGGCAGCGGCTTTTTCCCTCAGCCTTGGCAGAAGCAGGATGCGGCCTCGATTGAAATAGTCCTGGATGCGCCCTTCCCCGTGGAAGGCGCAAACTTGACCGCGAGCGCATTTTCCTCCTGCGGAAGCTTTTCTTTGTATCTTGACGGGAATAGGATTGCGGACGGGCAGGCCCGGGCGGACGCGACTTTCGTTGCAAAGGCAGGCGCGCACAGGCTGGAGGCAAGAAGCGAGGGCTGCAGCTCAAGCCTTGATTTTTCATCCAGGGAAAGGGAATGCGAGGACGGGGCGGTGAAAAATTGCAGCATTGGCGGATGCGGCGGATTGCAGGAATGCGCAAACGGCGCTTATGGAGGGTGCGTTTTGAGGAAAAGGGCATGCGCGGAAGGGGACGCAGTCGGCTGCAACCTAGACGGCTGTCAATTCGGCTATTCAACATGCAACAACTGCGGGCAGTTCGGCCCTTGCGCGCCTAAGCCAGGCAACGGAAGCTGCTAAAAAATAAAGAAATGAGAGTAGCCCCCCTTACTTTTTCCTGGATTTGCGGCTTGCAATCCTGCCCTTCGAGGGCATTTTTTTTGCCTGCGCCCTGGGCTGGATTTTTGCTTTTCTCGCTGGCTTTTTCTCAACCGGCTCTCCGGGCCCATCCTGCTCCTCATCGCCAGGCATGGCATCTTCAGGTTGCGATTCGCCCATTTCGTCTTTTGAAGAGAAGGGCTCTCCTGCGCCCGATGCTTCCGCATCCGAACCGCCCGCTTGCCCGCTTTCTTCATCATCAGAATCCGGGTCGCCTGCGCCTATGCCCGAATCATCCGCACCGCCGTCCGAATCGCTTGCTGACGCACCGTGCACTTTCTCTTTCCTCTCACGAAGCTCGGCGCGTATGGCTTCAAGCTCGGCAATGGCCCGCTCTATCTCGCCTTCGTCCGATGCGGTTTCGCCAGACTCCCGCGCATCCGCCTCAAGCCTTGAAAGCTCAACATCCAGCTTGTCGTCAATCAAAGCAGATTCCTCGGCGCCTTCGCCCGCATCATCCAGGCCAGCATCATTTGCGCCGGCCCAACCCCGGGCATTCTGAAGAGCCTCGAAGGGGACTTCGCCTTCGTGGGTCTCCTCTGCGCCTTTCATCTGCCTCTTGCGGCTTTCCACCAGGCCCCGTGTGAGGTCGCTCACCCGCTTGTCCTCCTTCGCCTCTTCAATGGGCGATTTTCTGGGGCTGCTGCCGCTTCCTGAGAACGAATAGTTCTGCGAAACCGAGAGGGGCGATGCCACGTTCTGCCCCGTATCGGCTCCGCCTGAAACCGGCTGCTGTTGGTCTTTTGCATTTGCCACGTGCGCCGGCTGCTGCGCGGCTTGCCCGTATGAAGACGGGCCATCCTCGCGCTTTGCGGAAAAGAAATTATACGCCATCAGCATCGCCACCGAAACCACGAATATCCCAAGAAGTATCGGAAGCAGGCTGGTTATTGCCGGGAGCATGCCTGAATCCGTGGCCGCCGCTGCAAGAACCGGAACCTCGGGCTGCCCTTTCCGCACTTCGGTTGACGACAGGCTGAGGATGGAATAGCCCTCGACCGTATAGGTATAGAAGCCCTCGCGCGAAGCGGTGAATGACGCAATGCCGCCCTTGTCCGTTGCGACCAGCTGCGAAGTGCCGTCCGGATAGTGGACCCTTACCCTGGCCCCTGTAATCGGGCTTCCGGATGCGGACGAGATTCTCACCGATATCCTGCCTCCGACAGAAGACTCGGCAGGCGCGGAGAGAGACACTTTTTCCGGCTCGGCTTTCACCTGGACTGGCGGGATGCGGCTTATCTGCCCCTCGCGCGCAGCCGCAGAATAAGAATATGA
Organism: Microcaldota archaeon; assembly: GCA_964458205.1. GTDB lineage: Archaea > Micrarchaeota > Micrarchaeia > Anstonellales > Anstonellaceae > UBA10161. Next base: position 409 of record CAYWFJ010000010.1, on the reverse strand, counting down.
GAAATTCCTGGACTCGCCCGGCTGGAGGGAGGCTATCTGCCAGGTTGCAAGCCTGCCCGCTATTGAAGGCATCGCCGAGGAATACTCCACCCTTGCGCCTTCAGGGATGTGGGAAAGGCTTTCGGATATCTCTATTCCGCGCCTTTCAACAGGCCCGGAATTGGTGACTGTGAGCCGCACCGCGGTCGAAAAAGGGACGCCTGCGCCTGACCAGGAAGGGGGCACCGCCCCGGTCGCCGAGCAGCCGCCGGTTATGCCTCCCCCCAGGCAGCCTTGCGCATCATTCACAACCACCTGGCGGGTGATTTTCAGCCAACCGTCCGCAAGGTATTCCGATGAATAAGCCTGCGGGCTTGCCAACTGGAAGAGCATGAGCAACGAAACCAATATCGCGATAAACCGCATAATA
>CAYWFJ010000009.1:10752-28373 GCA_964458205.1 Microcaldota archaeon | reverse complement strand
GCTTCGTTCGATGACTTGTCGAACTCGGCTCGACAATTGTGCAACGGATTGCCGTTGCACATCTGATGCATTTTGCCGGGCAAAATGCACATCGGCCAAAGGACCGCAAAGTGCTGCGCACTCTTGCGGCCGCTCCAGTGGGTTTTTTTAAGCCAGTCTAATGTAAGAGATACGCGATGATGACACCGCTCCAGGGGGTTAGCAGCGTGCATTTTGCATTGGCAAAATGACGCGTGCGTTTTCCGCAAAGAAAATGCCCGCAGCGATGACCCAACGGAGTAGCTTCTGAGCACCTTAATTATTTATAAATAATAACATTAGCGGCTAACCTTCTTATTCTCGCCATGCACAATGGCATACTGGTGATGCTGATGAAAATTGCATTGGTTGTTATTGCGATGTGCGTGCTTTTGCTCACGCTCTTCGCGGCAGGCGAAGAATATGGGCAGCCTGAAAGCGCAGTTCATGGCAAAGGATTTGGCACATCGGCAGGCCAGGGTTCTGGGCAAGTAGAGCAGGCTGCCTTGGAACGACAGGTGCAGAACCGCGGGGCGCAGCAACCAGATACCCTGGGCCAGGAAAAAAACCAGGCTGGGCAGGGAAGCCCGCGCCAATATCGCGGGATGCCCGAAAACAGCAGCCAGATGCGCCTCCGCGTGCGCGAAATGGAAGCATACTCGTCATTCAACATCACCTCGACGCAGGAGCAGAACAGGACGCGCCTGTATGCGCAGCTGTCGAACGGGAGGAACGCCGAGATAAAAGTGATGCCGGACACTGCGTCAGAAACAGCGCTCTCGCGGCTTCGCATCAGGAACTGCAACGAATCGAATGGGTGCACAATCCAAGTGAAGGAGGTTGGGGGCGGCAACCAAGCACGCGCAGCATACGTCATGAAAGCCACGAAACGCGCCAAGCTTTTCGCCCTATTTGATGTCGACATGCAAGTTAAGGCAGAGGTTGACGCAGAAAATGGCGAGACTATAAGCACTGAAAAACCTTGGTGGGCTTTCCTTGCAACTGAGCAGGAAGAATAACTTGGCATAACACACAATTGGCGCTTCTTAACATGAAGAAAAGCCGCGGCAGCGCGTGCTCTCGTGCGTTTAAGCCAGAAAGAAGCAGCGGCGTGAAGCTTATAAGCGATGCCCCCGAAAGAAAGCCAATGCGCGCAAGAAAAGGAAAGCCCTGCAACAGCCTTCTTCCGGATTACGGGCATGCGCGAAAGGAGGGGAATTGATGGCGAAGAAAAAAATGGCTTCAGATGGGATGATGGGCAAGGCGGGAGTGGCAATCGGCATTGCGGGGTTGCTGTTCTTCCTGTTCGGCCTTATGCTGTTCCTCAACCCTGCGACCACCCTAAGCGCGACAGTATTCGTGCTTGGGCTATTGCTGGTGATTGGCGCCCTGTTCCAGCTGTATGAAGGGCTCTTTGTATGCAAGGGGGCGGAATTCTCGGGCTTCCTGGTGATTATGGGCCTTTTGACCGGCTTTGTGGGCATGGTGATGCTGCTTTCCCCCGATGCCGTGACGGGAGGCATAATCTTCGCGATAGGGATGGTCGCATTCCTGCTTGCGATAATCGCGATTGCCGCAGGAGTCTGGCAAATCGTATATGCGATAAAGAAGGGCAAGAAGAAGTGGCTGCCGCTTGTCGGGGGGATAATCTATGTCCTGCTCGGGCTTTTCATGCTCTTCCATCCGTTTGTTGCGGCGCTTGCGATGGTGAGCCTCGTTGGCTTCTTCGCCTGCGTGTATGGCGCAATACTGATTGCGTTTGCCTGCAGCATCAAGGAAATCATGTCCATTTGATTCCCTTTTTTCTTCTTTTCTTTTTTCAATGAGGCTTAGCCAAAGCCATGAGCGGGATGCGGGAGAAAAACTGGCGATGCGCCCTGCCGCAAAAGAAGGACGGGATTACTGCCTCTGCGACATTATCCGCTTCGCCTCAAGCTTCAGCCGCTCTGTTTCGCGGTCGGGTATGCGAAGCTCGCGGAGGCGCTCCTGCGGCGCGTCAAGAAGCTCTTTCACAAGTATGATGCCTGCGGCGTGGAGCCGGTCGAAAGTCCCCCGGTCAAGGTGCGAAAGGACGGTGATAGGGTAGAGCCTGTTCTCCTCTATCCGCACCTGTATGCTCTCCTCGCGGGGGAAGCTCCAGCCCAATAGCTTCAGCCCAACGCAGTCGCCGTATGCCACCACCTCCCCGGAGAATTTGGTGTTCGTGGCAAGCCATGCCGAATCGATGTCCAAATTGCGCCCGCTCACGTCAAGGAATCGCGCCCAGGTGTAAAGCGCGCTCTGAACATGGCACTTGAAGTGGGGGGAATTGTGGAACTTGCATTCAACTATGCACTTTGTTGCTGCGTGGCCGGGGATTTCCGGGCGGGACGCGACAACGTCTATCTCGTGCGTGATGCACCTGCCCTGGAGGATTTGCCTCAGCTTTGTGGAATAGCCCCTGCCCTTGAGAAGCGCGCCGACGAACGTTTCGAACGGGTAGCCTTCGGGACCGAGCTTGAGAAGCGCGCCTTTGAGTCCGAAGCGCGCAGCTGCGCCCGGCTGAAGCGACCGCAGCGCCTCGAATGCGAGGCGGTGTATTTCCCCCGTCGGCATTTCGTTTTTGAGCTTTGGCTGGAGCGATTCGATTATTTCATCGGCAAGCGGGCTTGAGGCGCCGGCCTTCCGGAGGGAGACGCGCACCTTGCCATAGTCGAGGGGCTCAAGCGTGCCGTCGCCCTTCCGCACCAGTATTTGCGCCATAAGGGGTGGTGCGATTGGAAACCATAATAAATTATGTGCGCATAATGGTTGCGGCAAGGCCAAGCTACTTCAGGGTGGGATGGGAAAATGGACGACGTTTCGAAATGCTGGGGGATTCTGCCGAAGGTGTCGCGCAGCTTCGCCCTTTGCATAAAGGTGCTGCCGAAGCCGTTGAACGAGCAGATGATGCTTTCCTACCTTATTTACAGGATAATAGACACCATCGAGGACTCCGGCGCGCCTTTGGGCACCAAGCGCGCGCTTTTCGACGAGTTCCTCTCAGTCCTTCGCCCTGCCGGGATGGATGCTGAAAAAGCGCTTGCGTGCAAGGAAAGGCTTTGCGGAAAAATAGACTGCACTTACGAAAAGGAGCTTATGGAGAATGCGGATGCGGTCGTCAGGGCGTATTATGCGCAGCCGAAGGCCGTCCGCGCCTACATACTCAAGCGCGGAAGGACCATGGCGAAGGGGATGTATGACTTCCAGAAGAGGCGGATTGAGACGTTTGCCGACCAGAACAATTACAGCTACTATGTCGCCGGAGTGATAGGCTACCTTTTCACCGACCTTCTGCACTATAACGGGATAATCACGGATGCGCTTAGGCGGAAGCTTCGCAAGTATGCGCGGCAGTTCGGCCTCGCGCTCCAAAAGGTGAACATACTCCGCGACATCGCGCATGACCTCGGCGAGAACCGGCGCTACTGGCCGCAAAGGCTCATTGCGAAATACCACTTGAGCTACGAGAGCTTGTGCCTGAGGGAAAACCGCGAGGCGGCGATGAAGGTGCTTGCCGAGCAGGTGGAGAACGCGCGCGCCTATCTTGAGTCTGCAATGAAATATGTGCTTCTCCTCCCGAAAAAGGCGCTTCGGGTGAGGATGTTCTGCCTCATACCCCTTTTCATGGCAATCGAGTCCTATGTGAAGTGCGCGCAGTCGGACATATTCGACCCGGAGCAGAAGGTGAAGATAACCAGGGAGCAGGTGCAGGACATAGTCGCAAAGTCCGGGCTTTGGGGCACTTCGAACGAGAGGCTGGTCGCCTGGTTCTCAAAATCGATGGCGAAGGTCGCAAGCGGAAGCGGTTTTGAGCGGGAATATGCGCTTGTTTTCAGCGGAAAGGCGGTGTGACAATGCCTGCGGATGAAATAGGCAAAAGGTCGGTCATTTTCCATAAGGAAAACAGGGGCAAGCTTGAGGTAAAAAGCAAAGTCGACTGCAGAAGCCGGGAGGGATTGTCGCTTGCATACACCCCTGGTGTTGCGGCAGTCTGCAGGGAGATTGAGAAAAATCCCGATTCCGCCTATGGGCTTACCTGCAAATGGAACACGGTTGCGGTCGTCTCGGACGGCACGAGGGTGCTTGGGCTGGGGAATATCGGCCCGCTTGCGGCGCTTCCGGTGATGGAAGGGAAGGCGGTGCTGTTCAAGTCATACGGAGGGGTGGATGCGTTCCCAATCTGCCTTTCCTGCAAGGGGGAAGATGAGATTGTCAAGGCTGTAAAGGACATTTCACCGTCCTTCGGGGGCATAAACCTTGAGGACATCGAGTCGCCGAAATGCTTTTCTGTCGAGAGGCGGCTTATCGAGGCGCTCGACATACCTGTCTTCCATGACGACCAGCACGGGACCGCGGTTGTCGCGCTTGCAGGCCTTTTGAATGCGCTTAAGCTGGTGGGAAAGGGGAAGGATGCGAAAATCGTGGTTTCCGGGGCCGGGGCAGCCGGAGTTGCGATTGTGAAGCTTCTGCATAGTGCGGGCTTCGGGGGCATCACCGTGTGCGATAGCTCAGGGATACTTGTTGATTCGGAAAAATTGCCCCCCTACAAGCGCGAGATTGCGAAAATCACCAACAGGGAAGGGAAAAGGGGGAAGCTTTCAGACGCGCTTGCCGGAGCGGACGCGTTCATAGGCGTTTCTGCCCCAAACATAATGGGCGCGGCGGAAGCGAGGAAGATGGCGGATAAGCCCATAATTTTCGCGCTTTCAAACCCGGTGCCTGAGATTTCGCAGAAGGAGGCGCTTGAGGCAGGCGTTGCGGTGTTCGGCACCGCGCGCTCGGATTTGCCGAACCAGGTGAACAACGTTCTTGGCTTCCCGGGGATTTTCAGGGGGGCGCTCCTTGTGAGGGCCAGGAGGATAAGCGAGGGGATGAAGCTTGCCGCGGTTTATGCGCTTGCAGGGGCGATTTCCGACAAAGAGCTTTCGAATGAAAGGATACTGCCCCTGCCTTTTGAGAAAGGGATTGCCAGGAGGGTGGCGACCGCGGTTGCGCTTGAGGCGCAAAAGACCGGCGGCGCGAGGCTGAGGATGGATGAAAAGGAGATTGATGCGGAATTGACCCTGCTTGGCATTGACTAGGCGCTTTGTAGAGGGGGCGGATTTCGCGAAGATTCAGTGGGCTTTGTGTTGGTGTTTTCATGGCTGGATTCCGGATTGAAAAGGACGCTATAGGGGAAGTGGAAGTCCCATCCGGCGCCTATTACGGCTCATTCACAACGCGCGCGCTTGGGAATTTCAGGTTTGAGGGGAAGGGCGCGGTGAAGGAATATTATGCCGCATATGTGAAAATGAAATTGGCTTCTGCGAAAGCGAACGCAAAATGCGGCGTGCTTGAGGGGAGGAAGGCGGATGCGATTGTCAAAGCCTGCGAGGAGCTCCTTTCTGGGAAGATGGCCGATGCGCTCGTGCTTGATTTCAGCCAGGCGGGCGCGGGCACGCCTTTCAACATGAATGTGAACGAAGTGGTGGCAAACCGCGCGAATGAGCTTCTTGGCGGGAAGAAAGGGGATTACAGGCCAGTGCATCCCAACAATGACGTGAACATGGGGCAGTCGTCTAATGATTTGGGGCCGACCGCCATCAGGATGGCGCTTCTCTCGCTTTCATCCGACCTGGAAAAAGACGTGCTTGCGGTTTGCAGAACGCTCGATGCAAAGGCGAAAAAATACGAAGGGGAACTGAAGGTGGGGCGCACGCATTTGCAGGATGCTGTGCCAATTGCCATTTCACAGGAGATACTCGCTTGGTCGGACGCCCTCAAGGAGGATTTGGCGAGGCTGCGGCAGGCAAGAAGCGGGCTTTGCGAAATCCCGCTTGGAGGGACGGCGCTTGGGACGGGCATAACCGCGCACCCGGAGTTTGCTGATGCGGCCGCCGCGGAGCTTTCAAAAATAACCGGCGAAAAACTCGCGTCATCGAAGAACAGGCCGCTCCATATATCCGCCCTGAATTCCGTGCTGTTTTATTCCGCTGCCACCAGGGGGATTGCGATAAGCCTAGTGAAGATTGCTGATGACCTCAAGCTCCTTGTTTCCGGGCCGAAGGCGGGCATTGCGGAAGTGGTGCTGCCGGAAGTGGAGCCTGGCTCGTCCATAATGCCGGGCAAGATAAACCCGTCCATCCCCGAGGCTGTTGAGATGATTGCAAAGGATGCGATTGCCGCTGACTCTGCGGTTGTGCTGGGCTGCGCGGGAGGGCAGCTGCAGCTTAATTTCCTCACTCCGCTTGTTGCGAAAAACACCATTGCCCCGACGATAAGCCTTGCGCATGCCGCAAGGATGCTGGACAGGTTCTGCCTTAAGGGCATGGAATACGATTTGGAGGCGTGCAGGAAGAACATCGATGCCACATATATCTTCGCAACCGCGCTAAACCCGTACCTTGGGTACCAGGCGGTTGCGGAAATAGTGAAGGAATCGCTTTCAGGCGGAAAAAGCGTTTCAGAAGTCGTGCTCCTGCACGGGCTTATGGAAAAGGGCGAGATTGCGCGCGTGCTTGATGCGAAGAGCATCACCGCGCCCGCCCCCATCGACACCGCGCTTGCGGCAAAAACCAAAGGCTCGGAAGCCTACCGTAAATACCTGCTGAGGATAGGGAAATGACTGCCGCGCCGCCAAAGGCTACTTCTTCATCTTCCGTGCGTATGAAAGTATTTCCGAGTTGACAATGCCCTTTATCGGCTGCGCGTTGTAGTAGCCAGAGACCCAGAAGGAATAGGAAAACGAGACTGACGAGGGCTTCACCGCGTCTATCGTGAGCGTTGAGCCTTTCTGCGCCAGGTAGCCTTGCGGCTTTGCCGCGCGTATTGCTTCCGTGATTTTGCGCTCGAGAAGCCCCAAATCCGCAGGAAGCGGAAGCTCGGCCGGAACTGAGATTGTGCTGGTGTCGTCTGGAAGCGAGAGGTTGGTTATCCTCATTTTTGCGAATTCGGAGTTGGAGACGACAATGGCGTTGTAGTGGAGGTCTTCCAGGCGTGTGGAGCGCATCCCTATCTTCTGGACAACCGCCACCTCACCTGACGGCAGGCGTATGTAATCTCCGTAGTGGTAGGGGCGGTCCATCTGGAGCGCTATCCCTGCGAAGATGTTTGCAAGCGTCTCCTGCGAGGCAAGGCCCAGGATGATGCCGATTACGCTTGATACTGCAAGAAGGCCGGTTATGTCGAATCCGACCGTGGAAAGGGCGATTACGGAGCCTGCGGCATATATCAAAAGCTTGGTGACCTTGCGCACCAGCGGAAGAAGAGACAGGTCAAGCTCCACCTTGCCGATTTTCCCCGCGCGCGTCTTGTGCCCCTCCTCGTAATACCAGCGGATTGCCGCGCCAGACGCCTCCGAGAGCATGAATGTTGCGATGAGGACCAGAATTGCGAACGTATAGCTGTCAAGAAGCTCTGCCGCATCCGCAAGCTCGTGGAACGAATGGAGAAGGAAATAGAACACAACCAGGAAAAAGAAGGATTCGAGCGGGACTTTCACCGCTTCGATTATGCGGTCGTCAAGCGTGCTTTTCGTCTTGCGGGTGAGGGATTCCAGCGCCCTTGCGACTATCGGGCCTGATACCCTGCCCACTATGACCGAAATTGCGAATAGGGCTGCGATTTGCCCAATGTAAAGAAATGGGATTCCGCCGAGCATGTGGGATGGAGGGACGGGAAAACATATAAATGGTCGCGGGAAGGTTTGGGCGGTGGGAAAATGAAATTTCATACGGAATACGTGTGGTTCAATACCAAGAGGAAAAAGGAAATCGTGCCGATGCAGGATGAAGTGGTGAAAGCGGTTGCGGAGTCAGGTGTGAGGGAGGGATTTGCCCTTGTCTCGGCGATGCATATCACCTCGTCAGTGTTCGTGAACGATTTTGAGGGGGGGCTTTGGCAGGATATACTTGAGTGGCTTGAGAAGGCGGCGCCGGAGAGGCCCGATTACGCGCACCATCGCACAGGGGAAACGAATGCGGATGCGCACCTGAAAAGGCTCATCATGGGGCACCAGGTGATGCTGCCGATAACTGATGGGAAGCTTGACTTGGGGCCTTGGGAGAGCGTTTTCTACGGCGAGTTTGACGGGCAGAGGAAAAAGCGCGTGATAATCAAGGTGTTCGGGGAGTAGCGCCGAAAAACGTATAAGCATTCGGCGAGTAGCGCATTCGCCGGCAACCCGGCGGGGGATTCCATGGAATCTGTCAAAGTGGCCGTGAAATACGAGGAGAAGGCGAGCCGCCTGGAGCTTTTCATCCGCTTCATCTGGGGTGCGCTTGTCTGGATATGCCTGGCAATAATCGGGATATTCGCGTGCATGGCGATATGCATCCAGTGGTTCTACATGCTGCTTTTAGGGAAACGGCACAGGGGGCTTTACGATTTTGCGACCGCGTGGCTTTCCGCAGTTGCAGGCTTGATGATGTACAACAACCTGTCGACTGACGAAAGGCCCCCGCTTGTGCCGAAGTTCTAGCAAAGCAGGCGCACCTTCTTTCTTTCCTTTTTTTGTTTTTCCCTGCTTTTCAGTCCCTGGAATCCGAGAGGTACTTTTTCGCGGCGCCTGAAAGCGTGAAGGCGATTCCGCTAAGGAGGAAAGTGCCGGCTGATGAGAGGCCTGCGAAAAAGAGTATCAGGAGCCAAAACGAGGATTGCGTGCCTGCAATTGCGGAAACGGAAATGAGCGCAGAAAGGATGCAGAGCAGGAATGCCACCGCGGCGCGTATCTGGCTTCCGTGGAGCGAAACCACCATGCTGTCGATTGCGATTGTCGCCCCGACGCCAATCATAACTCCTGAAAAGAGCGCAAGGAACGTGCTTGCCACCCCGCTTGCAATCGATTCGAGAAGCCCGCCTTCCGCGCTTGCGCCTGAATTGAGGATGGCTGCCACCATGCCGATTGCGACCAGCATCGCGCCTATGCCAAAAAGGGCCTTGGGGAACGCACCATCGATGTTTGAGTCGAAAAATGCCATGGGGATGGAACGGAGCGCATGATTATAATTTTAAGCCATTCAAGAAAGCCACGCGACCTATTATGGCAGGCAATGGCGAAGATGGCGGGCTATGCCGCGAGAAGCGCGAGCGCTCTATGAAGTACTCCATAGCGGACGGAATGGGCTATACGGTCATGGCCGGCATGGGCGACTCGTTCCTTCCGGCGGCGATTATCTCGCTTGGCGCAAGCAATTTCTATGTCGGGCTCCTTGCCGCGCTCCCCCAGCTCATAGGGGCATCGCTCCAGTCGTTCTCGCTCTCAGCGCTCCGGCTTTTCAAGGACAGGAGGCTGATGGTGGCCGCAGGCTCGCTTCTGCAGGCCCTCTCCTGGCTCCCGATAATCGCGCTCCTGCTCTGGCCGGGCGAGCTTTCGGTTCCGCTCATAATCGCGTTCTTCACGCTTGGCGCCGGCACCTCGCTCATGATAAACCCGGCTTGGAGCAGCTGGATATCGGACATCGTGCCTGAGAACGAGCGCGCTGGCTTTTTCGCAAACAGGAACCGACTCATGCAGGCGGTGCTGTTCATGACGGTGTTCGGCGCAGGCATGGCCCTTAGGGAGCTTCAGCTCAATTATCCGGCAGGCGCAGCCTTCGCAGCGGTGTTCTCTCTCGCATTCCTGTCAAGGCTGTTCACCGTTTTCTGCCATTTGAAGACCGAGAACGTTAAATACGAGCTTGCCCTTGCGAAGGAAATACAGTTCAAGCACCTTTTCCTCCTGCCCGCCTACAAGAACGAGCTTTCCTTCCTTGCTTTCATGGGGCTTTTCACGTTTTCCGTCCAGTTCTCCGCGCCGTTTTTCACCCCATATATGATGAACAGCCTGGGGCTTGACATGGGGGCGATTGGAACCATGACCGCCGCCTTGGTGCTCACGAAAATAGTGGCGTTCCCTTATTGGGGCAAGGCGATTGACCGGTTCGGGAACAGGACGGTGCTGGTAGCTGTATCGCTTGGGGCCACCACCATCCCCCTCCTTTGGCTTTTCACCACGGATTTTCGGGCGCTTTTGCTTTTCCAGGCGGTTTCCGGGTTTGTGTGGGCGGGATTTGACCTGGCGGCATTCAATTATGCCCTCTCGCTTGTCGGAAGGGAGCTTCGGCCCGCATTCATAGCAAAATACAACTCGTTCAACGGGCTTTTTTTTGCGGCAGGCGCGCTTGCCGGGGGGTGGTTCCTCACAAGCTTTCCGGCTGTGAGCTTATTCGGCTTTGACGGCATACTGCTGGTTTTCCTGCTTTCCGGGGTTGCAAGGATAGGGGTGGTGCTGTTCTTCGCCCCCCGGCTCCATACCGGCGACGAGATATACAACAAGACAGAGGAGCGCGCGGTGATAATGAACCTGGTGGCGGTCTACCCGACCAGGGGCGCAGTGCAGCAGGTGCTCAACGGCTATGACTTCACGAGAAAAATCGTGGAGAAGGGCACGCTGCACGGCGGAATTGCGCTCAAAAGCGGGCTTGGCGCGACTGGCGAGGCTATCAAGGAGGGAGGGCGGAAAGTGATGTCCGCAGTCTCCAGGAAAAAACGCCTGTAGCCCCCACGGCGGGAACCGCGGCACCACCCCTTTTATTCCTTGCCAAAAAGAAGGATGGGCATGGGAAACGAAGAGGCAAAATGGCAATCTGAATGGGAGAAGGCAGGTATCCATTCGCCCGCAGCCACGGGCGGGAAGGAGGGCAAATTCTACCTTACCGCAGCTTTTCCTTACCCGAATTCGCCTCAGCACATCGGGCATGGGAGGACGTACACCACTACAGACATCTATGCGCGCTACATGAGGATGAAGGGAAAGAACGTGCTTTTTCCCATGGGGTTCCATGTGACGGGCACCCCGATTCTTGCAATGGCGAAGAGGATTGCGGAAAAGGACAGGGAAATACTGGAAATATTCGAAAAGGTGTATGGGATTCCGGAAAGCGTTTCCGAGAAGCTCACCGACCCAAAAGAGCTTGTCGCCTACTTTTCGCGCGAAATAGAGGCGGGCATGAAGGAGATGGGCTATTCGATTGACTGGAGGCGCAAATTCTACTCGTATGACCCGCAGTTCAACCGGTTCATAAGGTGGCATTTTGCAAAATTGCAGCAGGCAGGCTGCATAAAGAAGGGGGAGCACCCTGTCCCATGGTGCCCCATCGGGCAGACCGCGATTGGCGCGCATGACACCAGGGGGGATGCCGACCCGCAGATTGAAGAGACGGTTGGCGTGATGTTCCCCTATCTTGACGGTTTCCTTGTGTGCTCCACCTACCGGCCCGAAACCATTTACGGCGTTACGAACATTTGGGTGAATGGGAAGGCGGAATATGTGAAGGCGGACTGCAATGGCAGGAAGTATTACGTTTCAAAGGAAGCCCTCCCGCAGCTTTCCATGCAGATGCCTCTCGCTGTGGAAAAGGAAATCGACGCGAAAGGGATGATGGGCGCGACTGCGAAGAACCCGATGACCGGCGCGGAAGTGCCGCTTTTCCCTGCAAGCTTCGTGGACCCGAAGGCTGGCACGGGAGTCGTCATGTCCGTCCCTGCGCATGCGCCTTATGACTATTTGGCGCTTCGCGATGCAGGCTTGGAGGGCAAGGTGCCCCTTGTGCAGGTATTGAAGCTTGAGGGGTTCGGCGCTTTCCCTGCAAAGGAAATTGTGGAAAGGATGAAGATAACTAATCAGAACGATGCGAAAGCGGAAGAGGCGACCTCCGAAATCTACAGGAAGGAGGCGCACACAGGAGTGATGGCGGTCGGCGAGTTTTCTGGCATGAAGGGAGTGGATGCCAAGGAAAAAATAAAGGAAGCGCTGCTTGGCAAGGGGCTTGCCACCCCCCTTTACGAGATTTCAAACGGACCCATCTACAGCAGATATGGCGGCTTGGTCGGGGTTCGCATTGTCAAGGACCAGTGGTTCATCGATTATGGCGATTTGGGATGGAAGGCGAAAGCAAAGGAGTGCCTTGCAAAAATGGGCATATTGCCTGAAAAGACGAGGCACGAGTATGAGTATACCATCGACTGGCTGAAGCAGAAGGCGTGCACGCGCTCATCCGGGCTTGGCACGCGCTTCCCGCTTGACGAGACAAAAATGATTGAGGCGCTCTCGGACTCCACCATCTACATGGCATTCTATGCCGTGTCGCATATTGCGATGAAAATGAAGCCGGAGGAGCTTACGGAAGAGCTTTTCGATTATGTTTTCCTTGGCAAGGGGGGCGGCAAGGGGCTGCCGAGCGAAGCGGAAGAGATGAGAAAGGAGTTTTCCTACTGGTACCCTCTTGACTCAAGGCACTCCGCAACCGACCTGGTGCACAACCACCTCACTTTCTTCATATTCAACCATGTGGCGGTCTTCGGGAAGGAGAACTGGCCCAAGCAGACAGTCACAAACGGATTCGTGCTCATGGATGGCAAGAAGATGAGCAAGAGCATGGGGAACATAATGCCGATACGCGCCGCGATAAAGGAGTTCGGGGCGGACACGATACGGTTCACGGTTGTATCGGGCGCGGACCTTGCGCAGGACACGGACTTCAACAGGCCCGCTGTCGAGGGCGTGATTTCAAGGATGAAATTCATGGATGCCGCGATGGGGAGATATGCCTCGGAAAAAGACGGCGGGGAGCGCGACCTTGCGGACAGGTGGATACTCTCAAGGATCCATAAGCGCGCGCTTGCCGCTTCCGGGATGTATGAAACATTCAGGCTGCGCGACTTGTCGCTTGAGCTTTTGTACAATTGCACGAACGACCTGCAGTGGTATTTGAAGAGGGCGGAAAAGCCGAAATTGCGCGAGTTCTTCGAGATGTGGGTGCCACTTGTTGCGCCTTTCATGCCGCATGCCGCGGAGGGGATGTGGCAGAAGCTTGGCAAGAAGCATTATGCCGAGGATGCCAGGTTTGTCGCAATTGCCAGGATGCCGAAAGGGGATGCGGGCAGGGTTGATGAAACGCTTGAGGAGGCGGAGGATTACATCCGCCAGGTGAAAGACGACATAAATTCCATATTGAAGCTGGTGAAGATGGAAAAGCCGGAGGCAATCGCTCTCTTTGTGGCTGCCGATTGGAAAAGGAAGCTTCGCGGGATTGCGGGCAGGGAGAGGAAATTCGATACTGCGATGAAAGCCGCGATGGCAGACCCGGAGATAAAGCCGCATGCCGCGGAAGTCGCAAAAGTGCTCATGGGCTACATGAAAAACGCGGGCGGGCTTGGTAAGACCGTGAGCGCGCAGTTCGAACTTGAGGCGCTGAAAAGCGCGATGAAGCTCCTTGAAGGCGAGTTTTCAGGCGCGAAGGTGGCTGTTTGCGGCGAGGCTGAAACTAATGCGCCCAAGGCGAAAAACGCGCTGCCTGGCAAGCCGAGCATACTCATTTCATAGGTGCATCCCTTGGTGCGATGCGTAAGGGCAAAACGGGAAGAAGCCGAAAAGACGAGGCAGGCGTTAGCGAAAGCTTCTGCGCTCGATAATGGGTTCATGCCAGAAAGGGATGAAAAGTTCGTTTACTTTCCATTGAAGCGGGGAAGCAAAACAAAATTTGCCACTGTGCAAAAGAAGCTTGTGAAGCGAGAGGAATTCGGAAAGCCCCTTGCGGCTGAGCTTGAAGGGAAGCTTTCGGAAAATGAGGCTGAAGCGCTCGTAGGGGGGTTTGACATTGTAGGGGATATTGCGGTTCTTGAGATACCTCCTGAGCTTGAGGGGAAAGAAAGAATGATTGCCGGTGCCGTTCTGAAAATACACCACAATCTTAAGGTGGTTGCAAAGAAGATGGGCGGGACGGCAGGCGAATTTCGGATTCGGCCTGTGAAGGTGATTGCCGGCGAGAGGAGGACAGGCACCATTTACAAGGAAGGAGGGTGCTTATTCGAGCTTGACCTGAACAAGACTTACTTTTCGCCAAGGCTGGGTACCGAGAGAGGAAGGCTTTGCGGCCTCGTGAAACCTGGCGAAAAGGTTTTGGTGCCGTTTGCCGGGGTCGGGCCGTTTGCGATAAGGATTGGCAAGGCGCAGCCTACGGCAAGCGTGGTTGGCATTGAGCTTAATCCTGATGCTGCGAAGTTCTTTGAAGGGAATGTTGCGAGGAACAGGTGCGGAAATGTCGAGTGCGTGAAGGGGGATGTTGGGAAATTGCTGCCTGGAAAATATGCTGGGTGGGCGGATAGGGCTGCGATGCCGCTTCCGAAGGATGCATCGGGTTTCTTGGCGAATGTGATTCCCTGCCTGAAAATGGGGGGCATCCTGCACTATTATTCGTTCGGCGATTCGAAAATCCCTTTTGAGGCTGCCGAGAGGCAGGTGAAGGAAGCGGCGCTGGAAACCGGAAGGAACGCAGAGATTGTTTTCAGGCGGGTGGTGCGCCCCTACTCGAAAACCACCGTGCAGGTAGTGGTGGATGCGAGAATGGGATAGCCGACCTGCGCAAGCAGAAAACTTATAAACCGCGGATGAGCTGCATATGCATGGCTGGAAAAGCAAGGGAGCCCGCTGCCCTCATCGAGGTCTCGTCCGAGGCAGGGCGGAAAATAGGCGGGATTTACACCGTCATCCGAAGCAAGTCAGGGGAGCTTGTGAAAAAATTCGGCGATAATTACCTTCTTATCGGGATGCTGGACGAGAAATGCGCGGAGGACATAAAATTCGAGGAGCCGGCAGGCGAACTTGCGAAGATATTCGAGGAGCTCGCGCGCGAGGGCGTGAACTGCAAGTACGGCCGCTGGATGTACGGCAACAACGCAAGAATCATTTCGGTCGATGCGAAGGATGCCGGGGAGAGGATGGTCGAGTACGTGGACGGCAGCCGCGGCCCGCAATACGACAAGCAGAAGAATTACGCGAAATACATGCTCTGGAAAAGGTTCGGGATAGACTCCATAATGGAAAAGTCATGGGACTTCACCGAGAACGTGGTGTGGGGCATTGGCGCTGGGATGCTCATCGAAAGGCTGTTTGCGGCAAAAATATTCGACGAGGAAAAAACAGCGCTGCAGTTCCACGAATGGATTTCCGGAGCCGCCCTCCTTTACTGCAAGATGAAGGGGATGAAGCTTGCGACCGTCTTCACCACGCATGCGACCGTGCTTGGCAGGACGCTTTCGGCTGCGGGGGTGGACGTCTACGCCGAATCGCAGAAGGCGGGAGCGCCCATATCGCTCAATGTGGCATACAACAACCGGGTGGAAGGGAAGCACCAGCTTGAGGCTGCCGCTGCGCGAGAATGCACCGTATTCACCACCGTGAGCGAAACCGTTGCGCTCGAAGTAGGGTACATACTCGGAAGGAAAGCGGACGTGGTGACCGTGAACGGCATCGAGTTCGGGGAGAATGCGAACGGGGACAGGAGGCATGACCTGTCCTCATATGCGAGAAAGGAGCTCCAGCAGTTCCTCGAGGCCTGCTTCATAAGCTACTATAGGCAAAGATACGACAACGCCCTGTTCGTCTACATATCTGGAAGGTACGAGTTCTCGAACAAGGGGTTCGACCTCTTCATCTCGGCGCTTGGAAAGCTCAATGCGCGCCTTAGGAAAAAGAAGGATGCGCGGGAAGGCAAGACCAGGCGGATTTTCGCGTTCGTTTTCGCGCCAAGCTCGGTTAGGGGGCCTAAGATATCCATCATCAAGAACTACCTCATGCTTGACAAGATGTATGAGGTGATAAACGAGCTTCCTGAAAGCGTTGGGAAGCCGTATGTGAACCTGCAGGAGGCGCTCAAATGGGTCGAGGGCGGGATACGCCACGACCTTGAGAACATGGCGCGGGGCTTTTACAAGGACGGCGAGAGGCCCCACATAAACTGCTATGATTTGTCCTACCAGAATGACTCGATAATCAATGCATGCGTGGCGGCAGGCCTTGACAACGGGGAGGAAAACCCGGTCAAGGTGGTGTTCTACCCGACCTACATGAAGCCTAACGACGGGCTTATGAACCTGAACTATTACGATGTGGTCTCGGCGATGGACGTGGGCGTGTTCCCGTCCAGATACGAGCCTTTCGGGTACACACCGGTTGAGGCGGCGGTCAGCGAGGACATCGCGGTCACATCAGACATGACCGGCTTTGGCCGGTTCATAATGGGCAAGGCAAAAAAGGGATGCGGCGTTGTCGTGCTGCGCATGGCCGGAAGAAGCTCCGAGCAGGCCTCCGAGGAGCTCTCGCGCGAGCTTGAGCGGCTGTACCTTCTTCCTGAAAAAAAGCTTGACGCGCAGAAAAAAAGCGCATACGGCATGATGAGGCACATCGACTGGCACGCGCTGGTCAGGAACTATTACAAGGCGTATTCCATTGCTCTTTCCAAAAAGGAAGCACGATGACGGGTGGATTTATGCCGGGCATTGCAACACTGCAGGAACACTATCTGGAGGAGCTTCGCCGCGAGAAGGCGAGGGTCAAGAGGAAGATGATATATGCCATAACTCTCCTTGGGGCGGTTTATATCACTGCAATTGCCGCCTACCACTATACTGAAAAATGGGACTGGCTGGACGCCATATATTTCACAACCGAGACCATAACCACTGTCGGCTAGGGGGATATGGTGCCGCACACTTATTGGGGCAGGCTGTTCACCATCCCGCTCATGCTCATGGGCATCGGCGTTGGCTTTTACGTAATATACGCGCTCCAGGACTATGGGCGCTTCCACCTTGAGCCCATGGTAAAAAGCGTGGAAACGAACATCAAGAAAAGGCGGGAGCGGCAGTAGATTGGAAAACAGGCATCTGCATTCCGGGGCATTCAAGCCGGATTTTTCCATTCCGCCTGCCATTTTCCAATCTTTACCATTTCTCCCGCCACGCCGTGGCGACTGCCCGATTTAAATTCATTTTGCATGCATAAGATAGCCTTGGGTTGCTGTGGGAAATGCAAAGAAAGCAGTCGTGGTTTTGTCCGACGGGACCCGCTTTTTCGGCAAAGGGTTCGGCGCCATTGAGAAGCGCGTTGGCGAAATCGTCTTCACAACGAACATGACCGGGTATGAGGAATCCCTCACAGACCCCAGCTACGCAGGGCAGATTCTCGTCTCAACTTATCCGCTTATCGGCAATTACGGCACGCGCGGAGAGTGGTGCGAAAGCGATTCGATGCAGGTGGAAGGCTATTGCATAAGGGAGCTTTGCCGCCAGCCCCGCCATGAAAGCGGCGGAACGGGCGCGAAATCGCTTGAGGGAAGGATGGAGGATGCGGGAATACCCGGCATATATGGCATCGACACGCGAAGCCTGGTAAGGAAAATAAGGGAAGCGGGGGTGATGCCGGCCGCTATTTCTGTTTACGAGAAAGAGGAGAACGTGCCTGCCCTTTTGGAAATGGCGCAGGAGCTTGACTACTCGAAGATAAACCTCGTGGAGAAGGTGTCCGCAGGGCAGGCGAAATTCTACGGTAAGAAGGGCGGGAAAAAGGTAGTGCTCATCGACTACGGGGCAAAGATGGGGATTGTGCGCGAGCTTGTGGCGCGCGGGCTGGAAGTGGTCGTGGTGCCCTTCAGCACGAGCGCGGAAGAGGCGATGTCTTTCTCCCCGGACGGGGTGCTTGCCTCAAACGGACCGGGAGACCCCGCGCTTCTTGGAAAGGAAAGCGGGGAGCTCAAGAAGCTTTTTGACCTGCCCATTTTCGGTGT
>CAYWFJ010000009.1:7961-10652 GCA_964458205.1 Microcaldota archaeon | reverse complement strand
TTGGAAAGGAAAGCGGGGAGCTCAAGAAGCTTTTTGACCTGCCCATTTTCGGTGTCTGCCTCGGGAACCAACTGCTTGGGAAGGCAGTTGGGGGGAAGACATACAAGCTCAAGTTCGGGCACAGGGGGGGCAACCACCCGGTGCTTGATTTGGCTGCAAACAGGGTGGTGATAACCACGCAGAACCACGGGTATGTGGTGGATGAGAAGACTCTGCCTTCCGAATTCGAGGTGACACATCGGAACCTTACCGATGGCACGGTCGAGGGAATCGCACATAAGGAGCTCCCGATATTCGCGGTGCAGTACCACCCGGAGGCGAACCCTGGCCCGTGCGACTCGAAATACCTGTTTGACAAATTCGTGAAAATGCTCTGAAGATTGGGTGTTGTTGTGGCAAGGAAAAAGGTTGAAAAGGTGCTGGTAATCGGCAGCGGGCCCATTGTCATCGGGCAAAGCGCCGAATTCGACTATTCCGGCTCGCAGGCATGCGCCTCGCTTCGCGCGGAAGGCGTGAAAGTAGTTGTTGCGAATTCCAATCCTGCCACAATACAGACAGACAAGGACATTGCGGATGTCGTTTATGTCGAGCCGCTGCGCATCGATTTCATCGAGAGGATAATCGGGAAGGAAAGGCCGCAGGGGATAATCGCCACGATGGGGGGGCAGACGGGCTTGAACCTTGTGGTGGAGCTTCACGAGAAAGGGATACTTGCGAAATACGGCGTGGAAATACTGGGGACGGGCATCGAGGCTATCGAGGCTGCGGAGGACAGGGGGAAATTCAAGGCGCTCATGCAGAAAATCGGGGAGCCCATACCTGAGAGTGTTGCTGCCAATACAAAGGAAGAGGCGCATGCGTTTGCAAAGGGGCACCCCTTCCCGCTCATACT
Organism: Microcaldota archaeon; assembly: GCA_964458205.1. Taxonomy (GTDB): domain Archaea; phylum Micrarchaeota; class Micrarchaeia; order Anstonellales; family Anstonellaceae; genus UBA10161. Next base: position 9,760 of record CAYWFJ010000009.1, on the reverse strand, counting down.
GCGCCCGGCGTTCACCCTTGGGGGGACAGGAGGGGGGATTGCGAGGGACCAGGCGGAGTTCGAGAGGCTTTTGGAGCTTGGCTTCACGCTCTCCCCGACGCACCAGATACTGGTGGAGGAATCGGTGCTCGGCTGGGGGGAGTTCGAGTATGAGATGATGCGCGACTCATACGACAACTGCATCACCATCTGCAACATGGAGAACATCGACCCGATGGGGGTGCACACCGGCGAAAGCGTGGTGGTCGCCCCATCGCAGACCCTTTCGGATGACGAGCACCAGATGCTCCGCTCCGCGGCGATAAAGATAATCCGCGCCCTGAAAATCGAGGGGGGGTGCAACATACAGTTCGCGCTTGACCAGAAGACCGGGAAGTATGTGGTAGTGGAGGTGAACCCCCGGCTGTCGCGCTCATCCGCGCTTGCCTCAAAGGCGACCGGCTACCCGATTGCCAGGGTCGCGGCGAAGATAGCGCTCGGGCTTGGCCTGCACGAGATAAAGAACGCGGTCACGAAAACCACCCCTGCGGCATTCGAGCCCTCGCTTGACTACTGCGTGGTGAAGATACCAAGATGGCCTTTTGACAAAATCCCGGAGAGCAACCGCATCATCGGGACGCAGATGAAAAGCACAGGGGAAACCATGGCTATCGGAAGGACGTTTGAGGAAGCGTTTGGGAAGGCGCTCCGCTCGGTTGAGATGAAAAGGGCGAAAATCCACGAGCGGGATATCGAGAAGCACCTTTCCGCGCCGACCGACCTTAGAATATACGCCATCGTTGAAGCGCTGAAAATGGGCTGGGACAGGAAAAGGGTGCATGGGCTTACCATGATACACCCTTGGTTTTTGGACAGGCTTTCTGACTTTGCGAACATGGAGGGCCGCCTGAGGAAGGAGGTTTTCAGCAAGGGGCTTTTGTATGAGGCGAAAAGGATGGGCTACTCGGATGAGCAGATTGCGGCCGCCATAGGCCATGAGGCATCCATGGTGCGGCACATGCGGCTCAAGGAAGGGATTGTGCCCGTCTACAAGATGGTGGACACCTGCGCTGCGGAGTTCGAGGCGCGGACGCCCTATTACTATTCGACTTATGAAAGCGAGAACGAGAGCGTGCCGTCCGCAAGAAGGAAGGTTGTGATAATCGGCAGCGGGCCCATAAGGATCGGGCAGGGGATCGAATTCGACTACTGCTGCTGCCACGCGGCGTTCGCGCTCCGCGAGATGGGGATAGAGAGCATCATGATAAACAACAACCCGGAGACCGTGAGCACCGACTTTGACACTTCGGACAGGCTGTACTTCGAGCCGCTCACCTTCGAGGACGTATTGAACATAGTGGAGCACGAAAACCCGGAAGGGGTGATTGTGCAGTTCGGCGGGCAGACCTCGATAAACCTTGCGCAGAAGCTTTCCATGAGCGGCGTTAAGATACTCGGGACGCAGATGGAAGGGATAGACATTGCCGAGGACAGGGAGAAATTCAAGGCGCTCCTCCAGAAGCTTGGGATAAAGCAGCCTGAGAATGCAACTGCGACAAACGAGGCTGAGGCGGTGGGCTGCGCCGCGAAGATAGGCTACCCGATAGTGGTCAGGCCAAGCTATGTGATAGCTGGCAGGGGGATGCAGATAGTCTATGATGAGGAGAGCCTGAGGAAATACATCGGCGAGGCGGTCGATGTGAGCGAGCGGAAACCCGTGCTCATAGACAAGTACATCGAGAAGGCGATTGAGTGCGAGATAGATGGGGTGGCCGACGGGAAGCGGCTTTTTGTCGGCGGGATAATGGAGCATGTCGAGC
>CAYWFJ010000009.1:0-7861 GCA_964458205.1 Microcaldota archaeon | reverse complement strand
GGGGTGGCCGACGGGAAGCGGCTTTTTGTCGGCGGGATAATGGAGCATGTCGAGCGGGCGGGCGTGCACTCGGGGGACGCGAACAACGTGGTGCCCTGCGTGAGGCTCAAGCCCGAAGTGCAAAAGACCATACTTGAGCTTTCCGACAGGATAGCCCTTGCGCTTGGCACAATTGGCGCGATAAACATACAATACGTGGTGCAAAACGACGTGGTGTTCGTGCTGGAGGCAAACCCGCGGGGGAGCAGGACCATGCCGTTCTTGAGCAAGGCAACCGGCGTGCCGCTTGTCAAGCTTGCGACAAAAGTGATAATGGGCAAGGCGCTTGACGAGCTTGGCGCGGTTGAAATGCCGAAGCTAAAGCACTATGCGGTGAAAGGAGTGGTATTCCCGTTCCTCAAGCTCTCAGGCTCGGACATGGTGCTTGGCCCCGAGATGAAAAGCACGGGCGAGAGCATGGGGATAGATGCTGAGTTCCCCTCTGCGTTCATGAAGGCGCTTTTGGGCGCGAACTTCCGGATTCCCGCTGAAGGAGGGGTTGCGATAAGCCTGAAGGACGGCGACAAGGAAAGGGCAGCGCCGCTTGCGAATGACCTTGCGGAAATGGGGTTTGCGGTCTATGCCACGCCTACGACCGCGACGCATCTTGACCAAAAGGCAAGGCTCCTCAAGAAAATCCATGACGGAGAGCCGAATGTGCTGAGCGAAATCAGGAAGGGGAAGATACACCTTGTGATAAACACGCCCAAGCACGGCAAGGTCGCAAACACAGACGGCTTTAGGATACGGCGCGCATGCCTTGAGAACGGAATACCGTGCATAACGAATTTCGAGGCTGCGGAGGCGCTTGTCGCTGCGATGAAGCATTCGCGCGGAAGGGAATTCAAGGTGGAAAGCCTGGAGCATTATTGGAAAAGCGGATGATGCGGGATGCTGCTCTGGAAAATGGGCGGGAAACTGGATTTTGGGAAGGCATCGCATGGGAATGGAGATTCGTGATGCAAAATGGGCGCTTCTTTTCCTCAGCCTTTTTGCGCTGGCTGCCATCATTGGCGCATATCTCCTCAATCCCCCGCCATGCGCTGGCTGCAACGCAAAAGTGTCGTTCGTCTTCTCGCCTGATGCCGAAGGGGAGGTGGTCTCCTTCCTGCGCTCAGCGGAAAAGTCAATAGACATAGAGATGTATGTTTTCACCTCGGAAAACATCATCCGAGAGCTTGCGGATGCGGAAAGTCGTGGCGTGAGGGTGCGGGTGATACTTGAGCCGAGAATTGAGGATTCAAGGAAAGAGAGGGTGTTCGCGCTTCTTTCGGAAAGCGGGGTGGAGACAAGATGGGCGAGCTTTTCCTACAAACTCACGCACAGCAAGTTCGTGATTGTGGATGGCAGGCGGGCGCTTGTGGGGAGCATAAATTTCTCGCAGAGCGCGCTCAATCTCAACCGGGAGGCGGCAGTATCAGTGGAAGGGGAAAATGTGGCTGAGCTTTCGGCTGTTTTTGAGGAGGATTGGGGCAAGGCAGGGGCGGCTGTTGGGAGATAGCTTCTGAAAGGCAGGAAAATGCGGGCGATTAGCGCGGATGCTGCCCTGCGCGGCAGCCCACGTCCTTTGTCCTAGGGACGTAAACTTCCTGTATGATGTCCACTTTTGCATGGGCCCCGGGCGTGACATGATAGCTTACCCTGCAAGGCTCGCCGCAGATGTTGATAAGCGCGCCGAAAAACCTGTTTGCGCGGGAGTTGAAGTCGTCTTTATTCAAGGGTTCCGGGAGATGCGCCTGGAAGGCTTGCGGCTCCGCCATCTCCTGCGAAAAGTTGTAGATGTCTTCGGGGGAGATGCGAATTGGCCCAAGACTGGCTTTTACCTGCTCGTCGAATTTATGGGCGTTCCAGCCGCATTTGAGGAAGCTGCCTGAATCCATTGAAAGGAGTTCCATGAAAACCCGGGAAAACGCGCTTCTGGTTTCCATCTCGCGCGCTTTTCCTGGCGCGGAATCGGAATCCTTGCGAAAGACGAAGGATGCCCCATTGCCATTGAGGGTTATTGCCTTCACTTTGCCCCAGTCCATTTTTCCTGCCATGCGCATGCCGCAATGAGACATCAAAGCACCCAAGATGGCCCCTAAGCCGCACCTATCCATGGACATATTTTACGGGCTCCGAGCAGTTGTCGGCAAGCACAGGGAGGAACATCCTGAATTTCGCCAGAAGCTCCGCCTGTTTTCCCTCAGGCTGGGCAAGTATTTCCTGGCGCATTTCGCGCACGAACCTCTCGAAATCGGCTTTCTTGTATTTCCTGCCCAAAGTGTACATTGGAAACCCGCCCCTCAGCTTATCAACCAGCGCAGTCGCATCGCTTATAGTATGCATTTCCGATTCTGCAAAAAGATGGAAGAGCTGGGTGAACATGTTCTGGAAAAACTCGGGCTTTCGCGGGTCGAGGATGGTTCGCGCAGCCTCCATGGCCTCGGGGCTCCAGCCTGGCTGCTTTTGCCTGCGGAAGAAATTTGAGAATGCCGACCCGCCCTTAAGAGGCTTTGCGGATGCCCTTATCCTGGCGTTGTAGCCATCGAAGTCGCCTGAGAGCTCGCCCTTGTAGTCTGTGATTTTCGTACAGTCGAATGGGAGTTTCCTATTGAGGAAAGCCAACGGGGTGCGGAGGGCTCTTGCGATTGCAGACGATATTGGATTCGCCCGGTTTGATGCCCCTGTTTCTTTTTGGTGAATGCTGTTGCCATCCACGAATCGGTCGAAAAAGCTCGTATGCGCCTTCCAATGAGGGTTTGACGCCCCTTTGTTTGGATGAACCTGTTTGAATGCCATTGCCCACACCCCGCTTATTACAGATAGGAAACGAATTTAAATGATGTGGTAAAGACAGAAAAAATGATGGTGTTAGCCCGACTGGCTCACAATCTTCACAAAGCCGGGCTTTATCTTGTAAAGCTCCCCTTTGTAGATTAAGTCGTCCACCATGCGCCGCGCGGTGACCTCGTCTATGCCCGATTCGACCGAAGTTGCGATGAGCGAGCTTATCTCCACCGCCCCAAGCTGGTCCTGTATCTTCTGCGCGAATGTGAGTATCGCATTGTACTTGTCCACCTGCGACTTCGGCCTGCCGGTCGCGATTATGTCGATGTCCAGTTTGCCGGTTTCCCGGTCGCGGCTTACCTTGTCAAGGACGTAGTTTGTGAGGCGGATGGCGCGCTCGGCGTCCTCTGCCTCCACTTTTTCCGAGAGGCGTATTTTCGCGGAAGCTTCGGAAAGGCGCACCAGCCCTTCGATTTGGCGGGGGGTGATTGGCACCGAGCCCTCTGACTTCCCCATCTTCCTAAGCTGCACGTAGAAATCGCGTATTTTCTCGGATGCCTTGTCGGTGAGAACAGGCCTTATGTGCTGGCGGGCGTATGCGACATATTTCCGGAGGAACGAGGCTTCGATAAGGTTCGGGTCGGCATCCGCAAGCGCGGTGCCGCGGGAAAGCGATTCCGAGGATTTCTGGTGCATGTTAAGGAGGGTTTGCGCAAGCGCGCCGTCCTTTGTCTCGTCAAGCACGTCCAATATCGGGAAGATGAGGTCGAAACGCGAGAGGATGGTCGGGGGGATGTCGAACTGCTGCCCGGGCAATTTGTTCTGGTCGAACCTGCCGAATTTCGGGTTTGCCGCGGCAAGTATGCTTGTCTCCGCGCGGAAACGGGCAACGATGCCCGCCTTTGCAACCGATACCGACTGGCTTTCCATAACCTCGTGCATTGCCGCGCGCTCGGTCTCGTCTATCTTGTCAAACTCGTCCACGCCCGCGATGCCGCCCGATGCGATTACAAGCGCGCCCGCCTTAAGCGTCCAGCCGCCGTCCCCAAGCTCGTCCTTTTCGGCTGCGGCAGTAAGCCCCACGCCTGTGACCGACTTCCCGCTTACGTAAATGCCTTTCGGCGCAATCTTGCCTATCTGCTGGAGGAAGCGGGTCTTGGCCGAGCCGGGGTCGCCTATGAGAAGGATGTGTATGTCGTCGCGGATGGAAGCGCCGCCGGGCATGAGCTTGTCCGGGGTCCCGCCGAACAGCTGGAGGGCGAGCGCCTCTTTCACTTCGTTGTGCCCGTAAATGCCTGGCGCTATCGAATCGCGGATAAGGTCGTAAAGCTTCTGGCTTTTTGAAAGCTCGATGATGCGCTCCACTTCGTCCTTGGTCATCTCTATTTCCTCGAACTCGCGCTGGGTCTTCTGGAGGGAGACGACGTCTATGTAGCGGGTGTATATCTGCCCGCCAGTTTCGCTCTTGTTCTTCTCCTTTTGGGGCGGGCGTAGCCGCAGCACCCCTGTTATCGTGACAGTCTCGCCGGGCGTTATCCTGTTCACCAGGTCGTCCTCAATCCAAAGCGAAATGGTTGCCGCGGGCGCGCCGCCCTTGAGGCGCTCCAAAAGCTCCTGCGCGTCCGAGCGCTGCACGTCCACGAAGTAGGATGCCTCCTCGTCGAGCTTGAGCGCGCGGCGCTTGCACTCGGCGCACACCTGCGGCGCCTGCGTGTTCTTGGTGAGCGCGACTTTTGCCTGCGCGTCGCACATCTGGCAGCGGTAGACCGCAACCTTTACCCTGTGGAGCACCGGCCCCCTTTTGGTGATTACGCCCTTGACCGCGATAAGCTCGCCGATGTTTTTCGAGCTTATGTCCTGGATGAGAAGCCCGGCTTCAGGCAGGTTGTAGAAGCGAACGTGCGGCTCGAATGCTGCATCCGGATGGGCGGTCTTGAACGAAATCTCCTGAGACTGGATGAGCGCCTGCTCGGCTGCGCCTATGAGCAGGTCTGGCTGGCGCATGAGGATGTCCGCAAGGTCCTTGTCATAGCGCTCCAGCTCGAAAAAGTCCACAAGAAGGCTCTTCTGGGAAGGGTAGCGTATGAGAAGCTCGTTTATCCTTTCGGTTAGGGCGACTGAGTAGAATTCCTCGAATTTTTCCACATACGGGCTTATGTCGACTTCAGAAGGCATCTCCCAAACCTTCCCGCGCCCGCGCAAGGGCGGGCCAGGGGCAAGATATGGCACACTACAGTATATATAGCTTTCTTGGCAGGAATTCCGCTGGGAAAGACGGCGAAATCTGGAGGAATCTGCCTGAAAATACTCGTGACTGCCGCACTGCCCTATGCGAACGGGCCGCTCCACTTAGGGCATATACGGAGCACCTACCTTCCCGCGGATATCTACGCGCGGTATCAGCGCTTGGCGGGCAATGAAGTTCTTTATATCTGCGCAACAGACGAGCACGGCACGCCCATCGTGGTTTCCGCCGAGAAGGCTGGAAAGACTCCGCAGGAGTTCGTGGATTATTACCATAAGAAAGACAGGGACGAGTTTGCCGCCCTTGGCTTCTCATTTGACGTGTTTCATAGGACGGGAAGCTCAGAGAATGGCGAATTCGCCACCCATTTCTACAACAGGCTTCTTGAGCAGGGATTCATCTACACCAAGGAAGTGGAGCAGCCGTACTGTGAACGCTGCAAGCGGTTTTTGCCGGACAGGTTCATTGTCGGCACCTGCCCGCACTGCAAGGCTGAAAAGCAATACAGCGACTACTGCGACTCGTGCGGAAGCACGATTGGAAGCGGGCTGCTCATTTTGCCGAAGTGCATAACCTGCGGCGGGGTGCCGGTTGCAAGGAAAAGCAAGCATTATTTCTTCAAGCTCTCGCAGTTTTCCGGAAAGTTAAGGGAGTACCTCACAGGCAATCCGGCGCTTCAGAAGGAAGTAGTGAACTATGTCGTCAATTGGATAGACAATGGCTTGGTGGATTGGGATATTTCGCGCGATTTGGACTGGGGTGTAAAGGTGCCTGGCGAAATCGACAAGGTGTTCTACGTATGGTTTGACGCACCGATTGGCTATGTGTCCTCAACCGCGGCGCTTACGCCCAAATGGGAAGATTACTGGAAAAGGGACTCGAAAATCGTGCATTTCATCGGCAAGGACATTGTTTACCATCACTTCCTTTTCTGGCCCGCAGTACTAATGGGTGTTGGCGAGGGATTGCGCGCGCCTGATGCGATTGCCGTTAGGGGCTACCTTAATTTGGAGCACAGGAAATTCTCGAAAAGCAGGAACTGGTTCGTGTCTATAGAGGAATATTTGGCTTCTTTCCCTGCGGATTACCTGCGCTATTACCAGACTGCGTTCACCCCGCATACGGTTCAGGACGCTGATTTCGTCTGGAAGGATTTCCAGTCGAAGGTGAACAACGAGCTTGTCGCATCAATCGGGAATTTCGTGCACAGGAGCCTGGTGCTTGCATCTAAACTGAACGGGAATATGGTGCCGCCTTCAGAAGGGCTGGACGAGGAAGACAAGAAGGTACTTTCGCAGATAACCTCCTCAAAGGAGAAGATTGCAAAGCTCGTGGACGGATTCCAGCTGAAGGAGGGGCAAGAGGAAATCCTCTCGCTCTCAGGTGTGTTCAACCGCTATCTGTCCGCGCGCGAGCCTTGGAAGGAGAAGGACAAGAGGAAGGTGGAAAGGACTCTTTATGTGTGCCTGCGCGGAATCACGGGGCTGTCCATACTTCTTGAGCCGTTCCTGCCTTTCACTGCGGAGAAACTGCAGAAGATGCTTTCCGTGCCGAAAGAAAAGGTCGCATGGAAGAATGCGGATGCTGAACTGGTTGCGCCTGGCTTGAAGCTTTCTGAGCCAAAGCCCTTATTCGAAAAGGTGAGCGATGAAGCAATAAAAAAGCAAGAGGAGAAGCTTGGGAAGATGGCGTGAGCTTCCCTTAGAGGATTTGAATAGGGATAAAAACCGTTCGCATCCTAAATATAACGAGTGATATGCCTTTCTTGTTTGATGCGAATAGTGTGCAAGTGGCTGCGACTACCCAAGCAAAATCCATCGAGACAACTGTTGATTCTAAAGTAAAGCCAAATCCATTCATGGTTACAGTACCTAGCCACAATTACACGGGATTGAAGATCCTAGAGTTTGAATCGTCTGGAACAAAACTTAGTAAGGCAGAAATAGACTCCGCAAAGCAAGCATATGCCGATTTAGTCGGCGTTGTACTTGAGACGCTTTCTGAGATGGGCTTGGACAAGAAAGCAAAAACAGTGTGGACTGAGAAAAATGTTGTCGAAACATGGTCGGAAATATCCAGCATAATCTGGAGCAATTTCACATACTCGCCAATTCATTTACTTTTAGATTCGTTTGACCAGCTAGCCAAGAAAGGAAGCGGAAAAGCCCAGCTTGACTGCGACACAAGCGCATTGCTTGTCGCAGATATTTTCACACAGCTTGGGCTAGAATGTTGGATTTGCTCTGGCGATGAACACGGAATTCTTAAGGTCAAGTCAGGCAAAGGAGATGTCTGGCTGGAAACCACAGTAGATCATGGAGATTTGATGAATAAGCTTGCTTTGTTTTTTGTCTCCTTCGACCACTACCATTCAAAGCAGGGAGCAGTAGAAGCGCTTGGGGGCTATCATGAGGAGAAGTTTGGTGAAACGATGAGCCGCCTCTATTATGTTAGGGGTCTTGTAAAATTCAATCGAGGCGACTATGATAGCGCAATCACAGACTACAATGAAGCCATAATACTTGATCCTAATTATGTTTCTGCATACAATAGGCTAGGTATTGCAGAATCATATCTGGGCCACCATAAAAGCGCAATCGAGCACTATAATATGGCCATACAGCTTGACCCAGACTATCATCATGCATATCATAACCGAGGTAATGCAAAAAATGAGCTCGACGACCAACAAGGCGCTCAAAAAGACTGGAAAAAAGCCGACGGGCTTGAGAAGAAACTGAAAAAGCCCTGATTTCAAATCCTTCTTTTGGCTTCCTGTATTCCGAAAGCCACTATCCCGCCGGTTAT
>CAYWFJ010000008.1:4311-33567 GCA_964458205.1 Microcaldota archaeon | reverse complement strand
GTTATGTTCTCGAATTGGGTGAGCAGCCCGCCAAGCAGGCTGGTGTCCGTCTGGAGCGGGCTTTTCGACCATGCGCGCAGAAGCGCGGTGTACTGGACGTTCTCGCCCGAGCGCGAATCTATGAACGGGATGGTGATGGACTGCACTGCGGCCCCCTGCTGCCTTACGCAGCCCGGCTTGGTGACCACGTACTCCGCGCCTGTCGGGTTGGCGTAAAGCCCGCGTATTTCCGCGGCGGATAGCACACGGTCATATATCCTGAGCTCGTCGATAGAGCCTTCGAAATAATTCGCCTCATCCTGCCTGCAGCCGACTGCGAGGCGGGGGACGTCCTTGATGGAAAAGTTGGCCGCGGTGCCGCTTGCTTCCGACACACCGTCAAAGAAAAGGTATATCTTGCCTGTCGCGCGGCTTGCGGTTGCCGCTATGTGGTGCCACCTGCCATCTGAAACTTCTGAAGATGAATTTATCAGACTGAGCGGGCTGCTGAAGCCGAATTGCACCCTGGTCGGGGCCGTGCCCACAAGCGAGATGCCGAAATCTCCGGTTTCCGCAGGCACATATCCCCCCACGAGGCCTGCGCCCTGCCGCCAATCCGAAGCCATGTTCTTCTGCTGCGTCTTCACCCAGAAGGAGATTGTGAAATCGTCCTTTACCAGGCGAGTGAAGGATTCCGGATGCGTTGAAGTCGGGGCGGTGAATGGGATTGCGAAGCACTCGGCCCCGTTGAACGACATGGCCTTGCCGGAAATCCCGCTCTCGTCAACGCCAAACTGCTTGGATGTTATGGTGCCTGCATAATCGGAAATGCGGCTTGCGGAGGCCCCGCCTGCGAAATTCACCACTGCGGGCGAGTCGGAGCTCTCGTCGAGCTTCCAATGGCCCACAAGGCCTTCGGGCTGCTTGGTCCCATATGCGGAAACCTGCACGCAAAGCGAGTCCGGGGTTGCGCGCAGCACCTCCCGTATGCCGCTGATGCCTGCGTCCGACGAGGAATCGAGCGACAGCGGCAGGTAGCCCGCCTTTGACATGACCGTCGCGGCATCCTGCATCTGCATGCGGAGAAGCTGGCTTTCGAAATTCGAGGTCATGGGCACCGTGAAATATGCGAACGAAATGATGATGACCACGAAAAGGAGAAGCATCGCGGTAACCGCGTCAAGCGAAAGAAACACGCCTTTTGACTTTTTTCCCATGTCCGCACACCCCCTTCCGGCTGCCTGCCGTCCGCCTTTGAATTCCGCCTGTCTTGCTCCGTTTTTCATGATTGCCCTCCTTTAAGCACCCTTGGTTTTCCACAGCTGGACTTTGAGGATTGCCAGCCTGCCCTCCATCAGGGCAAGCCGGTCGATTGAAACCGAGATTGCCCCGCTGCCGCCCTCGCTTGCCGGCACCCCGAACGAGGCATACGGCCCATCTTCACCGACATAGCTTGCGGACACGAAGACCTGGAACTGCGCCGCGCCCATCCGTTCGCGGACAATGTCGTAGGACGAGTTCAATGACTGCAGCGCAAGAAGCTTCCTTGGAGAGAGGATGTTCTGCGACTTGGCAAGCCCCATCATGCTTGCGTTCTCAGGGGAGGTTATCTCCCAGTCGGCAGGGTCGCCGGGCGAAAGCACCAGTGCGTCTGAAACCCCGACCAGCGCAACTTCCATTTCCCTTGCCTGCTGCGCAACATCATAGGAATCGGAGATGGAATTCCAGGCGAACAGGAAAACGAGCATGGCGGCCAGGAATATTGTGATGGAAAGCACTATTTCGGTCGAAAGCACCTGCCCCCTCATGCAAGATGGAAACGCACGCAAATCAATCATCCCTCAGGACTATCGTGCCGCCCTCGTTTGCGACAACCACCTGTTGATTAAGTGGAATCTCGTTTATATTGATGTTGCCGGTTACGATTGGAGATGATGCGTAGCCGCCAAGCGCATAATATGCGCGCACCGAGCGCCCTTCGAAAATCTCCATCATGGTAACCTCGGAAGGAACCGTGTTTTCAAAGGATATGAATGTTCCGTTGCCCCCTGCCGCGACCCGGTTTATCACCATCGCGGCGCGCTCGGAAGCCGAACTCGCGGACAGGCGCTCCTTCTGCCCCTCCCATGATGTCTGCAGCTGCCCGTTCACCACATAGATGCCGAGCAGCACCATGACCGCCACGCTTGCCACTATGACCATCTCTGCGGACATCTGGCCGCGCGGCTTTTGCGGATAATTGCTGTTTTCCATATCAAGCATCCCTGACATCAAGTGTTATCGGCACGCTGAAGGACTGGCGGAGTGCCGGCGAGCCTGCCTCGTAGGCGTCCACTATGAGCTTTGAATTGTATGTCCCCCCGGTGCTTGAGTTTGCCTGGAAAACCAGGCTGACCGGGACAGAAACGTCCGCGCCGTAGAAATTGGAGGGGGACACCCCGAGCGAAACGTTCGCATGGCTCCATTGGCTGGTTATGTTCACCACCACGTTGCGGCTGGAGCGTATGTTGAGCGCGACCGTCGCAAGGACGTAGTCGTTTTTCCGCATGGAGACGAAAACGGAGGAAGGCGTTGCGTCCGCGATGCCCGTGCCTATGCTGACGAACGTCCCGCGAGAGGTCACGTTTATGATATGGGTGCCTGGGCTGCCAGGTAGCGTGCCTGCTATTGGGACGGAAGACGAGGCGGACACGTCCGTCCCGCGGACGTTTATGTTTATCGCGTTCGAAGGCTCGCCCGCGGAAGCGCCTGCCGGCCTTCCGACAAACGTCCTGTCCGGGCTGAAATCCGTGCCTTGCGGAAGCCTTATCTCCACGCTTGTGGTTGCTCCCGGCCCTTGCGCAAAGACATAATCCGCCGCCGCAGACAGCCCGTTTGCAGCGTCGCGCGCGTCGCGCATGCTTTGCTGGGCTTGGACGTCAAGAAGGGAGTCGGATGCTATGAACACGAAAAACATCACCGCAAAAAGGGATACTCCCAGCACCATTATGAGCTCGGTGCTCGCCTGCCCGAAAATAATGTTCCCTCTGCCCCCCCACATGGCAGGACTAACGCATGATTCGTTTTAAATGTTATCGCAAGGCTTCCGGCGCCGAATAGGCTGGACAGTGGCGCCACTGGTAAAAAAGGAAGCTATCTGCCCGGCGCGCGCCAATCTGCGCTTTGGATTGGCAAGCAAAATTGAAGCGGCTTGGCCTACTGCACCGTGACGCTTATGGGCAGGCGGAAGGTTTCGTTGCCGATTGAGCTGCTCGACGCGAATATCTCCAACTCGGAATTGAACGTGCCATGAGCGTGGGGGATTGCGTAGAATGCCAGGCTTATGTTTGTGCCCTTGTGCTCGGCGGAGAAACTCCCCGGGTGGAAAAGCATGTTCACGCTTGCGTTGTGCCCCCATGCGCAACTTACCGTGACGTTTGCCGACTTTGCGGACTGCGAAAGGTATGCGATGAACGTTTCCTGCCGCACCTCACCTTCGGCCATGTAAACGGAAATCGACTCGGCATCCAGGCTCAGGAGCGCCGGCTGTATGGAAACATGGCTCCCGTATGAGCGCACCCGCATCTGGTAATTGCCGGGAATGGACGGGAACGCGCCGGCCAGGGGGGCCTTGGCCTGGGCAACAACGTCGTTCCCGTAGATGCTTATGCCTATGCTTCTTGATGGCGCGCTTGCCGGTGCGCTTGCCGGCTTGCCGATGAAAGTGGACCCGCCGAATTGCGTGGATTGGGGGAGCTTGATGCCCACCACCCTGGTTGCGCCCTCCCCTTGCGCATAGACTGCGTTTGCCGCATCGGAGAGCATGTTGACCGCCTCGCGGGCGTCAACAATGTCCTGCTGCCGGCCTATGTCCGCCATGGATTGCGTGGCCAGGATAAGGAACACTATTATCAGCATCAGGCTGATTGCGATTATCACGGTGAATTCGGTCGATGCCTGCCCGCCTGCCATGCGGGGAATGCCGCGCCGAGCTTTAAATATCTACTATGCGAAAGGGAATGCATGCTTTTTTCAGAGGTTGCGGAATACTTTTCAAAAATAGAGGGCATATCTTCGCGGCTTTCGATGTCAGGCGAGGTCGCCGGGCTTTTTGCGAAATGCCAGGCGGGCGAGGCGCGCCCCCTTGTATATATAATGGAAGGGAATGTCGCGCCAGCGCACGAGGGGCTGGATGCGGGGATTGGGGAGAAGCTCGCAATCCGCGCGATTGCGAAAACCTCCGGCTTCACGGAAAAAAGGATTGCAGATGAGCTGAAAAAATCGGGCGACCTTGGAAGCACGGCGGAGAGTCTTCTTTCCAGGCGCGCGCAGATGTCCCTTTCAAGCTCGCGGAATTCCCTCCTGAGGGTGCATTCCGCATTCGTGAAGATTTCAACGCTCTCCGGAAGCGGAAGCCAGGAAGGCAAGATAGCGCTCCTCTCCGAGCTTTTGAACGGGGCGACGCCTTTGGAGGCAAAATACATCGTGCGGTTTTGCCTTGGGAAGCTCAGGCTTGGCATCGGCGATCCGTCCATAATAGACGCGCTCTCGATGCACAAGCACGGGGACAAGACCGACAAGCCCCTTCTTGAGAGGGCGTTCAACTTGTGCTCGGATTTGGGCGAGGTTGCGGAAAGCTACCTTTCCGGCTCGGACCTGTCGAAATTCGCCGCGCAGCCCTTCAAGCCGATAAGGCCTGCGCTTGCGGAAAGGCTGCCTAACGCAGAGGGCATAATACTGAAGCTCGGCAAATGCGCGGTCGAGGCGAAATACGACGGCCTCCGGATGCAGGTGCATGTTCTTTCCGGGCAAGTGGAGATATACTCCCGAAAATTGGAGAAGATGACACATATGTTCCCGGAAATCGTGGAGGCTGCAAGGGCGCTTCCGGCAAAGTCGGCGATATTCGAAGGGGAAGCGCTTGCTTACAATGTGAAAGAGAAAAAATACTACTCATTCCAGCAGACAATACAGCGCAAGAGAAAGTGGGGCGTAGATGCAATGGCGAAGGATTTCCCCCTGCGCCTGTTCGTGTTCGACATGATGTATTTGAACGGCAAGGATTTGACGCTTGAGGCGTATTCGCAAAGAAGAAAAGCCCTGGAAAAACTGGCCGCAAATTCGGAAACGCTTGTTCCCTCGCAGCAAATAATTACTGACGACCCTGTGAAACTTGAGAAATTCTTCAAGGATTCCGTCGCGGAAGGGCTAGAAGGAATAATTGCAAAAGACCTCTCTCAGCCATATGTAGCAGGCGCGAGAAAATTCGCATGGATAAAGCTGAAGAAATCCTACGGCGCGCTTGCGGACACGGTGGACGTGGTGATAGTGGGCTACTATTTGGGAAAAGGCGCGAGGCAGGAGTTTGAGTTCGGCGGGATACTTGCGGCGGTTCAGAACGAGGAGACTGGCGCGCTTGAGACTGTAGCGAAAATAGGCAGCGGATTTTCCGAGGATGAGATGCGCGAGTTCGAGAGGATGCTGGATAAGATTAAAACGAAAGAAAAGCCGCGGAATCTTGAATCAAGGCTTGTGCCCGATTTCTGGGTGAAGCCGAAATACGTGATTACGGTTGCAGCGGATGAAATCACTTTGTCACCGATGCATACTTGCGGAATGATGGGGGATACCGGCTACGCGCTCCGGTTCCCGAGGATGACCTCGCTTCGCTCGGACAAGGGAGTGGGGGACATCACGACAACGAAGGAAGTGATCGCGCTTTACGAGATGCAGAACCGCGGGAAGGCGTGACCCGGTTTGCTGCCCGCGGATTGTTGCGCCAACTGCCCATTCACCTTACCATGGGGCGCCAGAAAGAATCGCTGCTTAGCCAGCTGCCGAGGGGATTGCGCTGAACTGCAGGGCGAAAATCACTGAAAGATACAGCGCATAAAGGAGAAGCATCACCATGCCCTCGCGCCTGCCGAACGCCTTCTTTATTGCCGCGACATAGAAGAACGCGATGTTCGCGACCACTGCAAAAAGAAGCGCCGCAACGAATACGCCAAGCGTCACCGTTATCGGGTTGATCGCCGCGGCAACCCCGAGCACGAGCGTGATGTTCGCCATGTTGCTGCCGATGGCATCGCCAAGCGCAAGCCCGTACTGCTTTTTCCGGATTGCCTGCAAGTCGATTGTAAGCTCTGG
The DNA here is from genome assembly GCA_964458205.1 of Microcaldota archaeon. Classification (GTDB taxonomy): domain Archaea; phylum Micrarchaeota; class Micrarchaeia; order Anstonellales; family Anstonellaceae; genus UBA10161. The sequence goes on along the minus strand of CAYWFJ010000008.1, from coordinate 27,462 downwards.
AAGCGAGGTGCCGATGGCGATTATGGTGGCGCCTATGAAGCTTTTCGCGAGCCCGAATGCGTCCGCGAGCTCTACTGCGGAGCTGACCACGAAGCTTGAGCTGATTATGACAATGAAAATCGCGGCGAAGAAAAGCAGGAATGCCACCATGCCCTCGTGCCTTGTCACCTCCTTTTCCGCATGCCCGCCGTCCATCCTTTTTTTGGAAAGCATGCGCATGCCGTACCAGCCCGCGATTATGAGGAGCGCCACGCCCTCGTAAAGGCCGAGCGCGCTTCCGAAAACAAGCGAGTGGAAAAGGACGTAAGCGGATATCGCAGTTGTGAGCACAAGCACGATGCCGATGTCCTTGAGGCTTTCCTTGTCCACGCGGAAGCCGTAGAGCGCGGCGCCAAGCCCGAGTATCAGGAGTATGTTCGCGATGTTCGAGCCGAACACGTTGCCTGCCGCGATTGCGCCCTCGCCCGCAGAGGAGGAGACTACCGACACTGACAATTCCGGAAGCGATGTCGATACCGCGACTAAAAGCATGCCGATTGCGAGAGTGCCTATGTGGAAGAAGCGCGCAAGCTTCACCGCGCTTTCCACCACGACCTCTGACGATTTCGCCAGTATGAACGTGGATATCGCCAGCACCATGAGCGCCTCGACTGCCATGCGTTGGAAACGCGGGGAGGGAATTTAATTGTTGCTGATGTTTCGTTTCGGAAGGGTCTGCCGCCGTAAATCACGTTCCCACAATTTTCCGCATTAGCAACGCTTTTAAATCTCACACGCGAATTTGAGCCAAGGCGATAAGTATGGACAGCTTAGTAAAGTCAGTCCTAGGAGAGCAAGAGCCAGCTCAAGCCGAAACTTTTGGCTCGGACCAGATTAAGATCGTGACAGTAGGAGTAGGAGGAGGAGGCAACAACACAGTGAACCGCCTCATCCGCTCGGGAGTCAAGGGATGCGAGCTTATCGCGGTAAACACCGACAGGCAGCACCTGAACATGATTCACGAGAAGGCAAAGAAAGTCCTCATCGGAAAGACCATAACCAAGGGGCTCGGCGCAGGAGGCTATCCTGACACGGGCGCCAAGGCTGCGGAGATAGACAGGCCGCTCATCGAAAAGGAGCTCGAGGGTGCGCACCTGGTTTTCATCTGCGCGGGAATGGGCGGAGGCACGGGCACAGGCGCTGCGCCGGTCATCGCGGAAATCGCGAAGGAACAGGGCGCAATAGTCGTTGCCATGGTGACTTACCCATTCAACCTTGAAAGGGCGCGGAGGGTCAAGGCCGACGAGGGAATAGCAAGGCTTCGCAAGAATGTTGACTCGGTAATCGTGCTCGACAACAACCGCCTTGTAAAGCTTGTGCCGAACCTGCCAATGAACGAGGCTTTTGCAGTTGCGGATGAAATCCTTGCAAAGGCGGTAGGCGGGCTGGTTTGGACCATAACTCAGCCGTCGCTCATCAACATCGACTTCGCAGATGTGCGCTCGATAGTGCAGGGCGGAGGCGTGGGCTTCATCGCAGTCGGGGAAGGAAAGGGAACCGACAAGGTGCGCGGTGCTGCCGAGGGCGTGCTGAAGAACAAGCTTTTGGACGTGGACTACGAAGGCGCGAACGGCGCGCTCATCCACATCTCGGGCGGCGCGGACCTGACGCTTGGCGATGCCATCAAGGCAGGTGAGATAATCACCGAGAAGATGGACCCGCAGGCGAATGTCAAGTGGGGCGCAAGGCTCATACCCGGATACGACGGCAAGCTGGAAATAGTCGCCATCGTGACCGGCGTGAAGGGAGCCAACATCTTCGGCACCTGCGCAGACGAGCCGAAGAAGGAAGTGTCCTACTCGGACATCGAAATAATCGGGTAGGCGCGAAAATCTTTTACCAACCAATTTGGGCTTTCGGGAAACCCCAACTTTCCGGAAGTCCTTTTTGTATTTTTTATAACCCCTTAGCGGGAGCGCTTTTTCGCCCCTGCCTTTTGCCGCAGCACCACTGGAAGGGAGGTCTGAAACTGCTTATTAACCAAATGAAAGGAAGAAAACATATGGGCGAGAAGAAATCAGGTTTCCGGGACGGAATCTTTATATTGAGGCGGATGGAAAAAGAAGCCATGAGAACGCTGAGCGCAGTCATTGTGAAAGAAGAGAATGCGTATATTGCCCGCTGCCCAGAAGTGGGAACGGTCAGCCAAGGAAAGACAGTGCGCCAGGCTCTCAAAAACCTTAAGGAAGCGACCGAGCTCTACCTTGAGGAGTGCCCGATAAAATCCGCCTCGAAGCCGATACTGGCCAAGTTCGAGGTTGTTGGGCATGCCAGCCCTGCTTAGGAAAATTTCAGGTAAAGAGTGCGTCAAGATACTCTGCAACAGGTTTGGCTTTTCAATAAAAAGGCAGAAAGGAAGCCACCTTGTCCTTGTGAAGGAAAATTCGACAGGAAAAATTGCCACCGTTGTCCCAAGCCACAAGGAGCTCAAAGTAGGAACGCTCAAGGGAATCCTGGAGCTTGCAAAAATTTCTGAGGCGGAATTTGCTGAAGCGCAGTAATTAAAACCGAAAAGGAAACGGCAGTTGAATTTTTTTCAGGATAGAAAAGTTATTACGGCAGAAAAGCGATGAAAACCGAAATCCGCGCAAATTTTTCCCAAAAATTTTCCGATTCGGATATTTTTGCGATTTTTCACGCCGTAGGAAAAAAATTCTTCGAACGCGCGGGTTCTGGCACTTAGCAATCTATTTAAATGTAATTGCAGTAGGAAGTGCGGCGACCAAGATGGATGCAGCGATTGCTGATGGCGGATGATAGTTGACGGCGAGCGCAAGCCATTTTGCAGCCAAAGGCGACCAAGATTGATGCAAAAACGAGGGACATGCGCGGACAAGGAGAACTCGCGCGGTAAAAGGAACGGAACAAAAGAGGGGGATTGAAAATGTTCGAAAACGTGGTTGGGGAGAAAAAGGAATCCGGCGAGCTCATGAGCAATGAGCAGGTCAGGATAGCTGTCATCGGAGTGGGCGGCGCGGGCTGCAACACGGTGGACAGGATGATGAAGTCCGGGATAAAGAGTGCGCAGACAATTGCGGTGAACACGGACCAGCTCCACTTGAAGGTCGTGCAGGCGCACAAACGCGTGCTTATAGGCTCGACCGTGACCAAAGGGCTTGGCGCGGGCGGCTTTCCAGAGGTTGCGACAAAATGCGCGGAGATGAGCCGCGACAAGCTGAGGGAAGTCATAGGCGAGAAGGAGCTTGTTTTCATTGCAGGAGGCATGGGAGGCGGCACTGGAACTGGCGCAGCGCCGGTCATCGCGGAAATCGCGAAGGAGCAAGGCGCGATAGTCGTCTCGGTTGTCACGATGCCTTTCAGGCTTGAGAGGGCGAGAATGCAGAAGGCGAAGTGGGGCTTGGAGCGCCTCGCCGCAAAATCGGACACGGTCATAGTGATTGAGAACGACAGGCTGGTCGGCTATGTGCCGAACCTCCCGATTGCGGAAGCGTTCAACCTTGCGGATGCCATTACCGGGAAGGCGATAACCGGCATATCGGACACCATCATGCTCCCGTCGCTCATGAACATCGACTTTGCGGATGTCAAGTCCGTGATGGAAAGCAAGGGCTTCGCGCTCATTTCGATGGGCGAAGGGCACGGGACAGACAGGATTGAGCAGGTCGTGAGGAACACCATGGAGCACCCGCTCCTGGATGCAAGCTACGAGGGCGCGAAGGGCGCGCTTCTGCACATCAACGGAGGGACCGGGCTTACCCTTGGGGAAGGGATAGACATCGGCGAGAAGATTTCACAGAGCTTCGACATGAACGCGGATGTGAAGATAGGCGCCCGCCTTGACCCGAGCCTCGGCGACGGCATAACCGTCACATCGATAGTCACGGGGATAAAGAACCCGTACCTCGGCGCAGGGGCAGGCGCGAGGGAAGAGCACGTCGCGCAGAAGGCAATGTCGATGGACGCGCTCAACTACCTGTAGGTTTTTTTGTTTGAAGGGAACGGCGCCTTCGGGCAAGCCCCCTCTTGATCGGGGCGCCGGAAAGTTTTTTTATCGGTGGAAGGGCGGGAGCTTGCTTCCGTCGTGTTTTTAAATCCTTCAATGGCAATTCCCCCTAGCAGTCGGGCTGGTAGCTCAGCGGTAGAGCGCGTCGTTCGCAACGACGAGGCCATGGGTTCAAATCCCGTCCAGTCCATTTTCATTTCGCAACAGCGAAACGGAAATAAGTCGAGCGGCGCTCCGCTCGACTGTATCGTCAACTCCCGCCGGAGTTGGCAACTTGTTGTGTGTTTTATATGAAAGTCGCAGTCTTGTTTTCCGGAGGCAAGGACTCCGCCTTTGCCGCCTTTTGCTGCCTTTACTCAGGCTGGGACGTCGAGCTTCTCACCATCGAGCCTGCGGAATACTCGACCATGTTCCACCACCCCAATGTGAAATGGTGCGAGCTTGCGGCACAGGCGATTGGATTGCCCATCAGGATAGTTAAAGCGGCTGGCGGGAGCGAAAAAGACGAGCTTGCATCGATGAAGCTGGCGCTTGCAGGGATGGACGTGGACGGCGTCGCTGCGGGCGCGATTGAAAGCGAATACCAGAAAGAGCGGGTGGACAGGATTGCAGAGGAGCTTGGGATACGGAGCTTTGCGCCTATTTGGAGGGCAGGAAGCGCGCTTCTTGACGAGCAGTGCGGATATTTTGAGAGCTATGTTGTTGCGGTTGCCGCAGAAGGGCTCGTCGAGGGCGACTTATGCAAAAGGTTTGATTCTTCCTTTGTGGAGAGGCTTAAGAAAATGAAGCCGGTTGTGAGCGCGCATCTTGAGGGCGGGGAAGGGGAAACCTTCGTAGCTTGGGCGCCTTTTTTTGAGAAAAGGGTGAGGATAGGCGGATGGAAAAAAGAATGGAAAGATGGCAGCGGCGCGGCTGATATAACCGCTGCAGAAAGCGCTTAGCGTTTGGCTAATTCGAAGAGGGCGATTCGCCTGCAAGCTTCTCAAGCGCGTCAATCATGCCGTTTATCTGCGTCCCGTAGACCGCACGGACCTTCACGGACGACGTGAAGCGCGCGTCAACCGGCAGCTCTTTCTTTATCCGTATGGTGTTGTTGCCGAAAGCCGTTGCGCTTGATATCGGAATGGACACCTTTATGGGGACGTTTTCCTGCACCCTGAATGCAATCGGCTGCCCCGTGGTGCCAAGCCCGACAAGCTGGGTGTCGATGGGTATCTCAAACGAGAGGGGCATGTTGAATGTTTCTGGGAAAAGGTCCTTTATCGGATACTGCTTGTCAAGCGAAACCGTGGTCTGGACGGGCGCCGAGAGCGTGATGTCGCGGTCCTGGAGAGCGCGAAGCTCGCTTGTCACGCCCAATATCGCCTCCTTCTGCCCCTGCGTGAGGGGCTTTTCCGCAAAAAATGTGCCGTAGAATGATGCGAGCGATACCGCCAGCGCAAGAATGCTAATGAAGAGCAGCGCGGAAGAGCTGTCGGAGCCTGCCGGCTTGGAAAACGAGGGAGGGACTGCGGGGGGCTGGGCGCCGCCGGATTGGGGATAGCCCCCAAAACCGGACGATTCCGGCTTTGAAAACCTGCTTGGGAGATTGGATGCCATGAAAACCACCGATGTTAATTTCCCGCCCCTGTTTTTAATATGTGGCGTCCTGGGCGCGCCATGCCGGGGCTTCGGGAGCAATATAAATGTTTTTGTCGCAATGAGGCTGGGGGATTTCAATGCCGAAAATAATTTTCAAAAGCGACGGAAAGGAGATAGAGGTTCCGAAGGGGACATCGCTCACCCAGGCTGCGGAGGACGCGGGCGCGAGCATCCCGTTTTCCTGCAAGGCGGGCGTGTGCATGAGCTGCCTCGTCAATGTCGTCAAGGGCGCGGAGAACCTCGGGCCGATGACCGACAATGAGAAGGCGACGCTGGAGGGTTTCGGCGCAAAGCAAAACCAGCGGCTTGCCTGCCAGTGCGTGGTGAACGGCGACGCGACCGTCGAGAATCCCTGATTTTTCCTTCCCATGCTCTCCATCGAAACCGACAGGGGCCCTTATTCTGCCGGAGGCACGGTCAAGGTTACCGTAAGGCTGAGGCTTGGCAAGAGGACGAAGGCGCGCGGGATATATGTGAGGCTTGCCTGCAGGGAAAGGAAGCTGGTGAAAACCTCCGTGGTGATGGACCGCTATGACCATGACCGCGACAGGGAGATGAGCATACCATATAGCTCGCATATGGAGACCAGGACTGAGGAGCGCACCAGGGTGTTTTTCGAGCAGGAGAAAAAGGTGTGCGGCGAAGGGGAATTCCTTGAGGGGGATTATGAGGCGTCCTTCGCACTGCCGAAAAACGCGCCGCCAACCAGCCACGAATTCGGGCACGACAACCTCATACACATCTGGAAGGTTTCTGCGAAGCTTGACGTGCCTTTTGCGCTCGACTGGAATGCCGAAAAGGAAATATTCGTGGAAGGGCTCTGATTCTGAAGGCTATGGGAGGAGCAGCTTGAGGAAGAAGAGCGGAGACTCCACTTTCTTTTTTTCTTCATCAGAGGAAAGCATGTTGATTACCATCTGGCGCGCCTCGGGCTTGGTTGCCGCTTTGCCTATGAACAGGTTCAGGAGGAAGCGGGAGCGGGAAAGCCGCTGGAGGCGGTAGGAATCCACCATTTCCGGGCGAAGATGGGCATCGAGCATTTTTGGGTAATTCGAAAGCGAATCGGCCGGAAGGGGCGCGGCGCCAGGCACTGCTGAGAGCGCTTCGCTTATTGCCTGCGCGGCAAACTTCCCGGAGGATAGCGCGTTGCCCATGCCTTCCCCGGAGAACGGGTCGACCAGGGATGCCGCATCGCCCACCAGGAGCCAGCCGTTGCCGATTGGTTTTTTCCGATATGAGCCAAGCGGTATGGACCAGCCTCCGATTTTCCCGTCCTGCGTTGCATTCTTGAAGCGCGGGGCAAGGAGCCTGTTGTTTGAAAGCGCTTCCTGCAGGAGGGCATTCGGATGCTTGCGCGTTTTCAGGTCGGAGGAGAGTATCCCCAAGCCCACATTCGCCCTCCGCCCGCCCATCGGGAAGACCCATAAATAGCCCGGCAGCACGCCGTCGATGAAATAAAGCTCGATGTCCCCGGTGAGCCCTTCCACGCCGTCCCAATAGCCTCGGATTGCGGAGTAAACGTGCCCTATCGGCTGGTTCGGAAGCCCTGCGAGGCGGGAAACCGCAGAAGCCGCGCCGTCCGCTCCGACCACGACACGGGATTTGAAGGATGCTTTTGCGCCGCCCTTGCCCGTTCCCTCCACTCCGCAGACCGCGCCGCTTGAATCTTTGGTGAGCCCTTGGACCTGGAAGCCCGTGATTGCCTTTATGTTCGGATTTGCACTGGCGGACTGGAAAAGGATGTTGTCGGTGTTTATCCTTGCTATGGTGTAGCCCGCGAAATCCATGCCGTCCGCATTAGGAAATGGCACTGAAACCGACTTGCCATCCGGGGAAACCATGCGCACCCCGCGCACTATCCCGTGCGGGTGCTTTTCTATGAAATGCAAAAGCCCGAGTTCGCGCATTACCCCGATGGATTTGCCGGAGAACGCATCGCCGCACACCTTTTCGCGGGGAAAATCTGATTTGTCCAAGAGGAGCACTTTCCTGCCCTCTTTGGCCAGGAAAAGCGCGGCGGATGCGCCAGAAGGGCCCGCGCCAGCGATTATTGCGTCGTATACCGTTTCATCTGAGGCGTTTTCCATCCAAAGCACATCCGGAACAAACTGGAACGTTCGCTCCAAATATAAACTATTCTCTTAAAAAAGCGTAGCATGGACGGCGAGATGGAACGCATAAATGGCATCTGGAGCCCCCCGAAGCAGCCAATGCAGAAAGGCGCGTGGCTGTGGTGGTTCTGGCTCTTTTTCATCCATGACAAGGGGACTGCGAAGACGGGAAAGAGTAGGCAGCTGATGATTCTTTGGTCTGTCAAGAATGACAAGAGGATAAGGTGCAACCCGCTTGACATAAGGCTTCCGCTCCGCATTGATGGGAAAAACGGCGCGTTTGAGATGAACGGCGCAGCAGCGGCATGGTATTTTGACGGGGAGAGGATGCATGAGGACTTTGTGCTTGAGAATTCCGTGCTGAAACTCGACCCTGCGAAAAAAACGCTCGTGGCGCCTGGTGAAACGCCAAGCTCGTTCTGTCTTGAAGGGGATGAATATGTCACAAAAATAGAATCGCAGGGCATGAAGCTTGAATTCAGGGCAAGGAAAACCGACTCGCATCCGGCAGTCGGGCCGACTTATGGGAAGAGCACGCTGCCGTTTGGAATGGAAATAGAGGGCACCCGGCTTGAGATAACCGAACTTGGGGGGAGCATGATTTCCGCTGATGGCAGGAAAGAGAAGATAACCGGCACCGCCTATTTCCAGAAAATACTCCTCGCCGCGCCTCCGCCGCAATGGTACTGGGGGCTGTACCACTTTTCTGATGGCAGCTTTTTCACCTATATGCAGCCCTATGTGGGGAAAGCGACTTTCGCAGGCAACCTTTGGGAAGGCGCAAGCCTCTCCTCGCCGCTTCTTCCAGCGAACAATGACATAATGCTTTACCATGCGCCTTCGGGAAAGCTGTATGAGGGGAAGAAACTGTCGGTGAGGCCCAGGAAAACAGAAGCGCCAGGATGCTGGGCGCATGGAATAAGGGGGGGCGGAAAAGGCTTTTCCATAGAGGCGGAGGCGGAAGGCTACGCGCATGCCTGCTGGAAATTCGAGAAGAACGTGGCGTTCCTGCCCGCAAATTCGAAGTTTTTCTACAATGAGTACCCTGCGGTGATGCGGAAGCTGGTGGCAAAGCTTGAAGGCGGCGAGGAAATCGTGCTTGAAAACGGAGTAGGGAATATGGAGAATTCTTGGGGATTCCTGCTGTAGCGATGAAAGAATTCTCCAGAATTCGCTGAAAGCGGATAATATGGAAAACTCCCGGGGATTCCTGGTTTAGCAGAAGACAGGGGCAGTGAATATGCCGAGGAAGAAACAGGGCCAGCTAAAAGCGCAGCCCCATTAGATATATCTAAAACAGATATATTTAAAAGAACTTTGCCGCACAAGAAGACCCATGAGAAAACTATCCTCAACCATAGGCAGGGCGCTGACCAGCGCGTATATCCTGTATTCCTGCAGGCACACGCCAAAGAGCGGCTATAGGCTGATGCGCGACGCCAAGGACATGGTCCTTGCAGCCTGGAGCGCAGGCTCGTTCTACCCGATAATAAACGGCCTGCTGAAGGAAGGGATGCTCACCAAGAAAAAGGCGAAGGGGGCAAGCCGCAGGCTCACGTATGAATATGCCATGACAGCGGCAGGGAAGAAATACTTGAGGAAGATATCGGGCTATTTCAAGAACCCGCAGCTGCGCTCGTTCATGGTTGCGCTCATTGAGGGTGATTTCGATGATGAATAGATGCATCGGGATGCTTGCGTTCATCGCGCTTTTCGCAGGCGCGCTTTACCCTGCAAACATCCACATGATGTCCTACCGAGTTGACCCGGAGCCGCACCCGCACCAGGACTTTGACCTTTATCTCACCTTCAAAAATGACCAGGACTATGCCGCCGAGCACGTCAGGATATACCTTGACTGCCCGGAGGGGCTTGAATGCGTGAACCTTAGCGCGACGATGCCCTCATACGGTTTGCAGGAATTCCGCTTCCCAATAAAATCCAATGCGACCTCAGGCGTGAAGGTGATAAGCGTCCTGTGGGAGGATGGCTCCTCGCGGTTTGCCTACAACGAGTCAAGCGGCTTTTCCCAAAGCGAGATTGAAAGGCATGGCGCAAGCGTTGCCATCCGCATCAAGGACTATTCGATGAGCAACTTCACCGCAACACCCTTGCTCTACGCGGGCGAGAACGGGGGCTTTGAGGTTGATTTTGCCGCAAACGGCCTGAACAACGTGCAGGCGAGCCTCTATTCGGACTGCATATCGTTTGAGAAGCCGCTTGCCTATTTTGCAACGGTTTCGGGCAATGCAACAATGCAAAGCCCCGCCTATGCGAACTGCAAGAAAGGGAACGAAGAGGTGATTTTCAGCCTCAGCTCGGATGAGATTTCCTATGCGGTCCCCCTTAATGTGAGGATTGATGCGCGCCCGCATGCGAAAATGACCGTGCTTGCGAAGGAAAGCGGCGGGCACTATGCTGGCAAGGACTATTACTGCGTGCTGGTGACCAATCTTGGCGCGAAAGCGGAGCGGGTCACGCTATCCATCCTCTCCAATCCGGCGGTGAATGCGCCGGACGTGATATATCTAGGAGATATGGAAAGCGGCAATGAGAAGACCGCCGTGTTCGAGCTCGAGGTGAAAAAGCCCGGCGAATACCCTGTGAGCGTGGAAGCGAAGTGGGCTGAAGGCAAGGAGAGCTTCTCGAAAGTGTTCGATTCCGAAGCCGCCTTTGCGGACGGGAATGCGAACCTGTGGCTGGTGGGGGTGGGAATATGCATGCTGGCGATTCTCTATTTCATGCTGCGCAGGAAGCAATAGGCGCGCTTGCCTCCCTTGCCAGGCGGGAGACTGCGTTTGTCGCAGATGAAGCCGCGCATTTCTCGGGGAAGCTGCCGGAGGCAGCAGGGCTGCTTCTGATACCCTCGCTGGTGTTCGTGCTGTATGTCGGCGCGTTCTACCAGCCGCTGGACAACATGAAAAACACCCCTGTGCTCCTAGTCAATATGGACGGAGGGGAAACCGCCGCGCAGATTGAAGGCTCAATCCTTGGGACGAACCTGTACCAGTTTAGGCGCACCAGTTATGAGTATGCGCAGGCAAGCATACAAGCGGGAAAAGAATGGGCTGCGATAGTCATACCTGACGGATTTTCAGAGAGGCTGGAACGTGGCGAGGACGCCGAGCTTGTGCTATTGGTGGACGGGCAGCAAAGCTACATAGTGACGCGCGTTCTGATGCCCACGTTTTCCGCCCTCACAGAAAGGATAAACGCAAAATACCGGGAAGGCGCAAGCCAAGCCATCGGCGAGGGGCTTTCCGCCGCCTCGACGCAGGAAAGGCTTTCATCTGGGCAATTGGGGGCGGCGTCGGAGGCAAGCGGAAGACTGGCAGCAGGCTCAGCCGGCGCATCAGTGTATTCTGCGGCTGCGGCAGGCGCATCGTATGAGCTTGGCTTCTCAGGGAAGGCCGTGTCATCGAGCCTTAAGACAGTTGGCTATTCGGCCGATTCGCTAAGGGTTGGGCTCATAACGCTCGGGAACGGGAGCACGCGGATTACCGATGGCATTGCAACTATCAAGACTGGCACGGCGCAGGCAAAAACCGTGCATGCGGCGCTCAATGCCGCAATAAACCAGTCGTCAACGATTGCAGAAGGCCTTCCGGACAGCGCCTCGAAAACGCAGCTCATGTCCGCTTTATCTGCAGCCAGGAACTACTCCGCGCTGGAAGGCAGCGGGCTTTCCGCCATTGACAGCGGCGCAGGGCAGCTTTATGCCGGAAGCGCGGCCTTGCAGGACGGGATTTGGGCCGCAGCCAATGGGGCAGGGCGGCTTGAGCAGGCGATTTTCCTCATCCATGGCGCGCAGGTGAAGCTGTCGGGCGGGAACGGCGAACTCGCCCTGTCGCTTTCGCAGATATCTGAAGGCGAAGGGAAGATTTCCGCAGGGCAGGCAAAGATTTCGCGGGGGCTTTCCCTCATTTCCATGAAGGAAAACACGATAGGCAAGTCGCTTTCCGATGCTTCCGAATACGCCATGCAGATGCCGGAAATAAGGCTCAAGACGTACGAATCAAACAAGACCAACTACGGGACCTTTTTCGCGACCGCGTTTGTGGTGCTCGGCCTGTTTTTCGGAAGCGCGTCCGCGTATGTTTTCTGCGCATTGACCCGGGCAAAGAGGGCAGTGCACCCGTCAGTCGTCTTCTGCGTTGCGCAGGCAGCCATATTGCTTGCGGCTTACCTTGCGATGGGCTTCCCGGCACGGGGCGGGGCGGAAGCGCTGTTCTTCATAATGCTTGCTATCTCCCTGACGTTCCTCATGATGACGCGCGCAATCGCTTATCTCATAGGGGACATTTTCACATCGGAGCATCTGCAGATAATGTCGCCGATACTGAGCCTTCTTGCAGTGTTCATGATAAGCTCGGGCGGCGCCATGTGGCCGCAGCACACGCTGAACGAGCCGTTCTCGGCATTCACGCCTTTCATCCCGTTCTTCTATTCCGCAATGGCGGTAAGGGCGAGCGCGCTTGGCGGGGATGTGCCGGTTTTTGACCTTGCCGCGCTTGCGGTGTTCTGCCTCGCATTTTACATGATAAGGAAACTCGCAGCCTGGCTGAGGGCGCGGGGGCGCATAAGTGCGGGGAAAAGCGCCGAAAAGAAGCGGAAAAAAGAAGAATGAAAAGGAAATGCCCGGAGCTACATCAGGATTATCATCTTGGTGCCGCCTCCGCTGCCTTTGTGCGGCATCGCATTTTTTGGACCCACCAATAAGAACATGATTTCAACCCCTGAAAATCTATTGCCTGAAGGCTATTTAAAGCTTGGCAAAACTGCGAATCCGGAGGCTGCACCGCCCAATCGTTTTAAACCCTTCTTGCCCTATCCTCACGTCCAGCTGCCTTCGGGCAGTTGAACATCTGGCAGAACTGCGGTTCTGCCCATCTGCCCATTTCGCTGCGGCGAAATGAACATGCCGACGTGGCAGAATCTGGTATCGCGCTAGACTTGAGCCCATGCTTGCCTGGTGGCAAGATGGCGTGAAATCTAGTGCCCTTCGGGGCTTAGGAGTTCAAATCTCCTCGTCGGCGTTTTATTTTTAGTAAAGGTTAAATACATTACTGACGTATAAATCTCTATGAAAGACTGGAAAGAACGGCTCGCAGAGAGCAAGTGGATGACTGATGCAGACAAGACACTATTTCTGAAATTCGCGGACGATGCCGTGGCACGCCAAATAGGCGAGAGGCGCATAGAGAAATATAGGTCAGATTTTGCCTCAGCGCACTATATGACAGGTATGAGCCTAAGCGCCATGGTAAAGGATTTTGACGGGCTTAAACAGGCTGTTAGCAAGATAAACGGCGATAAACAGCAATACAGCGCCATTACAAAGAAAGACGTTAAACGGCAGCTTGGAAGCCTTTACAATTTTGTGCATAACAAGGAGAGGTCGGTGGAATACGCAGACAAAGAGGTAAAGTTGCTTATCAGGCATCAAATCAAAGCGGCAGATAAACGGCTTGACAAAGCAGTTTTAACACGGGAAGAAATAAGGGCAATGACTCGTTTTGGCAACACGATGGACAAGGCTATGCTTTGGCTTCTTTTTGAAAGCGGCATGAGAAACGGCGAGTTTGTCCAATTGAAAAAATCCGATATAAAACAGACTGAGGAAGGACTGGATATTCATGTGCCTGCTGGGAAGACAGGCGAAAGAGAAACGGCAGTAGTAGAAGCCACAAAATTTGTGCTGGCTTGGATTAATGACCATCCAATAAAGGACGACGACGCCCCGCTTTGGCTCAGCATTGACACGAAGAAGCCATTGACGCAGGGGGGCATAGCAAAAAGGCTGAGGGAAATTGTAGAAAGGCTAAATGCACATAGGCGAAAAAAAGGCATACCGCCTTTTACAAAACCGATTAATCCACACAACTTTAGGCACAGCAGAGCAACGGAGCTTGCGGCTGAGTCTGGGATGACTGAACAAATATTATGCCTGCTTTTTGGTTGGAGGATTGGCTCAGATATGCCACGGACTTACTTGCATCTTAATGGCGAACATGCGAAGAGGGCGCTTCTGCGAACATACGGCAAGGCGAAGCCCGATGAAGAAAAGCAGATAATTACTGATTGGATTTGCCCCCAATGCCAAGAAAAAACCCCATTGGCTCAGAATTACTGCGGCAGATGTGGGCATACTAAAGAGGGCAAAGTAGTAAACAAGACAATTATCCTTGAAGACAGAATAAAAACACTTGAAAATAACCAGAAGAAATTATTGCGCTATATCTCGGACATGGAGAAAAAAGAGCTTTACAGGCGCAAGCTTTAAGGCTTGAAATTAAGGTCAATGAACCTGAAAACCTGCTCATGGTGGTCATTGACGGATTTAACCGTCCTTAGGGGCAGCAGGAAGGCGTATTTAGGGTTTTCAGTAAAGAAGCGGTTAAACTGGCGGTCAAAGAGCATATCAAAAACGCGCCTTACTGTGCGATATTCAAGATGATAGTGCTGCTTGACCATTACTGTGAAAAACCACTTGACAAACTCGGCAAATTTGGGGTTAACGCGCACTTTGAGCAATTCTTTGAGTATTTGGGGACGCGGGTCAAAAAACGCCTTGCTTTCCTTGATTGGCGGCGTTTTACTGATTGAGTCCCTGAGAGATGAAATATCTTGGTCAAGGCAGGTTGAGGCGAGAATTGCCCAGTTTATTTGATATTCCACCTTGCCGCGCTTGCCTTCTTTTTTTGCCTTGGTTATGATTTTCTCTTTGAGGAAAAAGTTAAGGTGCTGCTGTACGCTGTTTGGATAAACGTCAAGCCCCTTGGAAATTGAGTAAAGCGTATTGTTGCCCCTGACAATTTCAAAGAAGACGTTGCTTCTGCTTTCCGAGTTTATCCAAGAAACTGTTTTTGTTGCCATGCAAGCCACACATACCATATAGTATGTAGGGTTTATAAGATTATCTGACCATACATAAGGTATGTTATGTTAAGCAGGCGATTGTATGGATGAGAGCACAGAATTGAAAGGCAGGTTGCTTGGAATTTACGAATACTGCAAGGAAACGAGCTTGCCAGTGTCCCAAAATGAAGACGGCACGCTCACAATTGGCTTGCCTGAACCTAAGCAAAAGAAAGAGTAGGGCGTTTTCTATGGCAGATGCGCAGGAGGCGGGGGGTGGGCAAAAAGACGCATTTTTCCACACCTGTGGAAATAACGACGAAATCCAAAAATCACCTCACGACGTAGAAAAAAAGCCAAAAAATCTGGAAATTCCACTACCCCGTGGAATTACGACGAAAAACGGGCTGCATGTATCTGCGCATAAGCTATTGTGGAGCTTCAAAATGGAAGGAATACCCCAAAGAAGCCCCACAAAAGAGGTCAAAATGAGAAGCAACTGGACAAAACGCATATGGAAAAACTACAAAGGCGTCAATATTGTAGCAAACAGGCGCACTTTGGAGGTATGGGTGGCAGTCGGAAAGCAAAACGGGGCAGAAAAAACCATAAGCGAGGCATGGAACAGGGCGGATTTGGCAAGAAGGGCATTTAGCAACTGGCAGAAAATCGCGCTTACGCCCATAAATACTGCCCATCCACTTGATTTGGAGCGCGGGCATTTTGTTTTGGAGGACAAAAAGCTTGAAAAATACTTGAAAAACGAGGCTGGAAAGCCAACAAGCCAAAAAATAGGGCTTGTTTTTGACAAAAGCCATGCAAACAAGCCCGAATTTACTGGGCAGGAAAGTGCAGAAGGAGCTATTGGCGCAGATTACCTATTTACTCAATACCCGAAGGAGTTTAGGGGCGTAAAAGCCAAAATTGAGCGCGTAGAAGCTGAAATACACTCAATTAAGCAAGACACTGCTGCTTTTCAGGAGAATTTGAAGGCGCAATTGGGGCTTATGGAGGGTGAAAACCGTATTTTAGCAGAGTCTTCAGCCAAAAATTTGGAAGGAACAACTGAAATATTGCGCTTTTTGAGGCAAAGGGGATGGCGAATATGAGCAGAAAGACAATTTTGGCAAGTAATGAGGCTGTTGCGGCTATTCATTTTTGCAATATTGAAAATGGGACTACTTTAAACAAGGTGAGGGACTACTATGGTTAAGGGAAATTCTGTTTGCATTAAGGTTTACCTGAAGCCTGAGCTATTTGCAGAGATGGTTTTGGAGGCTGAAAAGGCGGGAATAAGGCGGAAGGGACTACTGCTTTACACTCAAAAACCCCATGGCTTTATGGAGGACAAGCTTGCAAACACGGACGGAATAGCCAAATACCTGAAATTCTGCCACAAATACAGAAAAGAGAGCGAAGTGCACATACTTGAAGAGGCGGCGGAGCTTGCGCGGCAGGAGAAAGAAATAGCCGAAAGGAAAAAACAGCTTGGACTAGGTTAATTTATTCTCTGAAGGACAATTTTTCCAAGTCGTAACACCTCTTCCTTAAGTCCATGTGAGTCATAGGAGATAGCCTCAATAGAAATAACATAATTTCCCTTACGAATTTGGAGACCCGTAGATGTTAATGCTAGATTATCTCGGTTTTCCAGAACAAAAGTTGCATGATATCCGCGTGTTTCGTCCCCAATATTCTCAACATTTATCTCGTTTAACGAGGTTAATTTATTCCCCGACGAATATTTCTCAAAATATTTTGAATTTGAGATATTGTAATTTAGATACTCTGACGCCTTTGCAGGACTTTCAAATACTGTGATTGTGGTGGAGACAATATAGGGTTTTTGTGTCTTTATTGCATCAATATCGCTGATATTTGCTTGAAACATGCACCGATATCCTTCCTTAAATCCGAATTTCTGGAAATCCTCAATAGGTATAAGGTCAGTGTAATCGCTTGTAGTTGTGGCGCCAGTTAAAGAACTGATAAAATTAGGGGATAAATCCGTCAGAGTTAAGCAGGTTTCATACGGTGGCGCAGTATAGGTTTTGTTTCCAATCTTAAGCAGATTACTGCCTCCAATCATATATCCCAAAAACAAGATGGCGAGTATGCACGCGCCGATATAGAGGAGCTTGTATGAAGTAGCCACTACACCACCGCCACAATATAACATCGGGATTTTATAAAACTATAGATTATGCATAATCTCTAGTTAGTGTTTATATGCAAAAAACTAGCATCTTTCTCCATGGCAATTCTTGAGAAGAGGATAAGAAAGCTAGCAAGAGTTGGCGGCGGAGCCGGACTTATCCTCACCAAAGAGATAGCCCTCCTTCATTGGAAAAATGGAGAGTATGTCGGCATTGAAGTCCATGATGACGGGAAGCTTATTATCAAGAAAGTCAACTACTGAGGGGTTTCTCACTCAGCATGGTTTGGAACAGTGTGCCTGAACCACTTTTTTCTCCCTAAACCGTTTATTGCCCGCTTTTTACACAAAACGAATATTAACCCTGCCAAAATAAACAGGGTATGCCGTGGGAAGGGGCGTTTTGATGGTTAAAAAACCCAATTACGAAGGCTGGAACGAGAAGGATTATCAGGAAGAAATAGATTCACTGCGTAAACAAAAGACCTATGGTTTAATCTGGGAGAAAGACAAGACGAAAGAAGTCTTTGACTATTACCTAAACTGGGAAGGCATACAAAATAAAGAGGTTTTCAAGGAGGCGGAGGCGAAATTTCCAGTTTTGAAAGAAGTTAAGGACAAGATAATTACCACAGATAAGTATGCAGATTATAATGTCCTTATTGAAGGCGATAACTATCATGCTTTGGCAACTCTGAATTTTACACATGAGGGTCAAATTGACCTTATTTTTATTGACCCGCCGTATAATACTGGAAACAAGGATTTCAAGTATAATGATGTTTTTGTAGATAAAACGGATGCATATAGGCATAGTAAATGGCTTTCATTTATGGAAAAACGTTTAGCACTGGCAAAAACGCTACTGAATAAAGACGGACTGATATTCATAACAATTGATGACAATGAATATGCACAACTAAAAGTATTGTGTGATGAAATTTTTTATGAAAATAACCACGTTGCAACAATTGTTTGGGAAGCAAGGAAATCAGTAAGCAACGATGCAATTGTATCTCAAAATCATCATTATTTGCTGTTTTATGCAAAAGACAAAGCTAGATTGCAGAAAAATAAGGGTAGAATTAGGTATTTACTTGACGAGTCTAAATTTTCAAATCCAGACAATGACCCGCGCGGAGCTTGGACTGCCGACCCAATTGATGCGGCACAAATAAGGAAAAATCTATCTTACCCAATAAAAAATCCAAATACAGGCGAGGTGTTCTATCCCCCAAAAGGAAGGCACTGGGCAGTAATGGAAGAGGAATATCTTCGCTTGCTTAAGGAAAACCGAATAATTTTTGGAAAAAATGGAAAGAGTAAACCTCAGAAAAAACGCTTTTATAACGAGGTAAAGGAGAAGGGATTGACACCTACTACGTGGTGGGACGATGCTGGCACTACTACAGATGGCACAAATGAATTGGAAAATATACTGGGGAGTAAACTGTTTAACAACCCCAAACCTGTGCAACTTCTAAAAAGGATAATTCATTTAGGATGCGAAAAGGATGGCAACGTTCTTGACTTTTTTGCAGGCTCAGGCACAACTGGGCACGCTGTTTTGGAGCTTAACAAAGAAGACGGCGGCAGTAGAAAGTTTATACTTTGTACAAATAACGAGGCAAATATCTGCACAGATGTTTGTTATCCGCGCATTGAGAAGGTAATTAAGGGATACAAAGCCCTAAATGGCGAAAAAGTAGGAGACTTGGGCGGTAATTTAAGATACTTCAAAACCGACTTTGTGGAAAGTGCACCGACTGCCAAGAACAAGAAGAAGATAGTGGATAAGTCTACAGAGATGATTTGCCTAAAGGAAAATGCCTTTAACCTGATAAAAGACGGGGGGCAATTCAAGATATTCAAAAATGCCAAGACTTACCTCGGAATAGTCTTTGAGTCCGAGGCAATAGATGGCTTTGTAAAGGAAGCCAAAAAGATAGACGGCAAGTTTAATGTTTATGTCTTCTCCTTGGACGACACAGTGCCAGAAAGGGAGTTTAAGGAGCTAAAAGGCAGGGTTAGCCTCTGTCCAATACCAGAGGCAATTTTGCATGTTTATAGACGGGTGTTTAAGGATGATAACGCTTAGAAATTACCAAGAAAAGTATGTGGAAGAGCTGAAGGACAAGGTAAATAACCTTCTAAAATACGACGAGGACAAGACCGTTGTCTTTGAAGCCCCAACGGGCGCAGGAAAGACAATAATGATGGCGGAATTTTTGAAGCGCCTTGTCCTGCACAGGGATGATAGCAAGAAATTTGCATTTATTTGGATATCTGTCCACCAACTGCACAGCCAGAGCAAGGACAAGCTTGCCAGATACTTTGAGCACACGCGAATTATGCAATGCTCTGATTTTGAGGATTTGAATGACAAGCAGATAGGCGAAAACGAGATACTGTTTTTGAACTGGGAAAGCATAAACAAGGAAGGCAATATTTACGTCAGGGACAATGAGCACGATAATAACCTATCAAAGGTGGTGGAAAACACAAAGGAAGACGGCAGAGAGATTGTCCTTGTAATTGATGAGAGCCATTATGCCGCGCCTTCTGAGAAATCAATACAGATAGTAGAAGAGACGATTAACCCCAAGATTACAATTGAAGTCTCAGCCACGCCCTTAATCAAAAACGAGGATGAGAAGGTAAAAGTGCACTTGGAGGACGTTATTTCAGAAGGCATGATAAAGAGGGAAATTGCCATTAACCCTGAAATTGACAAGGACAAGGTTGGCTCTGAAAGCGTGGACGAGTTAGTGATAAAATGCGCCCTGAAAAGGCGGCATGACTTGTTGGAAGCCTACAAGAAGGAAGGCGCAAACATTAACCCACTTATGCTTATCCAGTTGCCTGACCGAAAGACAGGTGTTTTGGACAAGAAAGAAGAGATTGAAACACTTTTGAAAAACAAGTTTGGCATTACTGTCCAAAACCGCAAGCTTGCTATCTGGCTTTCTGATGCAGAAGACAAAGTAAACCTTGAAAACATAGAAAAGCCAGACAATGAAGTTGAGGTTTTGCTATTCAAGCAGGCAATTGCCTTGGGGTGGGACTGTCCAAGGGCGGCAATACTCGTCTTGTTCAGGGACATGAAGAGTTTTGTCTTTACGATACAGACAGTTGGCAGGATAATGAGGATGCCAGAGCTAAAGCACTATGAAAACGAGGTATTGAATAAGGGCTATGTATTTACCAACTTGCCAAAGGTTGAAATTGCGCAAGATATAGCCAAGGAATATATTACTGTCTATGAGTCAAGGCGCGGCGAGATTTACACTAACGTGGACTTGCCTTCAATCTATCTGAAAAGACAGAGGGAAAGGACAAGGCTTTCAGGCGAATTTAGGAAGATATTTGTTAATATCGCAAAGAAGGAACTGGTCAAGCCAAGGATTAACCTGAAGCCCAAGGAGCTTGTAAACCAAATCATAGTGGACGGTGTAATAAAGAAGCTTGACAAACCCCAGATAGTGGAGCATAAGGGCGAATTGTCAGTAAACATGAAAGACACGGAATTGCAGTATTGTTTTGACCTCTATTGCCGTGAGATGTGCAAGCCTTACGCCCCTACAAGGTCAAGCGAGATAATACAGAATACACTGCTTTACGCCTTCTTTAGGGATGTGCTAAAGGTGGATGATGAGACCAAAGCGGAGATAATCTCACTGAGCGAAGGCAATAACCAAATCATTACAGACTACATTAACGAAGCCAAGGATGTGTATCGGCGCCAAGTTGTGGATGAGCTTGACGAGCAGAAGGAGATAATTGCAAGTACTTGGAATGTGCGCCCATCCCAAAGCTACAACAGCAAATATGAGAAAAAAGACTACAAAAAGGCGATTTTGCAGCCTCCTTATGTCAAGACCCAAAGCAAGCCAGAGCAGGAGTTTATTACACTCTTGGAAGACCCAAAGAATGAGGTTAAGTGGTGGTATAAGAACGGCGAGAGCGAGCCAAAATTCTTTGGGATAAAATACACAAAAGACGGTTTGGAGCACGCGTTTTACCCAGACTTTATTCTTATGATGAAAGACGGTAGAATTGGCATATTTGACACAAAGGAAGGCAGGACCGCCGAAGACGCAAAGCCAAAGGCAGAAGCCTTGGCAAAGTATATCAAGAAGGAAAATGCACGCAGAGGCAAGCAAGAGCTATTTGGCGGCATTGTTGTCTTACAAGGAGGCAGTTGCAGGTATAATGGCAGCGAGAATTACAGCTATGACAAGGCAAACCTTGGAAGCGACTGGAAGTTTTGGACTGCGAGGTGAGACTATGCTTGGCAAACTCAAAAAGATTGATTTACGCACAGAATGGAAGCACGAAGCACACGATTTTACTAACTGGCTGGCACAGACTGAAAATTTGGAGTTGCTAAGCGAAGCTATTGGAATAGACATAAAGCTTGTTCAGACAGAAGCCAAAGTTGGCAATTTTAACGTGGACATTCTTGCAGAAGAGGAAAACACAGGCAAGTGCATCATTATTGAAAATCAATTGGAAACAACAAACCATGACCATTTAGGAAAACTGATTACTTATGCCGCAGGACATGAGGCAGAATACATAATTTGGATTATACGGGAGATGAGAGAGGAGCACAGGCACGCAATAGACTGGCTAAATGAGCACACTGATGAAAAAACCAACTTCTTTGCAGTAGAAGTTGAGCTATGGCAAATAGGCGAATCGCCTTATGCGCCCAAATTCAATGTATTGTCAAGACCGAATGACTGGGCTAAGGCAGTCAAGGAGTCCGTTGGCGAAGCCAATTTATCAGATACCAAACTATTGCAACTTGAATTTTGGAACAAGTTTAAGGAATACGCAACTAAGAACAAGACAAAACTGCGTCTTAGAACTCCGCGCCCACATCACTGGTATAACATTAGCGTAGGAAGCTCCGAAGCACATGTAGCCTTAACCATAAATACGCAAAAAAACGTCTTTGGATGCGAGTTATACATCAGCAAGAACAAAGAGCTTTACCACGCACTTGCCAAGTTTAAAGACGCGATTGAGAAGGAAATAGGGCATAAGCTTGAATGGATGGAGTTAGAAAGCTCAAAAGCAAGCAGGATTAAGCTTTCAAGGGAAGGCGATATTGAAGAGTCTCAGAGTTGGGAGGAATATTTTAACTGGCTGAATAAGACGGCTGAGACGTTTTTGGCAGTCTTTAGCAAATACATAAAAATAGCTAACCAGTAAATTTAATGGGGGGAGTATTATGAGTGAATTGGTTGAGCATTTTTTCGGCTATCTGATAATTAGCGCAATAACCTTTGTGCTGTTCTTTATTGGAGCAGTGATATTCTCCATAAAAGCGGGAATTTTGGAGTTGATTTTGGCTGCTGGCGGCTTTGGACTGGTATTTTACGCCCTATTTAGGGGGGTCGTCTTCAAGCCCCATTAAATTGGTATGCCCACAGAGATTTAAGCGCCAAGGGAGTGCCATTGACCGACGCTGGTTCTGGCTCTCCTCGTCGGCGTTCTCACTTCGTTCGAACACCTCCTCGGTTTTGAGCTGCGGCTCAAAATCGCGGCAGCGCAGCTGCCGCTCTCCTCGTCGGCGATTCTCCTTCTGAGTCGAATAGCCGACTCGGTTTCGACCTTCGGTCGAAAACAGTCGCAACGCTCCGCGTTGCTCCTTCTCCTCGTCGGCGTCTCGCTTTGCTCTCGCCGTCTCGGTTTCGCCTGCTGGCGAAATCCGTCGTTGTGCTGCGGCACAACTTCGTCTCCTCGCCAGCGCAGACTCCTTTTGGAAAATGGCTGCTGGCGGGTTTAAAATGTTGCCTGAGATGCTGATTGGCAGGTGGTTTTGTGGCATCGAAGAGCGATTTGCTTCCGCTCATCAAGGCAAGGAAAAGCACGCTTGAGTTTTCCGCCAGGAAAGTGGAAGGGAAGGACATTGAGAGGATACTTGAGGCGGGGAGGTGGACGCCAAGCCCCTTGAATGTCCAGCCTTGGCAGTTCATAGTGATTGAAGACAAAAAAAGGATATCGGACATGATGAAAACCTCGTTCTATGGCTACCTGCACAACGACCCTGCGCTGATAATCTCAATCGCAATACGGGACCAGTATTGGCAGGAGGACTACATGAGCGGCGCGCAGCCAGGCATCTTAGGCATACTGGAATGCTACATGTCAGCCGGGATGGCAGGCGCAAACATGATATTCGAGGCCCAGTCGCTGGGGATTGACAGCTGCATAATAACCCCCGACCCGTCAAAATCCCCCTTTATCCTCGGGCTGTCTGCACGAGACTTCAACCCGATTTTCCTCTGCTTCGGCTATGAGCAAAAGGGCGCAAAGAGAAGGGTGCGCGAAAGGAAGGCGATTTCCGAAATTGTGTCCTATGAGCAGATTGG